>CAIMLA010000039.1 GCA_903842085.1 uncultured bacterium | reverse complement strand
TGGGACGGTGTCGGTGATGGTCCCGGTAAAGTCTGCTTGAGCGGTAATGTTTAGTTTGGTCGTATAGTCTTTGATCGGATAGATTCTAGTTGGAGCTTCTCTTTGGATAGTAAAGGCGGGGTTATCTTCGACTAAGAGACCGTCGGTGATATCATGAGTCCCAAGAGCGGTTTCAGCATGAAGGTTTAGTTTATAGGTTCCTGGAGTCGTGACTTTGTAGTTAGCAAAGAAGTCTGGTTCTAAAACTTTATCATAGACTTGGCATGTTTCTGAGATCGTGATTGTTTTGTTATCAGTTGAGAGAGTGATCGTTTGACCATTTGGATCAGTGATTGAGAGAGAGACTTTAGCGGCACAGTCCATTTGACCTTTGTCATTTAAGACGGCAATAGCTAGTTTAGCTTCTTCACCTGATTTATAGCTTGCTTTATCTGGGTTGATTGAGAGAACCCCCCAGGTGAAGTCTTGGGTGTATTCTTGCTTTATCATTTGCTGACCAAAGGTTTGTGGCGTTTGAACTGTTGTCACTAACTGATATTTGCCAGGACTTAGTTCGTCAGTATCGATTAAAGTCATTTTTAGCTGATAGTTACTGTCCTGAGCGATTTGGACATTGACGTTTTGTTGTTTATTATCCTTTAAGACTTTCGCTGAGATAGTTGTCCCGCCAGATTTGACTTCATTGAGTCCAGACTTAAAGTTTGCCATTCCGGCTGATTTTGAAGTCTTGAGGGTAAACCCTGGGCTTTCATTGACTTTATAGCTAGCACTGAGGTTGAGCGGTTTTAAGGTTGCTTGAGTCTTAAGATAGGGAGAGATAAAAAGAGCACTTGTTATTGCGACTAAAAAGAGCAAGACTACTGCCGAAGCAATAATAATAATTTTTTTTGTCCACAAAAAGGTTTTTTTGTTTTCTTTTTTTTCTTCTGATATCGACTTTATTTGCACCGTCCCTCCATAGACACGTTGGTATTTATATTATCTACCATCTATAACCGTTGGACAAGGGTTTATTGATGTGGAATCGAAGTTGGTGGTAGCGACTTTATCAGACCACTCCAATCAAACTAGCCGTTAACGAGATCAAACCCCAGGTCGCAGTCACGATTAATATCCCAATTAGCGTAAATAAAATTATTTTTTTAGCTTTCTTTATCTTTTCTTCATCTCCTCTAGAGGTTATGTAGAGGATCCCTCCCCAGATAATCATCAAGACCGCGACTGAACCAAAAAGACCTAACAGAATAGTAAGAACGTAACGAGCTGTTGGCACGACCGCACACCAATCCCACCAACCCATAAATGACTTGTGACATTCCCTAATGAGGCTCGGGATTGGGGTAGGCGGGGCATCTTTTTCGGTTATCGGAATCGAACATTCCTCAGTTGCTAGAGCTCCTAGCTTTGCGGCCAAACCAGCAAAGTCAGTCGTAATAACATCAGAGGTTGTAATGTCTCCTGTATCGACGTTCGGACCAGAGATTGCTTGCAAGGTATCTACTCCTGGTCCACCATTATCAGTGATTCCGATGGCCAGGATTCTTGCTTTGTAATTGCTCTTGAGGTCGTTTGCGATCGCAACTGCTCTTTCGACGGCGGTAGTACTAAAAGCCCCTGGCGATCTTGCCCCGCCTGATCCACTTGGAGCACTTGACTCATTTGATGCATTTGCTCCTCCATCAGAAGCAAAAATTACTAAGTTTGGTCGATCGGATCTCCCCGTAAAAGTTGATCGACCCTTTACTAGACCATCTTCCCAGTTAGTCGATCCACCTGATTTAGTTTGTAGAATTGCTGCTTTTACTGTGTCAATATTAGAAGTGAAGGCCTGAAGGACACGTCCAGATATATCGAAGTCTGTTACCGAAAATTGCGTATTTTTCCCACTAAGAGCCTCCGCGAAAGTTATAAAAGCATTTTGATAAGTCCTCATGTTATTTCCGATGCTCCCTGAGCTGTCAATAATCAAAGCCACATTACAGGGCTGGGATAAAGGTGGATTGGGCACAACCGTGTAGGCATACGCTTCATTTCTGCCCAAAAACCCCCAGGCAAAACAAAGGTTGAAAATGATTAAACTGGTCACACAAAGATATTTTTTCAAAATTATGCTCCTCTCAAACAAGCCGTTAATATTATCAAGGCTCACACTACACTTTCGACCAACCGATCAAAACAGATATTTCTGGATCGCTTGATCACTTTATCAAACTTGCAGTTAAAGTAATCATACCAAATATCCCTGTCACAATAACTACTCCAATCAAGGCATACATGATGATTCTTTTCCCTTTTCTTGTTTTCTCTTCATCCCCATTTGAAGTGATATAGATTATCCCACCCCAAACTACCATCAATAGAGCCAGCGGGGCGACAAAATACAACATATACTGGAAAAACTTCCTTAAAAAGCGAATTAATCTGCACCAATCACCACAATCCTTTGGTGCTTCGGTGGCAATGGCCGCCGTACAAATACTCGAGTTTTTACCACAGACTTCACCCAAACAGGTCCACCTTTTCTCCTTTGCCGTGTCGCCTGGTGAATCTGAATACGTGCCAGAAAGACATAAGCCCGCGGTCTTACCGCAAACTCCGTTTATGGGCGTCTTGGTAATAGAACAGGTGTAGCGACTCCCGCCGTATAAACCAAAACATTCCCAATTTTCAGCACAGGTTGTATCCTCAAGGTCACGAAAATATCCAGAATTGCAGATATTTATGATTTTTCCACAAATCCCGTCCTTTTTCGTCCCACAAACATCGACCTGTCGGATTCCGCCTTCACATTGAGCATTAGCAAATTCCTTTAACCGGCTACCCATATCGGCCTTTATATCAGTAAAGCTACCTGTAATAACATCTGATTTGGTCACGTTTATATCGTTTTGAATCGGTCCTGCGATCTTTGTTAGATTTATAACTTGGTATTGATCACCTACCCCAAAAGCTAAGATTCTAATTCCTTGCGACTTTGTGGTGTTAGCCTCAAGGATTGCTGCTGCTAAGGCCTCTGGGCAATTTTCAACAACAGTTCCATTATTGCCACAAACAGGGGCATTGTTAGGACCAGGGGCATTTGGATTGTCGTCAGTCATAAAAATCATCATATTTGGAATGTCTGGACGAGGATCAGCATTATAAGTTGAACGACCAGTAGCGATTCCTGCCGCCCAGTTAGTTCCCATGTTTATTTTGGGCATACCATTGATAGCATTAATTATCTTTTGTGTGTCCGCTCCTGAATTTTTGGTAAGAGGAAGCACAACGGCTGCAGCAGGAGAGCCTTGGTACTCACTACTAAAAACCGATAACGAAAAATAGGTGGGGACGGGTGTCGTCGAGAGAGCAAGGACATAACAGGTCAAAGCAGTTTTCATATTATCAAATTCGTTTTGATCAATGCTTCCCGAAACGTCCACCACAAGCGCGATATCTAGTCCACACATTGGGGATAGAATTGGATTTGCAACTTCGGCCGCATAAGATTTATTTACAAAAAGAGCGTTAAAAAACAAGCTTGCTGTTAAGGCCACTAATATGAAGAGTATTTTTTTCACTTTAGTAATATTTTTCTTTTTTGATTTAGATCAGACTTTTTAATTATCCATCTTTTTGTCAAAAATCTCAAGTTGTCTTTTTTTGCATGATAACTTGTCAATTATATGCTAAAATTAATCGTGATTTTAATTAAGGAGACACCATGGGCTTATCTATTGGGATCGTCGGACTGCCAAACGTCGGAAAATCGACTCTCTTCAATGCGCTCACTAAAAATAAGGTTGATGCTCAAAATTATCCGTTTTGCACTATTGATCCTAATATTGGCATTGTCCCAGTCCCCGATCATCGCCTAGCTGAATTAGCCGCGGTCATTCCAACTAATCAAATCGTTCCGGCCGTCGTCGAGTTTGTCGATATTGCCGGTCTAGTGAAAGGTGCGGCCAAAGGTGAGGGCTTGGGTAATAAATTCCTCTCTCACGTTCGTTCTTGTGATGCTATTTCGGAGGTTATTAGGGTCTTTGACGACAAGAACGTCATCCACGTCGAGGGCGATATCAATCCAGTCAGTGATATCGAAACAATCAAAACAGAACTTATTTTAGCCGATCTAGAAACGGTCAAACGGCGCGTTGAAAAAACCGAAAAGGAGTTAAAGACTAACCCTAAACTAAAAGATCATTTGATCGTTTTTAAAAAAGTCGAGGCATCACTCGATAAAAATATCGCGGTTCGTGATTTGGAGTTGACCGAGAAGGAAGTTGATCTGATCAGAGAGATGAATCTACTTTCGGCAAAACCACATCTTTATATCGTCAATGGGGACGAAAAACATTTAGCCAATTTCAAACCAGAGTCAATCAACCTAAAACCAAGCAATGCTGTCATTATTTCTGCAAAAATTGAGGGTGATTTGAATGAATTATCGGACTCAGATAAAAAAGAGTATTTACATGAATTAGGACAAGATGAACCAGGCCTAAGTATTTTAGTAAGAAAAAGCTTTGACCTATTGGGCTTACAGACATATTTTACGGCTGGCGAAAAAGAGATCAAGGCGTGGACAATTCATCAAGGTTGGACCGCCCCTCAAGCCGCGGGGGTTATCCACGGCGATTTTGAACGGGGCTTTATCAAGGCCGAAACGGTTAATTACCGGGATTTAATTGAATATAAAGGTTGGAACGGCGCTCGAACGGCCGGTAAGGTTCGCCTGGAAGGTAAAGAATATCTGGTTGAGGATGGCGATACGATG
>CAIMLA010000038.1 GCA_903842085.1 uncultured bacterium | reverse complement strand
GAAATTGAGTCCATTTTTTATCTTTTTCTTCAAAGGTTTTTTCTTGGAGCTTCATTGTTTATATCCTTCTTTTGCAAGTTTTTTACCTAACTCAAAAGCCTTTTTGTTTAGATGTTTAAATTGCGGTTTATCTTTATATTTATCAGCAAAATTCTTATCTATTTCTTTTTCGATAAACTTATCTTTTATTAAGCCTACCTCTGCGACTATCGCCCCAAGTAGAATAATGTTAAAAACCCTCGGATCTAGTTTTTGGCTAGCCACACTAGTTGCCGGAATCGGTAGTTTCTGGACATAAATATCCGACAGCTTGTCTGTATGGATAAGGTCAGAGTCATAGATGTATAAAGTGTTTTTGTCTATATATTGTTTCGTTCTTTCGATTGCTCGATCCCTCATAACAAGCAAAATGTCAGCCTTAGCAAATTTAGGAAAACCGATAGCCCCATTCCCAAGCTGGATAAAGCCTAATGATATCCCACCTCTTTGTTCAACTCCATAATTCGGCATAAAAGAGACGTTTAAACCGACCGCGAAAGCGGCTCGGGTTAGAATATGAGCAATACTTTGAACGCCCTGCCCTCCCTCGCCAGCAATTATGACTTTAATAATATTTTTATTATCCATTTATTACCCCTGTTTTGAATATTTTTTCCAGATTTTCCGTCATTTCAATTGTTTCTTTTGCATCTGTCTTCCAGTTTGTTGGACAAAACGAAAGTACCTCAACGAAGGAAAAATGGCCTTCAATCTGTCTTTCGATCGCTTTTTTTAGCATTTGCTTCAACTCCGGTACATTTAAAACGCTCGCTCGTGCTAAATAGGCCTGACTATTAGCCCAATCCTTGGTTAACTCTGGGCCAAAGACTGGTTTATCATACGTAAACTTACCATCTGGCGATGAATCTGTGACTTGATATGGCAATGAGGTTGGGGCTAACTGCCCGCCAGTCATCGCATAAATCGTATTGTTAACGCCAATAATTGTTACGGCATCGTCTCTATGGGCTGCGTGTAGAAAACCCTGAAGACCAATTGCATATAATCCCCCGTCACCGGCAATCCCAATCATGACGCTATCTTTCTTAGCTCTTTTGTAACCAACAGTTAGGGGGGTAACACGGCCATGATGAGTTTGAATTGTATCGAGCTTATAATAATCCCAAGCCAATAGATTACAGCCAATATCAACCGCCATAACGGTTCGTGGGGCAATCTCCATTTCATCAATAACTTGACCTAAGGCTTTTAAAATTATCCCGTAGCCGCATCCAGGGCAAAAATTGCTCGGTTTAGATTTTTGATTCAAACAATTTGGATATCTTGGTTCTGACATTTAAAGCATCCCTGTTAATTTTTCTTCTATTTCTTCTGGCGTAATCCCCTCGGCTGGTTTGTAAAGTCTAACATATTCAGCCTTGGTAGCTTGTGATAAAGTCTCTCTGACAATTCGGCCAAATTGCCCACCACTTGATTCGGCAATCAAGATTTTTCTAGCTTTTTTTACGGCGCGAATCGCATTTTTATCGTCAAAAGGTCTCATTGTAATTGGTCGGAAAAGGCCAACTGCTTTGCCCTTTTTACGTAAGTTTGAAACAGCCACTTTAGCGGCAAAACCGACCGTTCCCCAGGCAAAGACCACTACCTTAGCATCGTTTATCTTATATGATTCAGATTCAACAATTTGTCGACTAGCAGCAGCATACTTGGCGAATAGAGTGTTCAGATGTTCAGCCAATTCTTCTTCTCTTGAAAAACAGTTTCTTAAATGTTTTATTTCATCTTTTAGAAAATATGGCTTAGCTTTTTCTTGAGGCAATACTTTACTCACGTCAACTGGGCTCAAGGTTTTCGTTAGGTACCCATCACCTAAAATGATTGTTGGCAATTGATAGCGCCAAGCGGTATAAAAGGCTTTTTGAGTAATTTCAAAAAGTTCTTGGATATTACTCGGAGCATAAACGACTCTTAAGCCCTCGCTATTGCCACCGTAGCGAGCCAAGTTTAGCTCTTGTTGTGAATAGATGACGGTTCCAGTAGACGGGCCGCCGCGTTGTCCGACGTACATCACAAAAGGTAATGAAAGTGTCTCGGCTAAAACCATTGGGTCTTGCATTAATATATGGCCAACTCCTGCTGTCACCGTCCAAGCTTTTTTCCCGGCCAATAGCCCCCCGATCGTAGCCATCCCCGCAGAGATTTCATCTTCAGTTTGAAGAAATTCGAGTGAACGATCAGAAGCGGCTAGTTTGGCCCAACCATTCATAATTTCAGTTGAAGGAGTAATCGGATAACCGGCAAAGTAATTCGCGCCCGCTAAAAGAGCCGCCTTTAGAACAACATCATTTCCCGTTAATAATTCTTTTTTTACAGACAAAACTTCCCTCCGTTTATCTATTCTACCCTATTTTTTTTACTGAATCAAAAATAACCTTAGCATCTAAGGCTAGAATTCCACCATTACTTTTTGCTAAACGAATCGGATTAATATCAACTTCTTTTATTTCAGGAAAATCTAACATGAGTGATGAAAGCCCTGATATGGCTTTGGCAATCGATTCCAGATCAAATTTCTGAGTATTTCTGTAGCCTGTCAGTAGTTCATAGGATTTAATCTTTTTTATCATTTCATGGGCTTCTTCAATGCTAACTGGGGCTAAACGAATGCGAAAATCGTTAAAAACCTCAATATATATGCCGCCTAAGCCGAACATAACAAGTGGACCAAAGATCGGATCTCTTTTTGCCCCAAGTGCAAATTCAATTGAAGATCGGACCATTCTATAGACTGTAACCCCCATAATCTGTGCTTCTGGAAAATTCTTTTTGGCATTCGACAAGACTTCTTCATAACCAGCTTCAAGCTCTTCGTCATTATCTATTCCAAGTTTGACAACTCTTCCCTCAGTTTTATGTAAAATATCTGGTGATGCAACTTTCAAAACAATTGGATAACCAATTCTATGAGCCGCCTCCTGTGCCTCCTCAATTGTCTGGACCAGTCTAGAATCCGCCATCGGAATATGATACGCAGCAAGTAACATGGCCAAATCAGTGTCAGTTAAAAAACCATCTTTTTTAACTATTTTTTCAGCGACTACCCTACTTCCTTGTGTATAGTTTTCCTGTTGCTGCTTTAATTTCTTATAATCGGCGTAGCGGGCTAATTGATCAAGAGCCCTAACCGCACTTTCTGGATACAAATAATTTGGAATTTTTGCCTCAGCTAAAATTTGGTTAGCAGAATCAAAATTTTTGCCACCAATAAAAACTACCACTGTTTTATTATCCTTATACTCGACTATTTTTTTAGCAATCTTATCTATGTCAGTATTAGATTGAGGAGTTAATAGTATTATCTTAATGTCTGGTTTTAACTCTTTGGTTTTGCTTAATGTATTAAAAAAGACTTCGAATTCTTTACTTGTTGCATCCCCTAATAAGTCTAGAGGGTTATTGATATCAATTTTCTCACCGAGATTATTCTTCAGCTGAGATTCAAGTTTTTGGCTTATTTCGAAAAATTTCAAGTGTCGCTTTGTGGCAATTTCGTCAGTCGTCATGACAGCCGGCCCACCGGCGTTTGTCACGACTAAAGCTCTGCTGTGAAGTGGTAAAGAGATTTCCGAGAAGACCATACTCCACTCGAAGAGATCTCTTAGGTTTTCGGCTCTAATTACTCCCGCCTCCTGTAAAGCTTCAGTCATAACAAGATCATCAACGGCCAGAGCCGCTGTGTGGGATTTTGCCGCTTTTTGCCCTTCTTTACTCCGACCAGATTTAAGGAGAATAAAGGGTTTTTTCGTGGTTAACTCATGCGCTAATTTTAGAAATTTTGGGCCATCAGAGATTGATTCTAAATAACCGATTACTACCTCTGTATTTTTGTCATTTG
>CAIMLA010000037.1 GCA_903842085.1 uncultured bacterium | reverse complement strand
TGCTGATATAGCTCTAGACAATCGTGCCGCTGTCGCTTCTGACATCAATATGCCGATGTCTAAGCTATTTTCAAGCACTCCTACAGGTTACACCTCGACAGATGCTGAGAATGACAATTATATTACCATGTGTGAATCTACGATTCGAACAAAAGCAAAGCCTGGCATAATCGAGGCATTGCATTTGATCTGTCTCCATCTTTTCGGTGTTCGAATAACCGATCTTGATATTGAGTTCCCAGAGATGCACGTTTTGTCCGGAAAAGATCAAGCGGCGGTTAACGCTCAGAATTTAAGCACAATTATGGAAGCTGTAAAAATGGGTCTTATGTCGCCATATGAAGCTAAATTAGCGATCAACAAAGCTAGGGTATTACCTGTATGTGTTGACCCTGACGAGGACTCCTATGAGTTAATGAACAACGTAGTAGAGTCTCAAGCACCAGAGCCTACAGCAACGGGAGCAACTGGGCCGGACGGCGCCAAATTAGCAACCCCAGCAAAGAAAGCTAAGCCAAAGCAGACTAAACCAAAAAAGTCACCAAAAGGGAAAATGGATCCTGAAGAGAAAACTAAGGAGAAAAATGCTAACGAGGATTGGTGGCATCAATTAAGCTCAGTCGCTAAAGGTAACTATATTCAACGGCACCCTACTTCTTACTGGGCACAGAAGGGTTAAGCAACTAGTAGATTCTCTTGACTTCCTTGCAAAAACATAATACAATTCTAACATGAAAACAAAACCATTTCAAGACAAAACAGGTAAATTATTTGGTAATTTAACAGCTCTCAACTATTTAGGTAATCGTTTTTGGTTATGCAGGTGTAGTTGTGGGAAGGAGGTAAAAGTTGATGGGAGAGATCTGAATAGCGGTAAAACCAAATCGTGTGGGTGTGTCTTTAAATCTTTAGAGTTCAAAGCAAAGTCTCGTAAAAATATGCTTGAATTAAGAATGAGAGATCCCTTGCTAACTACAACTCATGGACTTCACGATTCTTCAGAATACACTACTTGGGATATGATGAAACAGCGTTGTACTAACCCAAAAAATAAAATGTATGAGCATTACGGGGCCAGAGGAATAAGCATCTGTAAAGAATGGCTGAATGACTTTGGCCAGTTTTATAAAGATATGGGACCGAAACCAAAAGGTTTTACTATCGATAGAATTGACAATAACCAAGGCTATAATGCTGATAATTGCAGATGGGTTAGCCAACAAGATAATAATCGAAATAAACGTAAATCATGGAGAGTAGTGATTGACGGAAAGGAAAAGCATTTATACGATATATTAGAGGAACTTAATTTTTTAAAGAAAGAGGCCACGCAAAAAGAAAGACAAAAATTTGGGCAACTCTGGAGCTACTATTTGAAGACAGGAAAGTCATTCAAACAATTCTTGGAAAGCATCTCAAAAGGCTAACATACTCCTCAACTATTTTTCTAGAACGGTTGGAGTTTCAGGACGAAGCTCTAAGCCGTGTTTGTTTACCCATAAAATTAGTTTGCAGTCAAGAAATATTGATGCTATAATTATGTTTATGGATGATATTTCTTTAGAAGAGTTTAGGATTGGCATGGCCGATGAAAGGAACGATCACTATGGGACCCTTCGTCGGATGCTGTCTCATTTTGGGATGGTAGACAATGAACCCTTAATTGAACAAGCACTTGCCGAAATAGTTTATTCTCATTTAAGGAAGCACCCAGATTATTACACACGTATGAAAAAGGCAGGTTTATAAATGCCATACGCCCCACGAAGATATTATGGACTTCATTTTAGAGATGGTATCGCAGGAGGCTATAAGGCCAAGAGTGGTAATATCATCAACGT
>CAIMLA010000036.1 GCA_903842085.1 uncultured bacterium | reverse complement strand
TAATCTTTTACAAACAATAATTACCTGGGTTCTTGCTATCGCCGGCTCTCTAGCTATGCTAATGCTAATTTATGGTGGTATCAGATACATTCTTTCAACGGGTGACGAGAAAAGACTTGAGGGAGCAAAGAAGACGATCCTTTGGGCGATTATTGGTATTATTGTGATCACGGCTTCATACTTACTGGTCTCTGTTGCTGGAAGCTTACTTGGCTCAATGAGCTAGAAGACCCTTCATCAAAGATTATTTTTAACCCCCGCTAGTCGGGGGTTTTTATTGTTTGTTTATATTCGTTTTGTTATGATAGGTCTAGACAAGAAGCTTATGACAAAAACAAAAATAATTAGCCTTATTAGAAGTCATAAATATCTTTTTTTGGCGTCTTTATTTTTTGTTGTCACTGGTGTTGGTATCGTTTTTGTTCCAAACATCACTCACGCCTCTCCTATTGGTAACTATTTTGTTAGTAAACTTGCCACCTTTACCGTCTCAACCATGGTCAGTGCGGGTATCGCGATTGTCCGGTTTGGTTTAATGGCTCTCACTTTGTCTATTGAGGTTTCAACAAAATTCATCCAACTTATTGTCGCCGCCGATTCGTCCAATGTTTCCACTTCTTTGACCTTTAAGCAACTCGTTGATAACCTGCGAAACTGGGCTCTCTCTTTTATGGGGATTATCGTCATTATCATCGCTTTCGTTCAAGTCATTCATTACAAAGTTGATGAATGGGGCGCAAAGGCGCTTCTTCCTAAGCTTTTTTTGGCTTCTATTTTAACTCTCTTTAGTACCTTTATCTGTAGCGTTATCTATGACGCGGGCCTCCTTGTCACCAATTCTATTACCCCTCCTGGATCAGAGGGGGTTATTGCGGCGTCGACAAAAACCCTCCTAGACTCTTTTAATATTACCCGGGGTCTCTTTGAAACTTCTAGCGATTTACAAAAAAATGTTATTGCTGCGGTCATTTATGTCGTCCTTTGTTTATTGATTGCGATTGGCTATCTAATAATTTCTATTATTTTGTTTTTTAGAACTATTGTCATCTTGCTCTTAATGATTGTGGCCCCGATCGCTTTTGCGTCCATGGTCTTGCCTTGGACAAATAATCTCTTTAAAAAATGGTGGTCAGAGTATGCCAAATGGGTTTTTTATCTCCCGGCGGCCTATCTGATGCTATATTTGAGTAGTCAAATTTATCTTATCTTTGAAACCGCTTTAGCTAATAATAACTCTGGAGTCAATAAAGTTATTAATGATATGGCCCAAGGGGATATCGCTTTTAACGCCATGGTTTTTTTATATAAAATGATCATCCCCACTTTAGCCGTTTTTGCTTTAACTGTTGCTGCGATCTTTGTTCCTTTTAAAATGCTAAGCAAAGCCGGCAATATTGCCTCTAGTCTAACCAAAAAAGCTGGGCGTGGAGCCTGGAACGCTACTCCAGGGGGGACACTTCAGACTGCCATAAAACAGCGGGGTGCTAATGTCACGGCAAAACGACAAACAAAAGCTGGCAAGCTTCTCTCAAGCACTCAAAGACGATTAACAGGCGAAACGGATGAATTCGGAAAGCCAAAGAGTGCGGTTCGAGCTAAGTTTGCTTCTTTAACTACCGGGAGAGATCGCCTGGCAATGGGTCGTGAACTAGATAAAAATACTAGCGAGGTGAAACAAGTGGGCGCTAAGTCTGATCAACATTCAGAATATCTAGCCCGCTTCGACGCAATAAAGGCAACGGACGGAACCCTTAGTGATAAAAATATTCACAAAAAAGTTCTTACGGATATGTTGGATGATCATGAAAATAATGGAATGAAAGGTGGGTCAAAAAACTATGCCTTTACTCAAGCCATGGCAAGCTACGATCCAAGTATGGCTAGGGATATTGCCAAAACTTCTATTGCTAAAGATGATAGTTCAACTGCCAGGATTGGAGCTGTCGCAGAGCTAAGAGCGCTTAATCCAACCGTATTAGAAGGTGGGAGCGAAGGCGCCGATAAGGCTCTGATGGATGCTATGACTGCTAAGTTTAGCACCATCTCTAAGGCAGATGCTTCTAAAATGAGTCTAGAACACATTCAAGAAGCAATTGGAGCCCTAAAGGGAGTAAACGGTGATCCTACTGGAGAGCAAAACTTACGAATTGTACTGGACAGAGCCTGGCAAGGCCAAAAGGGAGTTGACACTTTGGGTTATGCGGATAAGGATGTTGCAAGGGAAATAAATAGAATTTATGACATCCACACACCGACTGAAGGTGAATTAGAACCAGGGCCCAGTTTAGGCCGCAATGCACTTGAACGAAAAACTCCCGCCCCAGGACCAGGTCCTGGCCCTGCCCCTGGCCCTCGCCCTGGTCCTGGGGGTCCTAGATTTGGAGGAACTGGCGGCTATGGATCTTGAGTTTAAAAATAATATGATTTTATAAGTAAGGTTAATCGATTATGCAATACCAAATACCACAAGAGGTTGAAGTCGCAGATAAAATAATTGGGCCATTTACCCTGAAACAATTTTTATATCTAATTTCAGGAGTCGGCTTTGGTTTGGGGATTTATGCGGCTCTTAGAAATACGGTTATTCCGATCATAATCGTCCTCTTTTTGGCCTTAATTCCTGTTGGCATCTTTGCCCTTGTGGCTTTTCTTAAAGTCAATGGTCGCCCCATGGATTCATACATCTCTCCTTTCTTCGGTTACATGGGCGCATCAAAAAAGAGATTTTGGCAGAGGGAAACAGTCACCATCAATCAGGAAGAAGAGATCCAAAAGCTAAGGGATGAGTCAGAAAAGAATAAAAATATTGTTCCCGATAGAACAAGGGGTGAAATATCAAGTGATATCGCTAATCTAGCAACGCTAGTGGACACTGGTACGACAACGACCATGGTCAAAGAGCCTAAAACAATCTTTGAGATTGACGAGGAAAGACGTGACAATCTAACTAATCTCCTCCGGGAAAAGGCCATCCAGACCCAAGGTCAACGTGAGCCATTAGTTTCACAACTTGCCTCTGTTTCGCCTAATGTCGCCCCTCAAACAATTAATCAAGCCATTCCTGAAGTAAAAACAGAAGAAAAGATAAATGAGGAAGAAGCCCGTGGCCAATAAACAATCAACCTCGAAAGCAAGCATCCAGGCTTTTCTTCCAATTAAGGAGATTAGAAATAATTTGATATTTCTAAAAGATGGCTCAATTAAAGCGGTCCTCAAAGCGTCTGGGATTAACTTCTACTTAATGTCAACTGAGGAACAGGATATCTTAGTTGGGACCTTTCAGCAGATGTTAAATTCTCTCGAGTTTCCAATCCAGATATTAGTCCAATCAAGAAAAATTGACCTAAATAATTACCTTAAATCCTTAGAGGTTTTTGCCGATAATGAGACTAACCCCTTGCTCAAAGAAAATTATTATGAATATATTAAGTTTATGAAGGAAGTCATGTCTGTTTCTAGTATTATGGATAAAAATTTCTATGTCGTCATCCCGTATTTTAGTGATGTTTTAACTAAACAAAAACAAGGTTTCCTGACCAGCTTGCTCGGCTCCGGACCCAAGGAGTCATCGTCTAAGGACAATTTAGGCAACGTCTCAGATGTTTTAGGACAAAGAATAAATTCGGTCGCTTTTTCTCTCCAAAGTCTTGGCATTGAAGCCAGGCAGCTTAGCACCCAAGAACTGATCGAATTAACATATTCCTGTTACAATGTCGATTCACCAAGAGTTGGGATCAAATCAGAAGATATTAGAAATAGCGAAAACTCAAAAAGCGAGGCCTAAAAAAATGTTATTTAGCAAAAAACCAAAATTAACCCCCGAAGAACAAAAGGCCCTCCAGACGAAAAAAATGATGGCCGAGGGCATGACTAACATCCGTGACTTAATCGCTCCGCCATCGATGGAATTAAATTCTAATTATTTGAAAATCGGTTCAACCTATGTAAAGATTTTCTTTATTCAAGATTACCCCAGGGT
The DNA here is from genome assembly GCA_903842085.1 of uncultured bacterium. Classification (GTDB taxonomy): domain Bacteria; phylum Patescibacteriota; class CPR2; order UBA1875; family CAIMLA01; genus CAIMLA01. The sequence continues at coordinate 8,938 of CAIMLA010000036.1, read as the reverse complement.
TCTTAGTTCTGGTTGGTTGTCGCCGGTTATAAATTGTGAATTTGCTCTTGATGTTTCGATCCATATTTCTCCGATCGCTTCAGAAGAATACGCAAAAAAATTAAGAACCAAATCAACTCAAATAGAATCGACCCTAGCCGCCAACGCCGACAAGGGCTTAACGCGGGATCCAAAGATGGAAGCCACCTATAGTGATGTCGAGGGTTTAAGAGAAAAACTCTCCGTCGGTATTTCAAAAATGTTTTCTATTTCTCTCTACATTTCCATTTATGCCAATAGCCTCGAGACTTTAAATGAGGCTTGTAACATAATTGGCTCCATGTTGGGTGAGCAAATGCTGGTTGAAAAACCCGCCATCCTTCAGATGGAACAAGGCTTTAATTCATCTTTGCCAATCGCTAAGGACGAATTGTATATCACCAGGAATCTAGACACCGAGTCTATTTCGACTTTTTTTCCCTTCCTCTCGGCGACTCTTTCTACCAATACCGGGGTTTTTTATGGCATCAACAAAACAAACAATAGTTTAGTTATTTATGACCGCTTTAGTCTGCCCAACTACAACTCGGTAGTCTTGGCCACCGCTGGTGCCGGTAAAAGTTATGCCGTCAAGCTTGAAACGCTCCGAACCTTAATGCTCGGGGCCGAGATTATCGCAATCGATCCAGAAAATGAGTTTCAGCGAATGTGTGAACAATTTGGGGGCAGCTTTTTAAATATTAGTATCAATTCTGATCAAAGAATTAATCCTTTCGACCTGCCACCAGCTCGAGACGATGAAGAAGCCTCCGATGACCTTCGAAGTAATGCCATTATGTTAGCTGGGCTAATTAAGGTCATGACCGGCGAGATGACCCCCCAAGAAAGCAATATTCTAGACGAAGCCATCACCGAAACCTATGCCTCTCGGGGCATAACCGAAGACCCAGCGACTCATGGTCTAGAGCCGCCAGTCCTGCTCGACCTCCAAAAAGTCTTAGAGAGTATGAATGGTGGTCAAAATCTAGCCGCCAAGCTTAATAAATATACTAATGGGAGTTATGCTGGCCTCTTAAATCAACCGACAAATATTTTCTTAGACAATAAGTTTATAACCTTCTCTATTCGTGATCTCGAAGAAGAACTGCGGCCAATTGCCATGTATTCAATCTTAAATTACATCTGGAATAAGGTCAAAGCTTCAAGAAAGAAACGCTTACTCGTTGTCGACGAGGCCTGGCTCTTGATGAAATACCCAGAATCGGCTCAATTTCTTTTCTCGATGGCTAAAAGGGGTCGTAAATATTTCCTCGGTCTAACCTGTATTACTCAAGATATCTCAGATTTTTTAAATTCACCCTATGGCCAACCAATTGTCCATAATTCTGCCATCGCCATGCTCCTTAAACAACATCCGGCCGAGGTTGATTATGTTAAAGAAGCTTTTCATTTAACCGATGCCGAAAAAACCTTCCTCCTTCAAGCCTCAACTGGTGATTGCTTGTTCATCGCGGGCAATAATCATGCGGCGATTGAAATTTTTGCAAGCTATTTTGAACATCAACTGATCACAACCAATCCTGCCGAACTAAACACCATTGAAGAGGGAACCGCTTAAATGGAAGGGGACAAACCCAACACGCCCAGTGGTTCGCCGCCAGCTAAAACACCCCCCGAACCGAGCAAAGAAACTTTTGGCTCAAATCCACAGCCTGAAACCCCTTCACAAAAACCCTCTGAAGGGACGCCTAATTTAGATACTCCAATTCACCGCCCTAGTCCATCTGGTGGTGGTCTAGCCGAACAAAAGCCGACGGGGACAACCGGATCGCCAGGAACATCCGGTTTAGACAAGACCTCTCCTCAGCCAAGCTCTCCTGACCAAAAAGGCGCTCCAGGACCTCGTCCAGAGGGCTATAAAGACCCAGAGACAACCACCTCAAAGGGAGCTCAATCTCATGAGAAGAGTGGTGAAAAAATTGCGGGTAAGGCGGAGTCAGCGAATAAGGCCAAACTTCTGGGTGATAAGGGGATGGCGCCTAATATTGGACAAATCAGCAAAAAAGCCGAGGTTGCCAAAGATGTCGCTGAGGTGGCGGCTACAAAAAACGTGGTTAAATTAGGCGGCATGCTAAAGAAAGCTGCCACCGATGAGGAGTATCGGCAAGCCTTTGTTAAGATTGCCGCCGGGGCGGGAATCTCCATGTTTCTTTGTTGTTGTTTTGTCCCTTTTGCGGCTTTCTTTCTGATTATCTTTATCCTAGGTGGGGAAGCCGGACAAACTTATATGCAACAACGGAATTTATATAATTCTTGCCCATCAGCGACCTTCCAAACTGGCTATGCGAATGATATTGGCATGCCTAGCTTTAGAAATTATGCCGATCAATGCACGACCAGTGATGACTTTTGGACCTACTACACCAAAAATGCCAGCGCTCAAGAACCCTTGATTGAAGATAAGGTTATTGCTGCGATCGACCAGGCGGGCATCCCTGGGACGAACAATCAGCCCCTATGCTTGGGTGATAATTGCCCCCTTGAAAACTGTAATATCAAATGTAGCGACCAGCCCTGTGACCAAACACCCACTTGCAAAAGCAATATTTATCCTAACGCCAGTTGTACTTGCGCCCCGAGCTGTGCTAAAGCCCAGTGTATTCAAGATTGTGCGACCAAAAATCTGCAAACTATGCAAACGAGAAGTAAGCTCATTGCCGATCGGATCAGAAACATTTTTGAAGCCGAAAAAAAAATCATTACCGTTCCTGGCAACTCTAAATCAGACACTGATCTTCCAATCTTTGATTCTTGGAAAACAAATAGTCAAATTGGGGATCGCGGCTTTGATACCGTTTGTAGCTTATTTTATGATTTTGCTCTTTTTGATTTGACCAATCCTAATAAAGTTATCGATTATTCACAGTGTGCCAACACCGATTGGACGATCAAAAACTATCAGGACTTTAACCTTTTTCCTGACATCCAAGGCGAAGACGTCCAGTGCCCGAATGAATGTGTCAAAACCGAAAATTGCAAATGCTTACAAAGATCCGTTTTGGGCACTGTCACGGCCTATAAATATATGATTGGTTATCTTCAAACAGATCGCTGTAAAAACTGTCAAAATCCCTGGCCGTCCTTGGTTTGCCAAGAGGATGGGATTGAGGTTGATATTGATGGTAAAACTGGCTGTGTTGAGGCCCCTGAATATTGGTGCCTAAACTGTAACTGTGAGGACTGTCAATCACTCATCGGGAGCGGTATCGTCCCCGGTTCAGCCTCATATTACTCAACGATTGGTGTCATGAACGGTATCCCCAACGAGCTGATCGATCCTCTAACCAAAGCGGCCGCTCGATATCGGATCTCACCCTTGTTTTTAGCCGCGGTTTTTAGTGGTGGTGAGCACGGTGGTTTGTGGCCCACCTCCGGGCCCTGGGCTGTCGGCTCTTCAGGCGATTCTGGCCCATTCCAGTTTCTTGAATGCACCTGGGAAGGCTGGAATCAGTCTCTTTGTAAGAACGGCACTGGTAAGGCCAATGGTGTTTTTGAAACCAATCAACAGATAATTGACTCCATCGGGGGCTATGGTCAAGACGGCAATAGTGACAATGTCGCCGATGTTAATAACTTCTATGATGCCGCCTTTGCGGCGGCTGATTATTTGGCCCGCGCCGGTGCCACCGAGAATGGCCTTCCGGTCACTGATGAAAAAAAATTACACGATGCGGCGGCCAAGTACAACGGTGGTGGCTATTGGCGATCGGCCATGGCTCAAAATTATGCTGATCGAGTCATGAAGGTTTACAAAAAGATAACCAATTAATTTGACCTCATGAAATATGCTAAAGCCATCAATCAAAGAAAAAAAATCATCAAGCTTAGTGTTTATTTTATTATCTTGGCTAGCTTTTGCCTTTTTTTAAGCTCGGGCCAAATTGTTTTTGCTGGTCAATCTTGCCCTTTATGTGATGGTCAGATCGGAAAGCAACGGTGTTTAGATAATACTTGTCAAACCTCTTGTTATCCCGCGGGCTTAAAGTGTGACTTCAATGAAGGCCATTGTCCAAATGGTTCCTGTAGTGCCGCCTGTTGTAGCGGCCAAAAAATCACCGCCGGCCAAACCTGCATCGAAGATTCTATCCTTAGCGGCGATAATTATGAGGCCAGGACCACGATTTGTCTCGATCCCGGTCATGGCGGGGCGACTGACCCTGGTGGCCATACCGTTCCCGACTCTGGTCAATACGAGGCTGACTGGACCATTACCGTGGCCAATGATCTTGAGGATAAATTGAAGGCCAAGGGTTATCGCGTCGTTAGGACAAGAACAAGGAGTGGGGCGCCATCGGCAAATGTCAAGCTTGGCTCAGCTGATGATTCTTTAGCTGTCCGGACAAGAACCAAGTTCTGCTACGATAATGATGCTGATTTAATGTACCGGATCCATTTTGACGGCGGTGACCAACCACAGCAAACTTGGCATATTATCCCTAGCCCCAAGATGGATCAGGTCTTTGATCTCAGTAAAAAATATGGTGAGGGTATCCAAAGAGGGCTGATAGCTTATCTAGGACCCTTAGTTTTGGGTAAATATACCGACGGCGCGGCAGACACAAAGCCAATTTATAACGGTGGGGTTGTTGCTGAAGGCACCGCCCAGTACCCAAAGAATCTCCAGGGTTCTCTTGAGGCTCAGGAGCTTGGAGGCCCACCGGTCGTTTTAGCCGAATTAATGCCTTTATCGAGCGAGAGCATCTCTTGGCTTAAAAACGACAGTAATTATCAAAGATTGATTGACGGCCTGGTCTCTGGTTTCTTAAAAGCCATCGCGCCCGGTGAGGGTGGGTATGGTGCTGGTAAAAAAGCCCTTGCCATAGCAAAGACCCAGCTCGGCAAACCTTATGTTTTTGGCACTCCAACCTGTACTCGCGATAAATGGGCGAGCTCACCACCGCCAGCGGGCTGTCCCTATTACGATTGTTCTAAATTCACCGATTGGGCTTGGTATTGGGCTAGCAACAAGAAAGTTAATCTATACGCCTACACCTCTACGGATTGGACTTATGCCTTAAAAAATCCAGAACTTTTTAGAACCTTCTACATTTCAAATCCAAAGAGTGTCGAAGAAATAAATAGCAAACTAAAACCTGGTGACTTGTTATACATCGGCCCAAGTGGTGAAGCCTCCTACCATGTCGTCATGTATGCTGGGAATAATACTATCATTCATGCCCCTAACGCTGGTTCGGTTGTAAGATTTGATAAATTGAGCACCTATTCAAATTGGTCAGGCGCCGTCTCGAGGCCAACCCCATGAAAGAAAAAATGAAATTTTTCTACAATAAAAAATTTATCCTCTCTTTGGTCGCGACTCTCGTGGTCGTCTTTGTTGTCTCAGTTCTTTTTATCTCCTATCAATCCGGGCAAACAGAGCTCAAATCAACTGACCAATTGAAAAAAATCGTGATCACAAGAGGCTGGGGGACAGAACAGGATTTTGCTGGCCTCAATTGTCTTAAAAACAAAAAAGCATGTGCGTCAAAAGCGACCGAAATAATTAGTAATCGCTTCCAGCTCTCCCGACCATATCTTGGTTTAGGCCAACAAACCATTGATGACTTTAATGCCACCATGATTAAGGCGATTAAAGCGGGCCACTATCAGGCGGGGCTTGAGACCGTCAACCGCTATTTAAAAATTTATGATACCAGCTTTCAAAAACGCTGGCTCGACAATAAGGCCGATTTTTTGGCGATCCGAGCAATTTCGACGAAAGCTTTAGCCTTACCTGAAAAGGATCTCTTTGTCGCCAATTATTTGATTAGCGGCAACGAAGCTAAGGCTTCTCTCTTTATTGATACCGCCTCATCCCCAGATTTAGGTTTTGTTTATTTAACAAAGACCGATGGTCCGTGGAGAATCGTGGCTGGACCTGGCAGTTATTTCCCCCCTGAAGAGCTAAAGGGTGTTGGGATCAACGATTCGAGTCGAAAAAACCTAGCCGACTCGGCAAACATTCCTGTCTTTTATGATCCAGCTTCGACCTTGCCCTTGTTTCTAAATAAAATTACAAATTCAATAAACCAAGACTTGAAACCAGAGAATATTCTTTTAAAATTACCTTACTCCAGCCCTGATCGAACCTTTACTATTAGCTATCGAGTTAATAACGAGACCTTAAATGACCTGACCTATATTATTAAAGTCTACTATCAAAACCTTGATCAAATTAATTCGATCAAGGCCCAAGCCCTCTCCTGGCTCGACATTAATACCACTAATATCAAAAATAAGGTACAATACGAAGAGTACTTAGTAAGCTCAGATGGGGGGCTTTAATAAAAATACAAAAAAACAATTTGTTGAGTTCTGCTTTTTTGAAACTGCTTGGCCTAGCCTTTTGTTTGGTCTTCGCTTTTTTATTAGTCCCACAACTAGTTTTTGCAGGAGAGATGTGCCCGATTTGCGACGGCCAGGTTGGCAAGCAACGTTGTCTCGATAACAGTTGTCAAACTTCCTGTTACCCGATTGGTATTATGTGTAACGCGGGCGAAGGTCATTGCGCCAATGGGGCTTGTTCAAAAAATTGTTGTGCTGGCCAAACTCTAGCAGATGGACAAATTTGTACTAATGATACAATCACTGGCACCGCGACGGGACAAACCATAATTTGCTTAGATCCGGGCCATGTTCCAACGGCAAACAACATTCAGGAAGGTGTTAGTGAAAATGATAATGCCTTTAACGTCTCCGTTTTGGTGAAAAAAAAGCTTGAGGGCTTTGGTTATAAAGTGGTGACGACTAAAACTAGCGCGTCTTCAAAAAAGACACCTGATGGCTTAACCCTCGAAGATAGTGGTGGCTGCGTCGACACCGAAGGAATTCGCAATAGATCTCGATCTTGCAAAGCCCAAGGTGCTAATTATATGTTTAGTATTCATTCAGACTTAACTGGGAGTGGCCCCTATGTCATTGCACCTCCAAAGCCGAGTAACGGCTGCAAGCCAAATACGACCAATGAATACTATAACCGGAACCTTAAATATGCTCGAGTCATCCAAGCGACCATGGCGACTGTTCTTAAGGGCGCCCATAGCGCGAATGCAAACGGGGTTGTCATTGAGGGTAATGGCTATACTAATTGTAATAAAGCGAATCCAAAGTGTTGGCAACTAAATGCCACTGCGGGTGCCATCAACGAAGATTTGGATAAAGGCCTGGTTGAAATGACTCCAGATCCATCTTGGTATAAAGAAAATATCGACCTCGCCTCTGAAGCAATCGCCAAAGGGCTCGCCGCCGCTGTTCCTAAGGATTTAGGGGGCGCAAATGGGGGGGCTGCTGAGCTTTTAAAAAAAGCTTGTGAATACGTCAAAAGTCCCGATAAATATAAAAAGGATATGATGAAAGATTTTACAGACTGTTGGGGCTTTGTCGCGACCGCCTTAAAGACTAGTGTCGACCCTGGTATTAATCCAGGCAATATTGGTGTGGCCGAATATTGTTCGGGGGATGCCCTTGTCAAAAGAAAACCCAACCTTTATGAGGGACAGATCCCTATAAAAAGCACCAAAGACCTAAAGCCGGGCGATATCGTCTTCGATAATAGTGGCTGTGGAGACGGCACGGGCCATGCCATTATTTATACTGGACCGGACTGGTGTGGCTGTAGTGGTAATACGGCCTCAGCGTCTTTAGGTTCACACGGTCCAGAATGTTCAAATTGGTACTCAACCATGAATCGTGCATATCGTTTAAAAAAGTAGGTTATTATGAAAATATCAAACAAAAAAATCATCTTATTGCTCTCACTAGCCGCGATAGTTTTTGTTCTCGCCCTTGTTTTTATTTATATTTTTGCCTTCACAGGGAAAGGCTTTGCTGACATAACCGTCTATCCTAAAGACTCTTCCTTTACTATTAATCAAAAAACCTATAGCGGCGATAAGTTAATTGAACTAGAAAAAGGGGAATACAAAATAACCTTTAGCCGCAAGTATTTTAAAACCGAAACCGTCAGCTTAAAGATAAAACGAAACAGGACTACCGTCATGACTGCTGAACTTGAAGTTGATACAAAAAATAATAAAGCCAGCAACCTTCCAATTATTGATCAAGAGTTACTCCAGGCAGCGGGGGACCGTCTTTTTGACCAGCAGTCAAGCCAAGCAGTCGAAAATAACAAGATTATTACAAAACTACCCTATATTACTGATTCCTTCAGAGTGGATTATACCTTCGATTCAAAGAAACCAAGTGAGGCTATTTACGAGCTTACTCTTTATAAAAAAGCTAGCCAGCAAAGCGAGACTCAATTGAAAAAAGCGGTCGCTAGTTGGTTTAAAGAGAATGGTTACGATTTAGATAAATTAAATTATAAATGGATAATTGAATGATTAGCCCCCCACCTAATCTAAATTCCGCCAATCAACCTCAGGCTAAAGAAAAATCTAAAAGCCGGTTATTGATAATTTTGTCTGTGGTCGTGATCGTCTCGGTGATAATTCTAGTTCTAATTAATTTATTTACAAATAAAGAGAGTGGCTCAACAAACAACGATTTTTCCGCCAAATCAAAAGCCTTTATTGAAGCTTATGGCAACTCTAGCTATAAGGACCCGGTTCGTAACCTCGCCTCGATCCAGAGCTTCCTGGACCCTACTTTATACAAATCGATTCAGGGCGATAGTGCCAACAGTCAAGATCCCATCTATCTCTCCAACCTAAACAAAAGTCAATTTTCCATAGAAACAAAAACGACCGGCGAACCAACGCTTCAAAAGACTTCAAAATCTTATCTGGTCAAGGTGCCCGTTAGCGAAAAATCAACCCAAAACGGCGTTTCTCAAACAGAAAATAAAGTCTACCTCATCACATGGTCAAAGATCAATAATGCTTGGCAAATAACCGATTTTGGAACTACTAATTAAATGAAAAAGCTTTATTATTCAATT
>CAIMLA010000035.1 GCA_903842085.1 uncultured bacterium | reverse complement strand
TACTGAAAGTATATGAGACAAAACATCAAGTCGCCGCTGTAACAGTAGAAGAAAAAGAACCAAAAAGAAAGGAGGCTAGACTACGATTTTCTAATTGCCCAACAACCTCCGTTCGCTTGGGTCAACTAATTGCTTGACTCGGCTTTTATTGCTTGATTAAGTCATTATACCGATTTACTTTTTGGTTGTACTCTTCAATTTGAGCCCTAATCGTCGCTATTAGGTTGTTGTATCTTGGTACAAGATTATTATATTTTGTGATACTGTCTTGCTTCTCATAAAGATCAAGTTCTTCTTTCAGTTTGGTCATTTCTGCTTCACTGCTATCAATCTTCAGCTTTTCTTGATCAAGATAGGTTGAAATCTCTCCAATTTCTTTTTCGTTGGCGATCGTTTGAATTACCCCCTGATAGCTCTTGCCGGTCGTTTTGCTGTATATCTCAGGAGTCGAAAGTTTTTTCTGATTTGATTGAGCTCCGTTTTGATTCTCAAAAGTCTGAACGGCCATTCGCGAAACCGCCTGTAAGCTTTTTTGGTCTAGTTGGGGGATAATCCCAATTTTGTGGCCAAGGGCCGTTGTCTCGGCGATACAATACCCTGATTTATAGTTTGAGTATTCGACCGGACACTGGACGGCTGGAGCCATATGCTGGTCATTCTCATACATAAAAATAGCTGTTCCGTAGCCCATTTCTCTTAGGATCGCCACCAGCAACAGCGTTTTATCTGAGCAAATTCCCTTTTCTTCATATAATGTCTCATAGGGATAACGAGGGTGTGTCAAATCAGTTTTAGCTCTCGCTTCATCATAAGGGAATTCCTGGACATAATTTAAAGCTAAATCAATCGTTTGATCAGAACTTAACTTCTTTTCTGTCGCCTTAGCCTCAAGCTTTTCGGTTATCTCAGGGATTGTTTTGTCCTTTTGTGGATATTTAAAGTATTTTGAAAGGGACCTTTCTTCAAAATTGCTATAGATCCCTTTAATTTTTTTAGCATAATAAGAAGCCGTGCTTTGATACAGGGTTTCCGTAAAATCGTATGATGTTTCCTTGTAGCTCCAAGAATAACTTTTGGTAACTGGGCCAGAAAGAGTCGGAAATTTTAGATATTGCCAAAAAAGAAACCCGGCAATAATCAGCAGTAAAACGATGAAAATAAGGGACACGAAAAATGACCTTAAGCAAAATCTATTTGATTTCCGAGTTTTAGTCTCCATTATTTTATACTGGTTCTTCTTTTTACCATTCACCCTTAAATCATATCATAGTAAAATGAATCTTTAAACATTAAGGGTCTTGACTAGATAACATTATTATTATATTATCGCAAAGCACAAACAATGTGAGCAACCCCTTGTGAGGTGATATTTTGAAACATATTCCAAATATTCTATCCGTCCTCCGATTAGTTTTGTCGCTCTTTGCTTTTCTTTTGGTCGTCACCTATCACTCTTGGTTGATTGCCTTTATCCTTCTCGCTCTGGCTCTCTCGAGTGATTGGCTAGACGGCTGGTTAGCTCGGCGATTTCATTGGGAATCAAGCCTAGGCAAGAAACTAGATAATATCGGTGACACCATCTTCTTTCCGTTTATCTTGGCCGGAGTAGCCTTCACTCACGTCGATCTTTTGCTACCAACCGCCATTCTCCTCGTCGCCGCCTTGATCGGAAGATTACTCAGAATAAACAAAAAGGTCCCGAAGGAAATTCGTTTCCTCTTAAATGTCGCCATTACGGCCGGTTATGTCATTCTCTCTTTGGCGGCTATAATGGTTTACACTTACGAAGCCTTCAACCTCAGCCAACAGTCTACATGGGCTGAACTCTCTGTTTGGATCGTGTTTTCCCTCATCTGCATTGGTGCCCTAAGGTACAATTATCCTAGAGTCCTGATGTGGATCAAAGATTGTCAAAATATCATTGAGGAGGAATCTCGCCCCGGTTCTTAAAGACCGGGGCTTTTCTTTTTTAAGGTCCAGCGCTAAAAGGTTCAAGCCTTAAAGGTATTTTTAAGCCAATATATTGTTGTATTTTAAAAAAAATGATATAGTTTTGAATAGTTGTAATTCTATACAATCAAGATGCAAAAAAAATTGATAGCCAGAACGGCAAAACTTTCAACCGAAAATAGAAAGGGGCATCGAGGTAAGGGTGTTGCTATTACCTATGAGCACATTCCTCAGGATGTCGACGAGAGAAATCACGGGTCCATCTATGCCGTGATTAATGTTAACGCGCCCCAAAATGATGCTCAAGAGATCACTGAGCTTATTATTGATGCTTTCCACGGTGAATATTATGAGGACCTAACTCGGGATCCTCTTGTTAGCTTTGAGATGGCCTTAACTCGGGTCAATGAGGAATTAGTCGATGCCACCAATCAAGGTAAAATAAGTTGGCTCAACAATCTAAATGCAATTTTAGGAATATTGAGTGGACACGAATTTCATATTACTAAAGCTGGTAAAACCGAAGCCTACCTATATCGGGGCGAAAAATCAAGTCATATTAGTGATGATCTAGGAGGCGACACCGTCAATCCACTGAGAACCTTTATCAATATTGCCAGCGGCGATCTAAATGAGGGCGATAAAGTCGCCATCGTGACTCCTGGTGTTTTTTTCAGCCTTTCTAAAGACGAACTTCAAAAATACGCCACGGAATTTCAGCCTAAAGTCGCCATCGGTCATATTTCCTCTTTAATCGAAAGTGGGACGAGCGAGATAAGCCCAAACGCTGTATTAATTTTGGAAGCAATTTCTCCAGAGGCAGCCTCTAATGAAACCATCGAGGAAAAACCTGATGAAGTCTGGATCTCGGAACCAAAAAAACCAGTCCAGGATGCAATCGATGCCTCTGCTCCTTTTGTCAAAAAAGTCGGCTTATTCATTTTGGCAGCTTGGGGGGTGACGGTGACTTTTGTTAACGACAAGGTCTTTCCTTTTTTTAAAAATATCCCGAGCTCTTTCAAGAATTTAACTAGATCTTTTAGCAAAAACAAACCAACCAAAGGGTCAAAGGAAAAAATATTTATCGACACGGATGAGGCAATTTCTTCGCAGATCAAAAATGAAACGATTGACGATCTAACGATTAATGAATCAGATGAAATCATTGTTGATAAGGAGCCAATACCCGCAAACCAGGATATTTATATCAAAGAAAGTTCAACCTCAGAAAAACCAAAATGGCTTAAACTAGAAAAGGTAAATTTCTCAAAAATGAAACATGTTGGTCCTCATTTCAATAAGTTGACTAGAAAAATATTTGCAAAACGTGGCTATGCCTTGATCGCGGCCTCAATTGTGGTCATCCTGCTTGTGGGTGGTATTTATCTAACTTGGCAAGGACGAGAAAATAAGGAAAAACAAAAGACCGCTAAAGCTTCTTTAACCACTGCCCAAAATATGTACAACTCTGGCCAAAGTGCGATCACAAGTGGTGATAATAAGAAGGCGGCGACTGACCTAAAGAAAGCCCAAGAGCTCGCCGAGAGTTTAAAAAATAATAAGTATGTTGAGACTGAGGCCAGCTCACTTTTAAGTAAGATCAATTCCAGTCTCGATCAAGCAGAGGGCGTTATAAGACCAAACCCGACCAGTCTCGCTGATGTCCAAAAGATTGTCGGTAAATCACCCCTTGGTCCCTTCTTAATAAATGAGAGCTTATATTTAATCAGTAAAGAAAACGGTAATATTGCCTCGGTCAGTGTTAAAACAGGAGAAGTCGCAACCGCGATTGAAAAACCATCAATTGATGGCAATATTCTCGCTGCGACCTCCGTTGCTCGTCGAAGCGTTTTGGTCTTTTTCACTGACACAGGAAATATCTACGAATTCGATACCAAGGAATTGCAAGTCAACAAACAAGATACCGTTGGCGATATTGAGAAGCCAGCTTCGATGACTAGTTATGTCACCAATATCTATACCTTAGATTCAACAAACGGCAAGGTCTATAAAAGGTTAAAGACAAGCACTGGCTATGGCAAGAGAACAGAATATATTACTGACGGCACGAGCGTCGTTGGCGGGGTTGGAATAACGACCGATAGTAGTATCTTTGTTTTAGGTCAAGACAGCTCAATCACAAAATTTTTAGCTGGTAAAAAACAAGACTTTTCTGTTTCGAATCTCCCCTTTACGATGACCAAACCGAACACTATTTTCACCAGCGAAGAGCTGACTAAACTTTATCTCACTGACTCTGAGGGCAATAGAGTCATCATCTTCGACAATGCTGGTAAATTCATCAATCAGCAAGTTTCAGAGAAATTCAAAAATATTAACGGTATTTTTGTCACGGGCAATCTCGGCTATATTGCCGCCGATGGGATCGTCTATAAAATTTCTCTTTGATTACTTATAATCGTTCGATAAAGAAGCTCCATAAATCCGATCTAAGATTGTTTTTGATTCTTCAGGATTAGTTAATCGCGGTTGGTTGTAGTCTTCGATTTGATAAGGGGTGAGTCTAACATCAACTAACTTCTTTTTATAAAAATAGGTTTCTGCGACAATCCCCTGTTTTGTCTCAATCGACCATTCCTGGTCAAAAATAAAATTGCCTAACGAATAAAAGATTGGTGTTTTTTGGTAGTTTTCAATTCCTTGGACGACGTGGGGGTGAGTGCCGACCACCAGATCGGCCCCAGCCTCAACGGCTGCATGAGCCACCTTGATTTGTGATTCGATCGGGTCGGCCTGATATTCGACCCCCCAATGGAAGGCCGCGACGACGATATCGGCTTGCTTTTTGGTTTCAATGATCGCTGTTTTTATTCTTTCAAGATCCTTCGGGTCATCACTTTCGGCCCAAGGCTTAATCGAGAATTCTGCCACCCCAGCCGAATCAGCTGAAGCCTCAATCGCCCCAATTATTGAATTAAAGTTAACAAAGCCCCATTTTAAGCCATTTTTTTCAATAATCAGGGGTTTGTAAGCCTCCGCCGAGTTGACTCCACCACCGACATAACTTATCCCTTCCTTTTTTAACAAAGCCAAGGTCTCCCCAAAAACCTCTTCACCATAATTAGTGCTGTGGTTGTTCGCTAAAGAAACAACATCAATGCCAGCCAATTTGAGTCCTTCTATAGATTTTTGTGGAGTAATAAAGCTCATGCCTTCATCAGACGGTGCTATTTGGTCTGAGAGCGGGACTTCTAGATCAGCAAAGGTCAGGTCACCTTGATTAATAAAATCGGCCATCTTCAGCCATGGGTGAGTATAATCTCCATATTTACGCATTTGATGAGCGACATAACGACCCAAGATAACATCCCCGATATTGGTCATTAAAGATACTTTTTTTGGGTCAAATTGGTTGGCCACTCTTAGCTTATCGTCAGTGGTCATTTTAAGTTTTAACGGGTAAGTCGACGCTTCTTTGCTCCACAAAAGCTTTCCGTCAACTTGTAAAGTTTTTACTCTCGAATCGATAAGTTGGTAGGGAGCAATAGCTAATCGATTTCCCTTTTCTGCAATTTTATCAATCAACTCTTGATCATTTAGAAAAACTACTTTAGCCTGGTAAGCTTCAAGTCCAAAAAGCTTTTTTATATTGTCTTTCTCGCTCTTGCCCAAAAATATTTCCTCTGAAGCATTGCTTGAAAGCTTGGCCTTAAGATCGTCAAATGAGAGTGAATTAGTTGGATCGGTATAATGGCTGATCGGAGCATAATATTGCTCAAAAACATAACTTTTATTGATCACTTTAACGGCTTTTTTTGTCTCTGGCCAAACCTTGACGATCGTGACCGCTAAAATAATCAACAAAAGCGCGCTAAAAAAAAGCGCGTATTTGTTTTTTTTAATAAATTTTCTTTGTTTTCGCCTCATCACATTTTTTCTGGAGTATCAAGACCAATTAAATCTTTTAGAGTAATATGCAATACAATTTTTGTTGCCTCAACTAGCTTCAGACGGGCGGCCGATAACGCGAGCTCTTTCTCGTCTAAGACTCGACATTTATCATAAAAGGCGTGAAATTTTGTGGCTACATTTTGAGCATAAAAAGTTAGAAGGTGAACTGGATAGCTTTTATCTGTGGCAATTGTTTCTATCAACTCTGGTAGCTTTATCAACTCTCTGATTAAATCGTGTTCTTTGTCGTGACGGAGCAGACTATAATTAGCTTTTGGCAGTTCTATTTTTTCGGCATTAGTGATAATCCCTGACAGTCGAGCATAGGCATACTTAACATAAAAAACTGGATTTTTTTCTGAATTTTCACGGGCTAAATCAAGATCAAAGTCCATATGAGTGTTAAAGGAGCGAGATAAAAAGAAAAACCGCGCGACATCACTCGCCTCTTTTGTACTACCACCAATTAGCTCAAAAAGCTGGTCAATTGTAATATAGTTACCTTTTCTTTTTGACATCCGAAATTCTTGACCGTCCTGGATTAAGCGCACTAGCTGCATTATAACGATGTCTAGCTGACCGCCAAAGCCCATCGCTTCAACCGCCGCCTGCATTCTCTTGATATAACCATGGTGGTCTGCCCCCCAGAAATTTACGACTCGATCAAACTTACGAACTGAAAATTTATCCCAATGATAGGCCGCATCATTGGCAAAATAGGTATTCTCCCCATCGGCTTTGACCAAAACCCGATCCTTGTCATCTCCGAGATCTTTTGTTCGTAGCCACTCGGCATCATCTTTTTTGTATAATAACCCATTTTTTTCAAAATCATGAAGAGCCTTTGCGACCTCGCCACGATTAATCAATTTTTTTTCACTATACCAATTATTAAAATTAATTTTCATTTTTTTGATTGATGGTTTTATTTGTTTATCCAAGATCTCCTTGGCCAGCATCTCGCCTAAGGCCTGTGGATCTTCTTTTTTCTCGATCACAATTTTTTTGTTTTGCTTCACCCAATCATCAATATATTCACCCTTATAGATATCCTCTTTTTTATCGAGAAGTCCTCCCGCCACAAGAATTGACTCGCCCAGAATCTTGACTTGATGACCGCCATCATTTATCAAATATTCTCTTTCAACTTTAGCTCCAGCTTTGGTAAAAATATTTGCTAGGACATCGCCACCGAAACCGCCCCGACCATTGGCCAAGGTCAGGGGTCCGGTTGGATTAGCTGAAATAAATTCAATTTGAATTTTTTTATTTTCATAAATCTTTAAGGACCCATATTTTTCTTTTTCAGCCAGAATCATTTCAACAAAAAAGCAGTCGTTATAGCCAAAGTTAAGATAACCTAACTGATAACCATTATATTTAATTTGAGTCAGATCATTTGGCCAATGTTCTTGGAGATATAGTCCTAGTTTGGCGGCAACAACTTGGGGGGTCAATTGTTCTTCTCTGGCTATCTTATAGCTAAGATTCGAAGACAAGTCGCCAAATTCAGTCTTCTTCGAATTTTCAACCTCAATGTCAGACTCCTTTATTTTTGTCTTAGCAAAGGTTTTATTTACAGCTTGATAGATAATTTTCCGTAGTTCATCTTTAAACATAATAATAGTATAATTAAATTTAAGTTAATTTGAAAGCAAGAATGGCTAATATCAAAATTATTGCTGATAATAAAAAGGCCCACTTTGATTATGATTTGATTGAAACATATGAAGCTGGGGTAGAGCTAAAAGGACCAGAGGTTAAATCAATTAAGTCTGGTCATATTAGTATTAAAGAAGCCTTCGCCACAATCAAAAACCATGAAATCTGGCTAACCAATGCTCATATCTCACCCTATAAACCAGCTAATTCAAACAACTCTGAACCGACTCGCCCGAGAAAGCTTTTTCTAAGTCGAAACGAGATCGATCATCTCATTGGTGCCGTCCAAACCCAAGGATTAACTTTAGTCCCCACCAAAGTCTATTTGAGTCATGGCTTGATAAAGGCCGAGATTGCGCTCGCCAAGGGTCGAAAAAAACACGACAAAAGAGAGCTTTTGAAAAATCGGGCCATTGACCGTGATCTCGCCCGAGAAATTAAAGACCGATAATCTACAATAAACTGTTTAGATAATCAGCGACCCGCTCATCGGCTTTATTGATCAACTGATAATTGGCGTAATTTGCTGAGATTCTTTTCTGTTCGCTCTCGGTCAGAAGATATTTTAACTTAAAAGCCAGGGCTTCGGGCCTGGTTTCAACATAACCAAAACCCATCGATTCGATAAATCTAGCATTTGGCTCTTCTTGTCCTGGGACTACTTCAGTGACAATTGTTGGTTTTTTCATGGTGATCGTTTCCATGATAGAGACGCCACCTGCCTTCGTAATGACGGCATCGGAAATACTCATCAGTTCTGCCATATCCTCCACAAACCCAAATATTTTCACCTTATTCGAATATTGGCATTTATTTAGTTTCTCAAAGAGATTTTTATTATTGCCGCAAACAACGAGAATGTTAATATCTTTACAATTTTTATCAATTAGCTCCAACTTTTCTTTGCCATTCCCCATGCCGAGGTTTCCCATAAAATACAAAACGACGTGGCCGTCTTTGATCTTAAGCTTTTTTCTGGTCTGATTGAGATCATATTTTTTGTAGAAATTTTGTTTTACCGCAAAGCCAAGGGTTTTAATTTTTTTCTCTCTTACTCCCCTTTCCTGAAGGAAAAAAGCAGTCTCCTCAGTTGGGACAAGATATGAGTCAACTCGGTCACAGATCCAGGAGGCATGGACTTCTCCTGTATCAGTAATAATATTAATAAAGGGGACTTTGTGATGCTTCTCCGCAAAAAAACGGGAAACCGAATAGACCGGGAAGGGGTAGGTTGACATTACTAGGTCTGGGCCGATATCAATTAGTTTTTGAAGATTTTTCTTAATTAAACGGTAGCCTTTTTTATCAAAGGTATTAACGAGCTCCGTTTTATTGGTAATTTCAAAGAAGGCCTTATAACTCAGTTTGGCATGCTTAGATGAATTTTTATATAGGCTCGATACAAATTTTTCAAAACCTGAGCTAAGCAAGCAAAAAATATCTAAGGTTATTTGCTCATACTGACCGGGGTAATATTTTTCGACGCTCTGTTTAATCGCTTCAGCGGCCGCCATATGGCCCGCCCCCATTTTAGTTGTCAGATATAATATTTTTTTCTTTTCCATCTTTTTCTCGCTTCTGCTTATTTTGATCGTAAATTGTCCAATCGTAACAGCTCGCTTCCTTCTATTCTATCACTTCTCGGCTGCCATCTTCTGATAAATTTTTTCTAATTTGTCCTTACATTTAACAATCTCATGGTGTTTAGCTATAATCAAAGATTTTTTTCCGAATCTTTTTAATTTGTCTGGACTCTCGACCATCTTGATCATATTCTTGGCCATTTCCTCGATGTTATATGGCTTTGATAAATAACCATTTTCTTTATCTATAATCACTTCTGGAATTGCTAATTTTTTTACGCCTAGCACCGGTAGCCCTGAGGCCATCGCCTCTAAGATCACCAAACCCTGGGTTTCAATCGTACTTGCCGTCACAAAAAAGTCATAATCGCATAAATGCTGTGAGAGTTCATTAATGTCATAAGCCCCCCAAAATTTTATTTTTTTATTTATGGCCAAACTTTTTGCTAACCCTTGTAAAGACGTCTTAGAAGGACCGTCACCCATAATATCGAGAGTAAAATTCGGGTTACTTTTCAAAGCTAGAGCAAAGGCCTGAATAATAATATCGACATTTTTTTCATGCCCGAGCCGGCCCATATGGATGATTTTATTCTTGATCCTATAATCTTCCTTTTTTTTAAAAAAATTATATTCAATCCCATTACTCATGACCTCAATTTTAGTTTTAACCCCCTGTTTTTTTAGAACACCCTTCATCGCTTGAGAAGGCGTCAAGACTAAATTGGCTCGATTATAAACCACCTTCGTATAGTCATTGCTAAATTTTTCTGAAAATTTACTATTGTTATTCTTGGCCACATTCGCTGTGACCTCTTTTATTCTTTGACCGAGATAAACTTGGAACTTGGCCGAATTATAGTTTTCCTTTGAAATATCGGCCTCAACGAGTGCTTTTATTAGTCTAGAACTATTAATATAATTTGCGATTTGATTGATCCCAAGTAAAGTCTTTGGCTTTAGGTAGACTAAAAAATCTGGGATGTACGTATGATAGGTCTGGATATTTTTTATTTTTAATATTTTTGTGGCCCAAATACCAACCCACCCCACCCCTAAAGGAGTTTGGATATGGACAACATCAGGCCTAAAATCTTTAAGATCGTTGGTGACCGAGAGCACAAAAGGGAGAGCGATCTTCATGTCTTTATATGATGGAGCTGTAAAGGAGATATATCTTTTGACTTCGATGTTGAGATATTTTGAATCTTTATAATGACCACATTTAGGACAGAAAATCATAATCTGGTGGCCATCATCAGCCATTAATCGAGTAAAACGATCAATGCTTGCCACAACCCCATTCTTGTCTGGGAGGTAGGTGTCTGTAAAAATTGCGATTCTCATAGTATATCTATTACTTTCACTGTTATTATATAATACAGGTAATAAAAGAAAAAGTCACATGATGAAACAAAAACTTAGCGTGATCATTGCCGCCTACAACGAAGAGTCTCGGATTGGGCAGGTTTTAAAGATCGTCGAAAATCATCCCCTGATCGACGAGGTCCTGGTCATAAATGACGGCTCGAGCGACCAAACTGCAGAAGTCGTCAAACAGTATAAGGTCACCTTAATCGAAAATCAAATAAATTTAGGAAAAACGCTCTCGGTTAAAAAAGGCGTCGATCGGGCTAGAAATGAGGTCTTATTACTCCTAGACGCTGACCTACACGGCTTAACCGCTGCTAATATCTATACTCTGGCCAACCCTGTCTTAGACCAACAAGTCGACTGGACCTTGAGTTTAAGGGGCAACTCCTTTGGTTTTATGAAATGGCTGGGCTTAGATTGGGTCAGCGGCGAAAGAACAATCAAGAAAGAGCTGCTAAAAGACCCCGAGATCTGGTCTAAACCAAAGATCGGCTTTGGCTTAGAGACTTTGATGAACAAATCATTACTTGAGCGAGGGGCAACTTTTCTATCAATTTACCTACCTAATTTAAAGATCGTAAACAAAGCGGGTAAAGTCGGCTTTGTCAGGGGCTGGTATTTAGAATTAAAAATGATTAGACAGATAAGCAAAGTCTTACCTCTATATAAAGTGATCGGTCAATTTTTTACCATGGTCAGACTAAACAAGAAATATAAAAGTGATATTAAATTTCAACCGATTAAAAATGAAGCCTAAGTCACATCTAATCAGGAATATTGTTTTTGCCATATTAGTTGTCGTTTTTATTTGGTATATTTTTAGCCACCATGACGAGTTTAATAAGTTTGTCGAAGCAATTAGACAAGGCAGCTGGCTCTGGCTAGTCGTCGCTGGGTTGACCCAAGCTATTTACTTTAGCGTCTATGCCATTATGACAAAATCAGCTTTTAAAACTGTCCATCTCCAGCGAAACTTCATTGAAATGCTACCTCTGGTTTTTGGGTCGCTTTTTGTCAATGTCTTAGCTCCAACCGGTGGTCAATCAGGAACTATTCTTTTTGCCGATGATGCCGTCCGGAGGAAGGAATCATCTCCCAAAGCAATCATTGCCAGCGTCATTGCGACCGTTGTCGGCTATATGGCTTTTTCTTTTATTCTTGTTTTCTCTTTGATTTATTTGAGACGAGCCGGACTATTAAATACCTATGAAATAATTGGATCAATTATTTTTATCTTTCCCACGGTAATTCCAGGTTTTTTGATATTTACTTCGTATAAATACCCGAAATTGACTTTGAAGGTTACTAACCTTATCTTCAAATTAGCCAAAAGAGTAAAAAAGATAATTCATCGACCAAACAAACTCTCTCCATCCTGGCCCCAAGATATTGCTAACGAACTCGTCGAAGCAGCCCATTTAGTCAGGAAAAACAAAAAACAACTTTTAATCACTCTAGGGATTGCCCTGATCGCCCACGCCATTAATATCATGTCCCTTTTTGTTATTTTCCTAGCTTTTGACTATCAGATTCATTATGGAGCCTTGATCGCTGGTTATGCCTTTGGTGAAGTTGCTAGAGTTATCTCTCCTCAGCCTGAAGGCATTGGCGTGGTCGAGGTCGTTATGGCCGTTATCTTTACTTCCTTTGGCGTGCCCCCAATCCAAGCCACCGCCATTTCAATTATTTTTAGAGGCTTTAATTTCTGGGCACCGCTAGGGATCGGTTTTGTTTTGCTAAAACGGACCAAATCATTTTCCGGTCACTAGACCAAACCATTGAAAAAACTGGTATTTTGTGATAAAATTTCTAAGCTTTAAGAGTGAGCGATTATTTGATCAAGCGTTGAAACGAAGGCGTCCTCAAGCTAGCGGTTTACAGAAAGCTGGGCTTACTAACCAGCAGCAAGATTATTACTCAAGAAGGGGCTGACAAGGCTTCGACGGAAGTACATTAAAATCATAATAATGCATCCCGCGCTTGGTTTAGCGCGATATCAAAAAAACCAACCTGTAAGTGCAAAGAATTTTGCCAGCAAAGTCGCTAGTGCTTTCCGCATTAACGCCTTTGCACCAGCTGTAGCCTAATAAGCCGCAGCCATTCTTCTTTTTGAGGCTCGAATCGGAAAGATAGAGTGCTATATATGTCGAGACGCTTTCTGACAATACTCCAGTGTTGGAACTAAGAATTAGGAGTACGATAGTTTAGTTTTTCTTGGGATTTTTACTAATCTATCAAGATTTAATCCTAAGTACGGTTGCTAAAATTATTATGGTTTTGCTTTCGGACGTGGGTTCGATTCCCACCAGCTCCACCATTTTGACCACATCAAAAATACTTGAAATCAAGAAGAGGCAGAAATGTCTCTTTTTGTGTTATTATTTTGGTATGTCTACAGAACAATCATTTGTTGATTATATTGTTGAGCAAGCTTCTCTGGCTGGTGATATCTATGCCCGCAAAATGTTTGGGGAATACGCCCTTTACTGTGATAATAAAGTAGTGGGCTTAATCACTGATAATACCTTGTATATAAAGATTACCGATGAGGGAAAAGCGTTTGTTGGAGATAATTATCAGGAGGGGAATGCATATAATGGTGCCAAAACCTCAATGGTAATTATTGAGGACTTGGTATCAGACAGAGTTTGGTTTACTGAGTTGATTCGGATAACGACTGTGAATCTACCGTTTTCAAAAAAGAAATAACTCAAAAATTAGCATCCCGGATTTGACTTCTCTAAACTTTTCCGATCCCGTAGTCCTCTGATCAGTAAGTTCCAACTATTTTCGACAGAGTCCACCAAAAAAGTCTAATTTATTTTTTCAGATATTATTTCAGCTAAAAAAGTATTAAAGCTTGCAAATTGTTGTTCCGAAGAAAATCGACTGTTTGCTGTTTTTTGTCCTGCCTTAATAAATTTATTGCGGGTTTTACTATCAACTAAAAGTTTTTCAATTTTTTGGGCTAGAATTGTCGAGTCGTTCGGCCTCACTAAATAACCATTATATGAGTCACTAATGATTTCGGGGATACCCCCGACTTTTGTCCCAATCACCGGCAAACCGCTCGCCATTGCTTCAATAAAAACCTGGCCAAAGGTTTCATTTTCTGAAGGTAAAACAAAAATATCAGATTCTCTATAAACTAAAGGCATTTCATCTAAGGTAAAGGCCTTTATAATTGTTTTACTCTCTATGTTGTGAAGTTTAATGTAGCCGACAAGCATTTCATAGGCTTGATTAAATTCGTTATCAAGCCTTGTGGGTGGTTTGCCGACAGCGATTAGAAGTCTCGCTTTGGGATAGCGTCCAGAAAATTTTGAAAAAGCTTGAACGAGATTGATTAACCCTTTTTCCTCAAGAATATTTTTATGACCCTGAATAATTCTGGTGGCAGCTAGAATAATTTGATGATCAGGTGAAAGCCCAATCTCTTTTCTAATTTTGTTAGACTTTGGCTGATCAGTAAAAACATCGGTGTTAACGCCTAAATAATCTGTCGATAAGATATCTATATCCGCCCCTTTATAAAAGCAGTCTCCAGTAACACTTCGACTAACACAGCTAATCCTCTGCCACATAAGCTGTCGAATCAATTCTACCTGTAAATCTTTGATCGCAAAAGAATGAATCCTCAAGACTAAAGGAATATTATTCGCCCCTGCGACCATATTCAAAAGAAGGCTATAGGCTGGTGGCAGACCTAAGTGAAAGTTTTCTGCACAAATTATCTCAATCTCATGTTCTTTGATAATTTTTTCAATATTTTTGGAAAATAGTCGCGCTTTATTTGAAATATTCTTCTGAGAGTCTTTGACCCCTTTTAGGTCCAAATTTGTGTCATAATAAATTGTAATATTCCCCTTTTTTTCGGAACGATTTTCTCCACTGGTCGGTAAGACGACGAAGCTTTTAATCTCATTTTTTTCCTTGTAATAATCAATCAGATTGATTAGGTAACGTTCAATTCCCCCGATGCTTTCATAGGGCGAGTTTGGGCTTATAAATAATACATTCATCATCTACTTCTTTCTGTCTTTATCTCTTCATATAAAAAATACCCGTTGGTGGGCTTTAACTAAGTTGACCTTAAAAAAGAATCTCCGCCATAAACACCACTCTCTTTTAAATAATTAGTTAAATTTAGTATATTATACATTATTTCGACCTTAAATAGAAGCCCTAGCTAGAGAGAATAAGTTCTGGACCACTTCGTCTAAAGAAAACTAGCGAGTGACCGAAATGACCCAGAGCTATCTTTGGCACCGCTCAAATACTTTAATCATTGTACAAAAAGGGGAAACTACTTTATATTATTGTTAAAGGAGTTATATGGATCAATCAGAAATAAGAAAAGATTACTTTCAAAACAAATATGTTATCATTGCCCCCAAACGAGCGAAGAGACCTCAAAAAGTCTTAAAAAAGGAAGAGGCAACCTCAACCCCTTGTTACTTTTGCCCCGAGCAAGTTGATAAAGAGTTTATTGTTGCTAAGGATCCTAAGGCTGGACAGGCTTGGAAGATTCTAACGGTTTTAAATAAATATCCCGCCCTAACAGAAGACAACCACGAGGCTTTTGGACGACAAGAAGTTATTATTGAAACTCCAGACCATGCCAAAGAAATCCATGAATTACCATTAGATCACATCGAAAAAATTATCGACACTTATATCGATCGCTATGAAGCCATGAAAAAGATTGAAGAGATTAAGTATGTGATTGTTTTTAAAAATGAAGGAGGCAAGGCGGGCGCCTCTATCGCCCATTCTCATTCACAGATTATCGCTCTCCCAATTGTTCCGCCTGATTTAAAAACAGAGTATGAAGCCTATGCCGACTATTTTGTTGAAAATGGGCGCTGTCCATATTGCGACATAATCGATAAGGAGAAGAAAAGTAATCTCGTCATCTGGGAAGATAGTCACTTTTTTGTTTTATCGCCATCTGCCAGTCAATACCCTTATGGGGCTTACTTTTTACCCAAAAGACACTTCAAAACTATGTCCGATATGAATATTCAAGAAAAACAATCACTGGCTAAAGCCCTAAAAAAGGTTTTAGCAAAGCTTGATGATGTCGATATGGCTTACAATTATTTCTTCCATAGCGCCGTAAACAATGAAGACTATCACATGCATCTAAAGCTAGAGCCAAGGCCAAACATCTGGGCGGGGTTAGAGTTAGGAACAGGGATTATTATTAACACTGTCCCACCAGAGGACGCCGCCAAGTTTTATCGACAATAATTAATCACCCTAAAATACAAAGCATCCACTTTCGTGGATGCTTTTTGTTTATATTCTTGTCTAGACAAAAATATTATTTTTTTGGTAATTGTTTACGCAAGCCAGAAATCAAATCTGCGGCTGCGTCTTTGCCCCCAAGGCCAAAAGCAATCGCTCCAGCCAAGACAAAGAAATAGATAAATCCTTGCCATAATGACAACAACATTTCTTGTGCAATCCCAAGTTGGATCAAAGCTGCAAATACTGCAAAAGCAACAACGGCCCACTTAGCAATCGTTCCTAGGATATCGGATGCTTTAGTTCCAATTGTAACCGCCGCTGAACTAACAACTCGATCTGCAAGATCAGCAATAACGATACCGACTAGCATAATTACGACAGCAACAATCACGTTTGGGATGTAGTTTAAGATCCCAACTAAGACGGTGTTGACCGCTCCAAGATTCAAAATGTCAAATGCCGGAATCAAGAAGACAATCACGATTGTCCACTGCGCTATGTCTCCCAACAATGAAGCAAAACCAACCGTGGCCGGGAAGACTTTATCAAGACCAACTGAATCCGTATATTTTTTAACCTTGATAAAACCTAGGGCTTTAATAATGATCGTCTTCACTGCCCAAGCGACAATTACACCGATTAAGACAACAATAAGTGCCGCAATAATTCTAGGGATAAAGCCAATTGAAGCCGTTAAAGAATCTTGAACACTTGTTGTGGTTGTGGTTAACCATTCACTCATTTTTATTCACCTCCCTTCCTATGTCTGATTAGGAAGCGACCCTCCTTCAGCTTCCTTATTAAGATTAGCATAGCACAAAGAGCCTTGTCAAAGCCAATGTCAATAGTTTTTCCTTGAAACTATCGACTAATTTTGCTATGATTTAAGCTGTTTTTAGATCATATTACTTGGACGGTTAGCTCAGTTGGTTAGAGCGTCGCGTTGACATCGCGGAGGCCACAGGTTCGAATCCCGTACCGTCCACCAGATAATCGAACCAATGGCTTTATCTCAGATGTTTATCAATAGGTGAATTTTATGGAATTAATATAATGAGCTACGATTTGTTTTAGTGCAAAACCGATCTATTATAAACTATACTTGACAAATACTATTTATTTTTATAAACTATAGTTATGAATAACTTAGAAGAAAATTTAGTTAAAGTCATTGCTTTCTGGAAGAGTTCAGTAAAAAACGATCAGTTATTCCCAAGAACAGCCGAAAGCCAAGTTGATATATTAAAAGACGAAATAGTCGCCGTAATGGGTCCAAGAAGAAGTGGAAAATCTTCATTTTTGAAATTGTTAATGCAAAAGCTTCCGGAAGATAGTTGGCTTTATGTAAATTTCGAAGACCCTTTTTTTATCGAAGAAAATGAGGTCGGGGTTATTGAAAAGTTAATTGATACCTACCTGGAATATTTTAGTTCCGAATTAAAATATTTGTTCTTCGATGAAATTCAAAATATTGGTAAATGGGAAAAAGCAATTAGAAAGTATCAAGAAACAAAAAAATACAAAATATTCGTTACTGGCTCTTCTTCCCAGCTCTTAAGCAAGGAGTTTTCTACCGTTTTAACCGGGCGCCACAAGACTATTAGAATATTACCCCTTAGCTTTAAAGAGTACTTAGAATTTAATAATGTAGTAGCAGAAAGAAAAACTGACTACATTACAAAAGAAGGGCAGATAAAAAAACTATTTAAACAATATTTAATTATGGGCGGATTTCCTAAAGTTGCTATAGACAAGAAACCTGAGGTTTTGAAGCAATATTTTTACGACATTATTGAAAAGGATATCATGGGCCGGTATCAGATCAGACAGGGAGAAAAACTGGAACGACTTACAAGTTATCTACTCAGCAATGTTGCAAGGGTTTATTCAGTTTCTGCTTTATCGAAAACCTTTGATTTGTCCTGGGAATATATAAGCTTATACATTCAATACCTTAAAGAAGCCTTTGTATTAAATGATTTAACTCAATTTTCTTACTCATTGAAAACCCAAGAGAAATCTCAAAACAAGATATATTCGATCGACAATGGTTTAGTCACCGCTGTTTCTTTTTCATTTTCTGAAAATCTTGGTTCGATGCTTGAAAATGCAGCAAGCAGTCATTTCTTTAATAGTTTTAACGAGGTCTATTATTATAAAACAAAAAGTAATTCAGAGCTTGATTTTGTTCTTAAAAATGAAGAAAAAATAATTGCTCTAGTCCAGATTTGCGCTGATTTGACTTCTCCTGACACTAAACAAAGAGAGACCAAGGCTTTACTAGAAGGCAGCCGAGAATTAAGTTGTGAGACTTTGATCGTGGCGACACTAGATTTCCAAGGGAGTGAAAAAATAGATGGAAAAGACATAATTTATGTACCTCTGTATAAAATATTGTTAGGCTTGTATCCAATTGAGTAGCGCTCAATACCACTTCAATGGTTGATAAATAGTAATCAACCTTGTGGAAAAGACAGGGTTTTCAACCCCCAAACGCTCTATCATAAACTTCTCAACTTTGGAACTTTTTGTTTTATAATAATAGAGTTCATTCTCTTTTGATAGAATTTAGGGTAAGGATCTTGTCACCTTAGGTTGCGATCAGGCTTGTTTTGGGGATGTGGTGAAACTGGTATACACGCTACGTTCAGGTCGTAGTGGGGTCAAACCCGTGGGAGTTCGAATCTCCCCATCCCCACCAAAGAAGGAAGTTAGAAAGTATTTTTTGATCTTAGTTGTTTTAAGATTAAGTCAGTTTGAGTAAAAACAACTAGTCCAATTCGTTATTTTTCATTTTAGTTAAGGGCGATTAACTCAGTGGTAGAGTGCTTCGTTCACATCGAAGAAGTCACTGGTTCAAATCCAGTATCGCTCACCAGGAGCAAAATGATTTTAGGAATATCCGGCACAAATTCATCAGGCAAAGATACCGTTGCTAAATATATCGAAGAAAAGGGATTTTTTCATATATCTTTATCTGATATTTTGCGTCGTGAAATGGAGAAACAAAATATCGAAATCAATCGTGATAATATGATTATTTTTTCTAATAAATTTGGCCTTAAGCATGGAGCAGAAATCTTGGCCAAAATGGCCCTTGAGCAATACCAAGATAAAAACAAATTAGTTATTTCTAGCATTAGAAAATCAGCCGAAGTAGATTTCTTACACTCAAGGCCTGATTTCAAATTGCTCTTTGTTGACGTTCCTGTCAAAATCCGTTATGTCAGAATGAAAAAGCGCGCTCGAGAAGATGAAAATATTTTATCTTTTGAAGATTTTAAGATATTACAAGAGAAGGAGATGAACGGCACAAACTCTCAAAATTTGTCTTATTGTCAAGGCCTGGCTGACTATCAGATTGATAATTCCGGAAGCTTACCTGATTTGTTTACAAAAATAGATGACATTCTTGGGTAATTTTGTATAATACATATAGAAAAAGGACGATGACGAGGCTTAACCACCCTTAGCAGTCTCACCCAGAGGCCCAGGTGTATATGGGCCAAAGAGAGTCCCGATCAAAATATCGGGAAAGTCGAGTGGAACCACCCCAGAAGGGGCCTTGACGACCAGTTTTGGGTCGTTTTTTTTCTTAAGGAAAGATTGATTGATAGAGAAAGAAATAAGTCAAATAGAGCATAATAATAAATGTGGCTGGTTTAATGAAAGAAGGAGATAAGTATGTCAGAAAATAACGTTGAGACAATGAGACACAGTTTAAGTCATGTTATGGCGGCGGCAGTTTTAGAGATGTTCCCTGAAGCCAAGTTAGCGATTGGCCCAGCCGTTGAAAATGGCTTTTATTATGACTTTGACCTACCTCGGACCTTAATTCCAGAAGACTTGCCCCTCCTCGAAGACAAGATGAAAGCAATTATAAAAGGTGACTATGCTTTTGAAAAAGCGGAGGCCCCAATTAATCAGGCTTTAAAAGAAGCGACCAAACATAAACAGCCCTACAAGGCAGAATTGATCGAAGACTTAGAAAAAAAGGGTGAGGTGTCTGTCTCCTTCTACAGAATGAATAATTTTACCGATCTTTGTGCGGGTCCTCACTTAAAATCGACCAAAGAAATCGGTGCTTTTAAGCTAACGAGCATCGCCGGTGCTTATTGGCGGGGCAACGAAAAAAATAAGATGCTTCAACGTATTTATGGTGTAGCCTTTAATACTCAAAAAGAATTAGATGAATACTTATTAGTCTTAGAAGAATCGAAGAAAAGAGATCACAAAAAACTAGGGCCAGAACTTGGTCTATTTATGTTCCACGAAACAGCGCCTGGGATGCCCTATTGGCTACCAAACGGAGTAATTATTCTAAATGAACTTATCAATTTTTGGCGAATTGAACATAAGAAAAGAAATTACGTTGAAATAAAAACCCCTTTAATAAACAAAAAAGAGCTTTATGAAATTTCAGGACACTGGGATCATTATCAGGAAGAAATGTTTATTTCAAAAACTGATAATAAAGAAGTTTATGCGTTAAAGCCAATGAATTGTCCAAATGCTATGATTGTGTTTGGGAGTAAGAAAAGAAGCTATCGCGAATTACCTATGAGACTAGGTGATACCGACACTCTCCATCGGAATGAAAGATCAGGGACTTTAAGTGGATTACTCCGAGCTCGTGAATTTTCCCAAGACGATGCCCACATTTTTTTATCTGAGACCCAGATAAAAGAAGAATATCGAAATATTTTCGATATTGTAGAAAGGTTTTATTCAATCTTTGGTCTAAATTATTCATTTAGATTGGGCACTCGACCTGATAAATATATGGGTGACAAAAAGACTTGGGATAAGGCGGAAAAAGAATTGAATGAAATCCTCGTTGATAGCAAGAAGCCCTTTAGTGTTCTAGAAGGAGACGGAGCTTTTTACGGTCCGAAAATAGACATCCTAATGAAAGACTCCCTCGGGAGGGAATGGCAGATGGGAACAATCCAGCTAGATTTTCAAATTCCTTTAAGGTTCAATCTCACCTATACAAACGAGGAAGGAAAAGAAAAGACGCCGGTTGTTGTTCACAGAGTTATTTACGGTTCTCTCGAGAGGTTTATGGGAATATTAGTAGAACATACTATCGGGGCTTTCCCTCTTTGGCTCTCTCCTGTCCAAGTTCGACTGATACCGGTCTCTGATAAATTTGCCGAATTTACTGAAAAGATTGAAGCTAGATTCAAAGAAGACAATATCAGGGTCGAAATCGATAAAGACACCGAATCAGTTGGTAAAAAAATACGAAATGCAGAATTATCTAAAATCCCTTATATGATCGTTTTGGGCGAGAAAGAAGAAAAGTCAGGACTTTTACCAATTCGTTCCTACAAAAAAGGCGATCTTGGCCAAAAAAAGATTGATGATTTTATCGCCCAGGTTAAAGTAGAAATCGACAAAAAGACTTATGAATCATAAGAAGGCCATCGCCATCGATATTGGAGCAACCAACACTCGGGTTGCCCTTATTGATGATATCGGACAACTTCTCTATAAACGTCAGACTAAGACGGTTCACACTGAATCAAACCACGAATTTATTAATTTTCTTCGTGACTTCATTGATGAGTCTTTTAAAGCGAGTGACCTCCTCAGTGCTAGTGGCTTTGGAATATCTATCGCGGGCTTTATCGATCTCAAGAAAGGGCTCTTAGTCAGGTCACCGAACTTGCCAAATCAAAATCTCGATCTTGTCGAAAGCCTACATCGGTCTTATCAAAAAGAGATAATTCTAAATAATGATACTAATGCCGCTCTTCTGGGTGAAAAGTGGTGGGGACACGGGAAAAATGAAACAGATTTTGCCTTTCTGACCTTCTCAACCGGAATTGGGGGCAGTGCTTTTGTCGATAATAAATTGATAACAGATGATCGCGGTAATAGCCTTGAGATTGGGCATATCACCATTGATTCAGATTACAATCAATTATGCGGCTGTGGCGGTAAAAACCATTGGGAAGCTTATGCCTCTGGAATCAACCTGCCTGAATTTTTAAAAGCTTGGGCAGAAAAATCAAAACTAAAGCTTAACTTTGATGGTTCAAGCGTTTTTACGATTTTCGATGCGATTAATCTCGGAGATAACCAAGCAAACCAGTTTTTTACTGAAGTAATGAGAATAAACATGATTGGTATAAATCATTTGATTGAGAAGTATTCCCCGACGCTGATCATCCTTGGCGGAAGTGTCTACCTCCACCATCAAGAATTATTTAATAAATATTTACCTAAAAAACCTGTTTTTAAATCAGCTTTCTTTGGCGACAACGACTCCTTAGTTGGTTCAGTCTCTCCAATCCTTTCTTCAAAATAGCTTAAAGTCGTGCTAAAATAGCATATCTATGAAGTATTATTTTTGGATATTGGGCTGTGCCATGAATTACTCAGACGCCGAGCGAATTTCGGCGGTTTTAAACTCTTTGGGTTTTACTAAAACTGACAAAGAACAGGAGGCCGATCTCGTCTGTGTTATTGCTTGTTCGGTTCGTCAACATGCAATTGATCGTATTTTTGGAAAGGTCAAGGAATGGAATGAGATCAAGCAAAAACGACCCCTAGTAACTCTCTTGTCTGGCTGTGTCTTAGAACAAGATCAAAAGAAAATGAAAAAAGCTTTTGACCTAATTTTTGAAATCAAAGAACTAGATTCTCTGCCCTTACGCCTCTTAGATTATTTTCCCTTACATCAGAGTCACAAAGAAATCCCGAGTCAATATCTGTCAATCAGCCCAGACTATCGGTCTTCATTTCGGGCTTTTGTACCAATCTCTACTGGTTGTGATAACTATTGTTCTTACTGTGCCGTTCCTTACACGCGAGGCCGAGAAATCTCCCGACCTTTCAATGAGATAATAGAAGAGATCGAAACTCTAATCGCAAAAGGCTACAAAGAAATTACCCTGGTCGGACAAAATGTAAATTCGTATGGAAACGATCTAAATGATCCAAATAATAATTTTACGAACTTAATAAAAAAAATCGACACCATCTCAGGGGAATACCGAGTCTATTTTTACTCAAACCATCCAAAAGATATCTCTGACGAACTTATTGAGGCTCTGCCATCGCTGACACATTTCCCCCACTATCTCCATTTGCCCCTTCAGTCAGGCAATAATGAAATTCTCAAAGCGATGAACCGTCATTATACTCAAAATCAATATTTAGCTTTGGTCAAGAAGATAAGAACTAAAATTCCAGAACTGCTTTTGACCACAGATATTATTGTGGGTTTCCCGGGAGAAACAAAAGAGCAATTTTTAGATACACTAAGGGTTGTCGAAAAGGCCAGATTCGAGATGGCCTTTATCGCTCAATATTCCCCTCGGCCAGGCACTAGATCAGCCAAGATGGAAGATAACGTTTCAAAGGAGGAAAAGAAAAAGCGTAACTTAGAGGTAAACAAAGCGTTGACCAAGATCGTTTTAGAAGAGAATCAAAAACTAATAGGGACTATCCAAGAAGTATTAGTCGACGAAGAAAAAAAAGACAAGCTCTATGGCAGGACTAAGAGCTACAAGGTCGTTGAGATAAAAAAATCACCAACTCTTAAAATTGGTGATTTCATAAAAGTTAAGATTGAGTCTGCGACTGCTTGGAAATTAGCAGGAAAATAAGTCGGACCAACTAAAATTTATATTTCCCAGGGTTTCTTGCTTTGTCTCTATCGGCCTCTCGAGCCACCCGATCGAATCTATCTTGTTCTTCTTCGTCTCTTTGAATTTTATCTATGGCTGTTGGCTCTTGGTGATTTCTAGGGTTTTCTATTTTTAGCCCGGTTGCTTCCGTGAAAGGATGCACTGGCGATTCTGCTTCATCTGGCACAAAAGTCATAGTGCTATCCGTTTCAACCCATTTGCCTACTTCTTGTGGCTGTGGTGATTCTACTCCCATTTTTCTCCTTAATTATATCTAATATTATAAACCATTTTTTGCTATAATCAAAAAACTTATGAAAAAACCAATTATTGTTATTGCGGGGCCAACCGCGAGTGGTAAAACTACCCTGGCGATCAACCTGGCTCAAAAATTTAAGGGTGAGATAGTCAATGCCGATTCACGAAGCGTTTATCGAGAAATGGATATTGCCACCAGTAAGCCCTCCGCTCTGGAGCGTCAACAAATACGACACCATTTAATCGATGTCGTCAATCCGGATGAACCCTTCTCCTTGTCTGATTATAAAGCGCTCGCTAATGAGGCGATTGCTGATATCCATAATCGAGATAAAATTCCCTTTTTGGTTGGTGGAACGGGTCTCTATCTAGATGCCATTATTTACGACTACGGCCTAATAGAAGTGAAGCCTAATCCGACGTTGCGTTCTAGGTTAGAAAAATTATCGACGCCAGAATTAGCCAAACTTCTAAAATCTCTAGACCCGATGGTATCGGAAAAAATTGATCAAAAAAACAGCCGACGACTCATCAGAGCGATCGAGATCGCCACCCAAATTGATAAACCTTTATCAGGCGAGACGAAAAAGGAAAAACCAACCACCGTTTTATATCTAGCGATAAAGGTCCCGAGAGACCAGTTATATGAAAGGATAAATGAACGGGTTGATCAGTGGGAAGATCAAGGCTTAGTTAGTGAAACTAAAGAATTAACTAAGAACTATTCGATTGACCTACCTTCACTGTCAGCAATTGGGTATCAAGAAATTTCAAATTATTTAGATGACAAAATCTCTTTATGTGAAGCCCTTGAAATAATGAAAAAAAGAACGCGCCATTACGCCAAAAGACAGATAACTTGGTTTAAACGAAATAACGATCTTGTCTATATCGAAAATGAGGACGAAGCGACCGCGGCGATTGAGGCTTTTTTGAAATTAACCTGAATTTAAACTCAAACTTTGTTATACTAAATTCATGCGTATTCTGATAGCAAATCTAATTGCCAAAATAGCTCGAACTGCAAGTCGCTTGACCAAAAGCGGTGGCGGAACAACCCTTCCCGGTCTTTTGGCCGAAAAAATAGCGCCAAATATTATTACAAAACTAGCCGGCCGATTACCCCAAGGGACGATTATCATTACTGGGACAAATGGCAAGACTACAACCGCGAAAATGCTAGCCGCAATTCTTGAGGCCAGTGGCTTGAAGGTTATCTATAACTCTTCAGGTAGCAATCTTTCTCGAGGGATTGCTTCTTTTCTTTCTTTAAATAGCAATCTCCTGGGCACTAAAGTAAACGCCGACATTGGTATTTTTGAAGTTGATGAAGCCACCATGCCTGAAATCACAGGAAAAATATCTCCCCGATTGATTATCGTTACAAATTTATTTCGGGATCAACTTGATCGTTATGGTGAATTGAATAAAACCGCCGAGATAATTGGGTCAGCCATCGATAAGTCTCCTCAATCAACCGTTCTTTTGAATGGTGATGATC
The DNA here is from genome assembly GCA_903842085.1 of uncultured bacterium. Classification (GTDB taxonomy): domain Bacteria; phylum Patescibacteriota; class CPR2; order UBA1875; family CAIMLA01; genus CAIMLA01. The sequence goes on along the minus strand of CAIMLA010000035.1, from coordinate 4,394 downwards.
CGCTCGTGGCTGATTTAAAGAAGTTTAGTCACAAGATTCGTTATTTTGGCATAGACGAGCCCCTCGTCTCCAAATCAACAGGCGCCATCGATTCAAAAATATGTTTGCACTGTGGTCACGAACTAGACTATGAATATCGATACTTTGGTCACCTTGGTCGCTATCAATGTCCTAATTGTGGCTATAAGAAGCCCGATCTTGATTATAAATTTACCAAGCTAGACTTAAAGGTCGATGAATCTACTGCTCTTTTTAAAAATAATTCTGAAAAAGAAGACTTCACCATTAAAACGAAACTCCCTGGTCTCTACAATCTCTACAATGCCCTAGCGGCTTGCGCCATCGCCTCTGAGCTAGGAATAAAGACGTTCATCATCCAAACCGCTTTAGAACAGGTTTCAGCGGCCTTCGGTAGAATGGAAACAATCGCTATCGGCAAAAAAAGACTAGCCTTGCTCTTGGTCAAAAACCCGACTGGCTTTACCCAGGTCATCGAAACTCTAACTTATGACAAAAAACCCAAGAACCTTTTTCTGATCTTGAATGATAAATTTGCAGACGGAACCGATATTTCTTGGATTTGGGATGCTGAACTCGAAATGATAAATCGACTTACCAAAAATGTTACCGTCAGCGGCCTTAGAGCCGAGGATATGCTCTTGCGTCTTAAATATGCCGATTTTGACTTAAAACAGATCCTTCTCGAAAAAAACATCGCTTTAGCCCTCGCCGCTGCCTTAGAAAAAACAAATGATAACGAGGTCTTGTATGTCTTGCCCACTTATACCGCGATGCTTGAGTTGAGAAAAATCTTATTTAATCGCGGTTTAGTTAAAGGATTAGTCGAATGAAGATAAAACTCACCTTAGCCCATCTATATCCTGATAATATGAATCTATATGGCGATCTTGGCAATATTGTCACTCTTGAGAAAAGATGCTCATGGCGCCAGATTGATCTGGAAATAATTAAAGTCAATGTCGGTGACTCGATTGATCTAGAAAAGGTCGACCTCCTTTTTCTCGGTGGTGGCCAAGACCAGGGTCAGAAAATCATTGCGACCGATCTCCTAAAGAGAAAAGAAGAGATTCAAAAAGAGATTGATCGGGGTTTAGTCGCTCTGACTATTTGCGGCGGCTTTCAACTCTTTGGCCAATACTTTCAAACAAAAACCGAGAAGATTCCTGGAATTGGAGTTTTCGATAGTTATACCGTGGCCGGAGAAAAACGGTTGATTGGGAATGTGGTTGTTGATATTAGTAAGAGCTCACAAGAATGGACTCCGGGGTTCAATCACTTTACCCCTAAGGACAAAAGGGCCACCTTAGTTGGCTTTGAAAATCATAGCGGTCAGACTATTCTTGGATCAAAATGCAAGCCCCTCGGTTACATCAAGAAGGGGTTCGGCAATCGAGGTGATGGCGGATACGAAGGTGGAGTCTATAAAAATGCCTTTGGCACCTATCTTCATGGGAGTTTACTCCCGAAGAATCCCTGGTTTGCAGACTACCTAATTAGTCTCGCATATTTTAGACGCTATCACGACAACATTGATTTAGCTTTATTGGACGATCAGATAGAACTAGAGGCTCACAGGGCCGCTCTTACGCGAGCTGAAACAGCAAAAACGGTCTCAATATAAAAATTAAACTTTTTTTGAAAATAAAAAAAGAGGTTACGCACCTCTTTTTTTTACTTAAATTTTATCGTTAGACCCACTCAATACCATTAAACTGATGCTTTGTCGCGATCAAAATAACATCGATTAACCACCAGATACCAAACCCACCAAAGGTGATAAGTTTTAAGATACCAAGTCCAACTTGTCCCATCATGAATCTGTCTATCCCTAATTGACCAAGGAAAATTGATATTATCAGAATCAAAACCCAATTAACTTGTTTTTTACCTGAGCTGCTCGCCTTGTTAGTGCTCTCGGCTGGAGCTTGCTCGACTTCTGTTCCTTCTGGCATGTTTTCCTCCTTTATCATTTAATATTAAATTTATCATAGTCTTTGAGCGGCTTAGAGTCAAACTTATTTATTGTGAATTATTCTCTCATGAGGTTGAGGTCAGCTTTGGGCTTAAAAAACGTCTCTTTTGCAGATAGGCCGGTTAAAAAGATACCAGAAAACTCCATCCTCCAAAAGAATCATCGCCTCGATTTAAATTAATACTTGATATTCAATTTATCAAAAACAAAATTGAAAAGGTTTGTTTGATAGACCAAAACCCACATAATAAGCGTAAAAAGAATAACCACTGAGGTAATTATTATGACCTTTCGAAAGTCTTTTATCACAAGCGGGTCCGCACTTGTGTTTTTCTTTGACGGCCCAATACTACTGTTTAGCTGGGTCGTGGTCTTATTCGTGGCTCCATTGGCTAACGCCTCAGTATAAATTAAACTATGACTTTTTGTATTTTCTTTTTCTCGTCTGGTCTTTCGCTTTTTTTTACTCATAATGTTTTCCTTTATGGTCAATAATTTAATCTTTCAGTTGTTATTATACCCAAATTTTGATTTCTTGTCAGTCTAAACTTGAATAATTATCAAAAATGATTAATAATATAGAAGCTTTTTAGGGAGCTATATGGAAATTTCCCTCATTTTTTTACTGTTTTTGTCAGTTCTAATCATTTGGAATATCGTCCTGACTATTTTAGTCGTGAAGTTAAAAAAGAAAAATGATCAATTTTTTGAGACAGATAAAAAAGATGTTTACGAATATCTTGAATCTGTCGTCGCTGACAATAAAAAATTTAACGTCCGATCCGAAAAAGTTGAACGCGGTCTTGATGAAATTGCCGCCGTCATGAAAAAGGGGTTCCAAAAGCTCGGAATTGTTCGATATAATCCCTTTCATGACACCGGTGGAGATATGAGCTTTAGTATTGCCCTTCTAGACCTAGAAGATAACGGGCTTGTTCTTACGAGCATTCATGGGCGACAAGCCGATCGAGTCTATGCCAAACCAATTGTCAAGGGTAAATCAAGCCACAATTTGAGCGCTGAAGAAATAGAAGCTATTAATAAAGCCTTAGGGCAAAATGAATAAAGGAGATCAAATGTTCGAAAAAAAAGATGAGATTGTAACTGGTGGTGGTGCGGCCGAGACAATCGTTGGCACCTCGGTTAAGTTAAAGGGGAACCTAAATAGCGATGGCGATATTACGATCGATGGTAGCGTTAATGGTGAAGTCAAAACAAAAGGCTCTGTAAATATTGGCCCAAACGCCCAGGTGATTGCCAATGTTAAGGCAAAAAGAGTAGTCGTCTCTGGCACTGTCCAAGGCAACATCGAAGCCCACGAGCGCTTAACTCTAACCGAAACCGGTCGTGTTTATGGTGATATTGTCGCCAATGTGCTCTCTATCTCGCCAGGAGCAATCTTCACTGGCAAATCAAATATGATGGAAAAGATAAAGCCAGCCGACATTGAACCAGTCGCTGAAAAAGCCGAAAACGAAGAAATTGCAGAAGAAAATAACACGAAAAAATAATTTTAGATGTATTATTACATAATAAATCCAGCTGCTGGCAACGGGAAAATTAATAAAATCCAGGAGAAACTTAAGGATCGCCTGAAAGAATTAGGTATTGCTGGTGAATTCGAAAAAAGCACCGGGCCAACCGATATCCCGAAGCTAACAAAGATCGCCATGCAAAAAGGCTATAAAACGATTATTGCCGTTGGCGGAGATGGGACTATTAATGAAGTCATTAATGCTGTTGACGATGAGAGTGGTGTCGTCCTAGGCATAATTCCAACTGGTAATACAAATGAACTCGCGACCTTGTTGGGCATCAATGATTGGCAAGCGGCCTGCACGATCCTCGCGGCCAGGAAAATTGAGAAAGTCGATCTAGGTAAAGTAAATGATAATGTCTTTATTACTTCTGTTTCGATCGGTTTCGATAATGTCATCTTCAATTTAAAGAAAACTCAATCCGGTTCAGCCTTATCGAATGCCACCTATTTTGCTAAATTAGTTAAAGCTGTGAGAAGTTATAAACCAGTCGAGATTGAGTTAGATTTTGATCATAAATTTCATGTTAATACTGATTGTTTTAATCTCTCAATATCAAACGGAACTTTTACCGATTATGCACCCGTTGATTCTAAATCTCATGATAATATCCTCGATGCTATCTTGATCAATAAGCTCAGCTTTAAAGAAGCAATTCTCTATGGTCAGAGAAAATTAAACTTAAATGAATCAAAAATTAGACATGTCTCTATTTTTCATACTCAAAAGGTTGTTGTCAGCTCGAAAGATCCGATTCCGGTTAGTGCTGACGGACAAGTTGTTACTCAAACCCCAGCCACAATCACTCTCTCTGAGAGAAAATTAAAAGTAATTGTTTCTAGACATCGTAAATTCTGAAATCT
>CAIMLA010000034.1 GCA_903842085.1 uncultured bacterium | reverse complement strand
TGGTTTATCTCTAAGATTAGGCCAGCCGAAGTAATGAGAAATGAATAACCTTAAGGAGAAGCGATGTTAAAAGTCGAAAACATAAAAAAAGAATTTGTTTCAGGTGATCAGGTCGTGAAGGCGGTTGATGGTATAAACTTAGATATTCCAACCGGAACTTTTAGTGTCATCGTCGGCAAGAGTGGCAGCGGCAAAAGTACTTTGCTTTCCTTGCTTGGTGCCCTAGACAAACCAACCTCTGGCAGGATTGAAGTCGACAAAGAGGATGTAACCACCTTCAGTGATCAAAAATTGAGTCACTATCGGTGTAAAAAGATTGGTTTTGTTTTTCAAGGCTACAATCTTATCCCTAATTTGACGGCTTTAGAAAATGTGATGCTCCCGATGGAATTTGCGGGAAAAAATCCGACCGAAAGCAAAAAAAGAGCTGAAAAACTTTTAATCGAAGTTGGTATTTTAGATCAAAAACAGCACCGAAAGCCCGCTCGCCTTTCTGGGGGGGAACAACAGCGAGTGGCGATTGCTCGATCTCTAGCCAATCAGCCTAAACTGATCTTGGCCGATGAACCAACCGGAAATCTAGATAGCCATACCGGTAAATTGATTGTGGATCTACTTCGCAAACTAGCCAAAGACGAAAAAACAACTATTGTGGCGGTCACCCATGACGATGGGATCGCTAAATTAGCTGACGTCACCTTTACGCTTAAAGACGGTAAACTAACAAAATAAGGAGATTGGTATGACTGAAGAGAAAAAAAAGGCACTTATTCCATTGATTATCGCTGGTTTCATCCTAGTGATTTTTGCTTCCTTTTTTGCCGGCCTGTTTTTTGGTAAAGCGAAGGGCAAAGAGACGAACAAAATTGGCGCGAGCGAAGCAACCGGTCGCTTTCAGCAAGATGGAACGATGATGCCACGAGGCGCTGGTCGAATGCAAGGCGACCGACCGACCATTGGAGAAGTCACGGCTATCTCTGGAAATAACATTTCTATGACCACGCAAAATAGCAGTGAGAGCAAAACTATAGGCGTCGCTGACAATACTAATATTACAGATAATGGTGTAGATGCGACAATCTCGACCATTAAAGTTGGTGATACCTTGATCGTGACAGGGCTGACAAATACTGATGGTTCGATCAAGGCCCAAATGATCAAGATTAACCCAATCTTAAGCACTCCCTCAAAGACTGGCTCGCCACAACAAAATAATTAAAGTATAATTTAGACCATGAGAAAAAATATTAACTGGTATTTATGTAAACTTGATCGAATTTCTGCCTGGACACTGTTGGCGACGATGTTTATTTATTTTATCAGTGGCTACGGTATGACCAAGGGACTCTTTGATACTAGACTGGCCACGCAACTTCATAATAAGGTCTTGCCCTTGGTGGTTCTAACCGCTTTCTCGATCCATACTTTTTATGCGATTCGGCTAGCCTTTAAGCGCTGGCAGATCTGGGACAGCTTTGGTAAATATCTCCTTATTCTTGTTTATGTTATTTTTATCGCCGGATTTTTATATTTACACTTTTGGTATACGAAATCTCTGACCAAGATGACCACAACCAATGTCCAAACTCAGAATCAAGAAGAAACTAGTGATGATAATGACGAGAAGGTCAAGACCACGACGCCTGAAGTAACAACCCCGAATCAGAGCACCACTCCGACCACTCCAGCAAAGGTCTTGACGACCTCAGTTGTGGCACAACACAACAGCTCAGGAGACTGTTGGATTATTCTTTCAAGTGTTGTTTATAATATCTCCAGTTATACTCATAGTGGACCCCAAGATCATATCTACTGCGGGGAAGACAATACTTCAGCGCTATCTAGTGTTCATGGCTCAAGATATTCGTCATATTTTAGTTCCTACAAGGTTGGCTCAATCGGTGCTAGCTACTAAGAGAAGATATAAAAAAGCGACCTTATAAGATCGCTTTTTTATCTATCTAGAGGTCTTTACTAAAAATCCATCAAATCGCCCAAGAAGCCGCCTTTTTTCTTTTTCTTTTCATCGTTTCGGTAATCATCATGATGGTCGTCGTGCTTATCATGGCTAGCAGAGCTCTCTTGTCTTTCTCTGTTTGCTGAGGGTTGGTTTTGGCTGGTCTCAGGGCTTGATTTTTCGATGATTTTATCTAGCTCGCCTCGATCTAGCCAGATTCCTCTGCAACTCGGGCAATAATCAATTTCAACTCCTTGACGCTCAGTCATGAGTAAATCAGTGTTTTCACATACGGGACATTTCATAAAACTCCTTTCTTAGCTTAATCTTATTTTAACATACAAAAATATTATTTAAGGATTAAGATCTCTCTTCCTACAAACTGATCTAACCGATGGTAGGTAAGGGTCTTTCGAGGCGATAGTTTTACTTGTTGGCCATCGGGAATAGGCTTTTGTAATTTGAATTCACCTAATTTTTCAATAAGCGGGAGATAGTAGTGCTTACCCTCGATGATAAAGAAAGGAATGGCCAAAACTACGATGCCGTTTGCCGATATTATCGTTTTTAAATTATTTAAGACTTTTTCATAGAAGAGGGCTAAATCTTTTATTTCCGATTCCGCTTCGGCGACTGTCTTCCGACTAGGTTTGCCTAAGTAGCCTTCACTGATAATGGCATCAGCCTTAAAGCTTGGCTGAAAAGTCGTCATATCAGCCATAAATAAATGGCTCTCATCTATTTTATTTGAACAGTATAATTGTTCAAGCCAAGATAGATTTACTCTTGTATCTTCCATCTGTTTTTCACTTAGATCGCTTCCGTAAATATTTTCGTATCCTGAGAGAGCCGCCTCCTGGAGGATTGTCCCGCCTCCGCAAAAGGGATCATAAAGGGTTGATTTAATTGAAGTTTGAGCGAGATTAATCATGATCTGGGCGACTTTGGGTGGGAGCATCCCATTTCGATCGTCCCGTCTCGGTCGGCCAAAATCTCTTTTACCATAACTTTTATAGTCTTGGACTTCTCTCGTTTTCCCCAAGAGATAGTTTTCATTGTCTTTAATAATAATCAACTCAAAACCGCGCGTCAGCAGTTTATTTTCTGTCACAATGACGCTCGACAAGTCATTGGTTTTGCCGGTAACAAAGCGAGCCTTGTGGCCGTTTTCAAGAAAGTTATTTTTTAAATCTTTACCCAGATGGTAGAGAAATTTCTGATTAATTTTTCCATAACCGGAGAGGCCGAAATTAATTCGCTGATCTTTTTGTGAGACTTCAAGTTTTTTTACCGCTTTTAGCAATGAGTCCTTATCGAGCTTATTTTCGAGAAGATCAAAGATTTTTATCGTGCCACCGAGGGTTTTGATGGAGAAAGGTAAGTCATTTTTTGCGGCTGAAAGAATTAAAACCGGAGGCTTGAAATACTCAATCTTGTATTCTATGTTTTGACGCCCCAAAACCGCAAAAATCTCAGCAGCGCAAAGGGCGGTCTCTCGGCCTAAAATGAAACCAATTGTGTTTTTTGTTTCCATAGAGGAAAATTATAGCATTTATAGGGCCAGATTACGAGTAAAATAATTGAAAAAAAGCCATATTTAAGCTATAATTTGAAAGCATAATTTAAGCGCCTGTAGCTCAGGGGATAGAGCAGTAGCCTTCTAAGCTATTGGTCGCAGGTTCGAATCCTGCCAGGCGCACCAAGTTGTTTTAATAGTGTTGATGACAACCATTGGATTTGGTATAAACTGATAGGGAAGATCAGTTGATAAGGAACAAAAAGTCTTGGCTTGTTTGAGCAAACTTCGGGTCCGTAGCTCAGCGGTAGAGCAGGTGCCTCTTAAGCACTTGGTCGTGGGTTCGAATCCCACCGGGCCCTCCAGATAATTTGTCAGTTCTGGCTAAGATTAAAAATAATGACCTTAAGCTGGCAATTCTAAAATAAAAATGGTAAAATAACCATTAAAATAAGGTATCATAAGTGAGTTTTTAGGGGATCGAAATTAAAGAGAAAAAGGAGATTTATGAAAAATAATAAGATGAGTTGGGCCACGATTATCTTGGTGATTGTAGGGGTTGTTTTGCTGATCGGGATTGTGGTTTGGGGAAGTTCACAAAAGAAAGAAACAACCAAGAAAGAGACTCCAAAGACGACAGAAGAGCCAACCAATACAGACACTCCTACCCCAACCGCGGATACCAGTGAAGCGGGCAAGCTCGGAGCTAACGAGCAGAGTATAACCGCCGCCAACTTCGATTCAGTCGTTGTCGGGGCGGATAAAGTGTTTTTTGTTGATGTCTATTCACCAACCTGTCCTCACTGTACCAAGGTTGGACCAATTATCACGGCTCTTTCTGATCAATTTGCGGGCAAAGCTTATTTTGGTAAAATGAGCGCCGGAGAAAGCAGCAATCTTGATTTTATCAATAGTAAAGATATTTCAGGCGTGCCAACCGTCCTAATCTACAAAAATGGCAAAGAAGTTGGCCGTCTTGAAGGCTCAAAAACCAAAGAAGAATACATTACGGAAATCAATAAATATCTTTAAAATCTGAGAGACTTAAAAAAGAGCCCGAGGATTGGGGCTCTTTTTTATTCGCTTTTTTTATAAATTTTGATTAGATCTCGGACCCGGTTTACCACCTCAAGGGGCGTTAGTTCGGCTTTGACTAAGTATTCAGTCGCACCTAAGCCATAGATTTGTTCGGCCGTCGTTTGATCTGACTTGTTGGTCAGCATAATCGTAATGACATTTTCAAGGGCGGGGGTGCTTTTAATAAAGCGTAAGACTTCAAGGCCATCTACCTTTGGCATCATGATGTCGAGGATCGCCACATCAGGAACAAATTCTTCAAGGATATCAATCGCTTTCTCTCCGTCTTCGGCAACATTAACCTCGAATCCTTCCAGTTCAAACTTGCGACTGTACATATCCAAGAGCTGGATGTCATCTTCAACAATATGAATTTTTATGGCCATCTCTTCTTTCCCTTATAATATAAGTGTACAACAAAAGAGTCTCTTGTCAATTTAGTTTCGGTGGTTTCTACTCCCAAGTGCAATTTCTCATTAGGACTTCATATGGTGTTAGGTAATTTAATCTTTTTCTAGGTCTATTATTAATCAACTTAACAACTTTTTCTACTTCTTTCTGGGTTATATGCCAAAAGCTCATCTTC
>CAIMLA010000033.1 GCA_903842085.1 uncultured bacterium | reverse complement strand
TGATCAGTCGTCGTAGTTTCGGCTGCTGGTGTTGTCACAACAACAGATTCAACATTTGAAGCGGCTGAGGCGGTGGCAACGGTACTCCCAAACCCAGTTAGAGTGACACTCCCGGTTGCGGGAAGGGTCAGCCCAGTCGGGGCGGTACAAGCGGCCGTATAATCGGCATCAGTGGTACAATATTTTAGATTTACTTGTTTGATAGCGGTCACAACGGATGGCTTAAAATGAATCGTTTGAGTGACACTCGTTGCGGCCGGAGTGGTCGTTGATGGGACTAAATACTGAGTGTTTAATAGGCCAGCAGCAAATACGGGATTGATATTCCCGTAAAATACTAAGGTCATGGCGATTAACAAGATTAAATATTTTTTCATTTATGTTTTCCTATAATTTGATTCATTGAATTATCTCGGACTAATAATTAGGCACCACCGTATAATTTACGTTATTTGTGTAAGTTCCTGCCGGTGTTGTCGGACTAACGTTCACTTTATAATTTACGCTAGTTTTGATACTTGAGACTGGAGCCGCCGCCGAAGACAAGGTTTTTGCCACACTCGAGGCCCCATTTGCAATGGCGTGGTAATAATATGGAGAAGTGCCATACATAGTTGTTTTCGCATCAGTGCCGGCAGCACAGATCCCTAAGCCAGTGTATGATGACCAAGTTGTTGAAACTGTTCCTTGAGAGAGATCTGCAATTTGAGGTGCATCATTGATATAACTAGCGCCGCTTAAAAGACCATGATTCCCCGCAATACTAGCGGTATAGCCATTGACTGCATTAGTAGAGACGGTAATCGATTGACCAGAATTAATGGCTGTCGTACCGTTGAGATCATTGAAATTAACCGTCGTGGCCGTATTAGCCGTTGTGGACTGGGTCGTATCACCACATATGCTAACACTGTTTTCTCCCGCAACAGTCACGGTTAACGATTCTCTTTGAGTCCCTGATAACGTTACTTGGGCTATGGCTGCCGAAGCGGTTGCCCCATCGTCAATAACCGTCGTGCCTGTATCTGAATAAGTTTGCATTCTTATATAAAACACCCCGGCGCTCGGATTAGTAATGCCAGATATCGCAATTTGGTGATCGGTCGCGATCGTCTCAGCGGTTGTGGTCGTTTTGACAATTGTCTCGGTCGGTGACGACCAAGCCCCAGAAGTAACGACGGTATCACCAAACCCAGTCAAAGTCACGCCAGCGCTAGAGGGTAGAACCAAGCCAGTTGGAGCCGTGCAGGCCGCACCATAGGCCCCAGCGACGGTACAATATTTCAAGCCAATTTGCTTGATCCCAGTGACTGCAGAAGGTTTGAAATGGATTGTATGAGTAACGCTCGTCGCACTTGGGGTGGACGTAGACAAATTGACATATTCACTAGTCATATAGCCAGAAGCATATGTTATGCCAACATTGTAATAAAAAAACAACCCGAAAAAGGCAAGCATCGAAAAAATCGTTTTAAGTTTAATTTTCTTATTCATTATATATTTTTGTTTTGGAGTCTTTCTTGTTAAAAAAGACTCCCCTGCAAACTCTTGATTCGTAAATTATTTACATCTTAATTTACATTTATATTATAGAGACCTTATTTATTTTTTGTCAAGTTTTTTTGTATAACATTTTTACTCTTTTTGTTCTTATTCTTTCTTCTGTGCCTGTAGTAAAGACCTAATAAGAGGCCGATCGGTAGAATGATTAAGAGTAGTCCTTCTCTGGGTATAACATAAAACTTTTTATGAGCGGTTTTTATAATTTTATTGGAACCAGACTCAACTTGCAATTTAGCGGTGTAATATCCAAACAGTGACTTTTCTTGCCAAGTTGCCTTAAAATTTCTTGTTTTGTTGGGTAAAACTGTTTTTTCGTTAACTGGTATTTCTCCGACTTTTTTATTAAAAAGGTCATAGACAGTTATCTTCCCGCTTACTTTAAGATGAACATTTCCTGTATTCTCAAATTTAAATTCAAAAGGGATCGGTCCTGACCAAAAAAAGTCATTAGTTTTAAACGAACATTGATTTCCTTCACAAGTACTATTGGCCTTTGCCCCAACGATCTGTCCACTTTCATTAATGTCACCATTAACATTAATGAAAAGTAAGACACCGATTCTTTGACTTACCTCCAAATTAGTATTATTACTATCTATAATATTATTATCTCGTTCAAGGAAGATTGCTGCATAATACCCTCCGGGACTGGCATCATTAGCCGCTTTGATCGTAAATCCCAGTTCCGTTTTTTCTAGACTGTCGATAGAGAGATTTTCTTGATCTAAAACAATCATATCTTTAGCTGCTCCAGCTGAACCTCCGTCACTGTTAAAAGAAATTCCCCCAAATTCATCAGTGGCAGTAAAATTTTCGACATAGGCCTTTAATATTAATGGCTTAGTGCTGTTATTAAGGATGTCAATTTTTTTAGACTGACTTTCCCCTTTATCGATTTTAGTTTCTATGACTGAAGGAGAGACGGCTAAAGCCGGTTGACTCTCAGCCGCATAGACAACATAAAAAGAATTATTTAGCATAAGGATAAAACATAGCGTCACGATGACTGCTTTGGGCCAAGATAATTTAATTTTTATTCTCATGTTATGACTCATTTTGTTTCCTTTATTAATAGTTTGGAACCACTGTATATAAGATTTTTGTTGAATAATTGCCCCCGGCTTGAGTTGAATTGGTTTGAACTTTATAGGTAATGGTAAATTGCTGTCCACCGGTTTGACTCGTCGTTGAATCGGCCACGATGTCTCCTGGTGATATATCCGAAATCGCACAATAATTACTCCCGCTATTAAATCGATTTGTCCCTTGGACTAGCGGGTCATTTGACGTATAGCCAAAACAAGCTGTCCCAGTCGGACAAGCGGTTCCCCAAGGTTGAGGACTTGACCAAGGAGCGGTTATATCAGCGATCGTCTTCGCCACATTATTTTCCAATTGGAATTTAGTGTACTTAGACATATAGACAGAGTAGCCATTGTAGGCGTTGGTGGTAGTCGTGATCAAATTGCTTCCACTTCCTCCATAGCTCGGGTCTTCCCAAATCCCCATAACAACGCTGTAGCTATCTATCCCTGTTGTCAGAGCGGGTAAAACTGCCTGTCCATCTGATATAACGGTCGTAATGTTGCCAGCATTATCATAGGCTTTGACCGTATAAAAATACTTTTGTCCAGTTTTTAAAGTCAAACCAGTCACTGTCACTGAAGTTATATCGGTATCGGTTAAAGCCTTAATATCCACGCCACCTGAGGTCGTGCCAATGGCATATTTATAACGATTTGGTGTAAGCGGACCGGAGGGGCTAAAATCGGCGGCCGTCCAATTGGCTGATAAATTAGTCAGAGTCCCATCATTATAAGCAGAGTCGAAACCAATAGTCGAGCCATCATAAACAACAAGTCCAGTTGGAGCCGTCGAGTCTCTCATAATGACATAGGTATTAGAACTGGTTGGGCCACCACCAGTATCAGAGATTCTCATAATGACATTAGTCGTTCCTTCAACTGGGGTGAAGGTAAAGCTTAAAGCGTTGGCATTGTCAGTCCAAGTTGAACCACCATTGGTCGAATAG
>CAIMLA010000032.1 GCA_903842085.1 uncultured bacterium | reverse complement strand
GAAGGGTTTTCTCGAAAGAGTTTTACAGAATACGTAAGAAACGAAATTAACCCACAGCCTTGGAAACTGAGGCCAAGTAAAACGAAAGTTCCTTCCATAGTGAAGTTTTGGCGGACTAAAGGAACCGACTGAAATGTTCTCATCGAAAGATTGAGGCATACTAAGAATCTCCTTCATAAATGAAGGGGAGGATGTCAAATACGCATCGGTTTCCATTTCGGTTTCCTTTTTTCAGTCATTGTTTTTTCCTTTTAGGACCATAGATGCCATATGACTTATCCCTAAACTTATTTGATTTATGACAGTTGTTGAAAACAAAGGTATTTCGTCTTTATGTAATCCAGTCATCATGTTAGCGCATGAGTTCACAGTGAAATCAACCAGCATATTGCTTAAAGCGGGAAAATAAATCTCTCTTCTCGTTTCCTTATAATCGAACCTGTCAAACAACGCCAACTGGGCCTCTGTCAGAATTTTTTGGCGCTCAGGAGAATCAACAAAGTCTTGAAAGTCTTTTTGGCTGGTTATCACTATTTTATCTTCAGACATATTAACTCCTTTTGTTACATTTTTTTACTACGAAGCCATCTAATAAAGCGGTCTTCATCTATTAAAATTTTACCAGATGGCTTATATAGGCAGTCTTCTTCTGACAACCCATTTATTTTTCGGTTAAACAGAAGCCATCTAATTTGGCCAATACTAAGGTATGGGTGGCGCCTAGTGAGCTGACGGATAGTAATAAGAGGTTTTTGCGGTTCCACTATTTAAGCTCCTTATCAACTGGGTATCCGATTACTGAGTTTAACAGCGCATCTTGTTTTTCTCGTGCGCACATGAGTTTATTTATGTTCTCCAGAGTATTTTCGTCCATGACGTGATAAAACAAGTCCACGATTTCGGATTGAACAACAAGCATCTCGTTAAACAGGCTCCTTTTTTTGTCTGCGTCCATTTAATTAATCTCCTTCGGAGGGTTCTCTAAATAATCCTTCTAAATAATCATCGAGCAGTCTGTCGTAATAACGGTCTTCGCATGCTTCTTTCATTTTATTTGCTCCATTTTTATCGAATATTCTGAAAACCTCTTGCTTAAGAATCTCCTTCATAAATGAAGGGGAGGATGTCAGGCGCATGAAATCTCCTGTTATTTACTCCCAATGTCATTAGCCATCGCCATCGCCAGAGCCAGAGCCAGAGCCATCGCCATAGCCATAGCCATGGCCAGAGCCATCGCCATAGCCAGAGCCAGAGCCATAGCCAGAGCCAGAGCCAGAGCCATCGCCATAGCCATAGCCAGAGCCATAGCCATAGCCATAGCCAGAGCCATCGCCATAGCCAGGCCCATAGCCATAGCCACCACCATCGCCATAGCCAGAACCATAAACATTCCCATAGCCGGAACCACTTCCACAAAAATCATTAATAATCATAGTTATACTTTCCATTCTTCGACATTATCAAGAAAGTCTTTACATCTTTTAGTTGTACTAATTATTTCTATTGCTTGTGTAAGTATGATTTTATCAACGCACATACTTATTTTGCATTCTGGTGGGTTCTTACATCCTTCCATAGCAATTTGACTTAAAGTAGCAGCTCCGTCCCATTTCCATATTCGTCTTGAATTTATTAATGTAACTTCTTGACCATTTCTTTCTTTTAAGTATCCGACATGAACGCCTGCTGAATACGTTCTTATTAAGACATATTCTAGATCCTTAATTTCTTCTTCAGTATTTTTACATTCGTAGTGCATAATTAACTCCTAACTAAATAATAATTTGAACCCATACACATAACAAAGCGCAACCGGTGATGCGCAAGCCAATAAAATTAACTTTTCTAATTTACCCATAAAATCTCCTTATTTGCTCCAATTGTTAATCTTTACTACTTATCGCTTGACTCGCTTGTCGCTTCCGCCGCTTTGTGTCTTGCGATTTTATTATATTACTACACATTCCAACAAATGTCAACAATCGGCAACAGAATACTACAAAAAACACTACTTGACTTGCTATTTGATGATAAGGTACAATTATGATTGTGTTAACTAATTAAAAAACAAGGAATGTTATGGCAGCAAGCAAAAAGCCAAAACCCGAAGGATATATTTTTGGGAGGCCAACACTTTACGAAACAAAATATTGTCAGCTTTTTATCGATGAATTAAAGCAAGGAAAAACTCTTGCTCAAGCAAGGCTTGCTCTTAGTATCCCAATTTCAACATTCCGAAGATGGGTCGATGAACACGAAGACTTTAGGCTTGCCATTGAAACAGGACAAGACTTTTCGGAGGCTAAATTCCGCGAAGAAACGCAAAATTTGTGGGTTGGAGAGCACGTAAATACGCGACTTATTGAGTTACATGCCCGAAACTGTTACAAGTGGTCTACAAAGGACAAAGACAACATCACAATTGTTGGTGGTGGAGACCTAACTGAGACACTTGCAAAGGTCGGACAAATTGTTGCAAACAACAACCCTCAGGCATCTAAATAATATGTTATCAACAATCTCGGTGGGTAACCCTGTTAATAAGTATGTAAGCTTATGCTTACACGATCAAAAGCATGTTGATCAATAAGTGACCCTAAATGGACCTAGATGAAATACGCAAACTAACTCTCTCATCTCATATGGAGTTTACAAAAGTATTTTTTGAGATTAAAACCGGCAGACCATTCCTAACGCCACAACCAGTAGGGCGTAAATCTCATTACGAGATTATCTCAAAGGAACTTGAGTGTTGTTTTAGGATCAGCACTACTCGTTTAATAATTAACGTTCCCCCGGGACACGGAAAAAGCTCATTGCTAATCTACTTCGTCGCTTGGGCTATGGCCCAATACCCTGACTCTAACTTTATTTACATTTCTTACTCATCACACCTTGCGGAAAAGCACACTGCCACCATAAAAGAAATCATGGAAATGCCGCTCTATAAGCACTTATACGGAGTCGAGCTGCGCAAGGATAGTCAGGCCAAGGGCAACTTTAAAACGATGCAAGGCGGCTCTGTAATGGCGTTTGGCTCAAGTGGATCTATCACCGGACAAGACGCAGGTCTTCCAAACCTAGAGCGCTTTAGCGGTTGCGTAATCATAGATGAT
>CAIMLA010000031.1 GCA_903842085.1 uncultured bacterium | reverse complement strand
GATTTTGAACGGGGCTTTATCAAGGCCGAAACGGTTAATTACCGGGATTTAATTGAATATAAAGGTTGGAACGGCGCTCGAACGGCCGGTAAGGTTCGCCTGGAAGGTAAAGAATATCTGGTTGAGGATGGCGATACGATGATTTTTAAATTTAATGTTTAGGAAAACGAATCAAATTAACTCTCAAAATAATTCATTATGAAAATCACCCCAAATGAAATCAAAAATTATGAGCTTGCCGCTAGGAAATATCTAGCCGATTATGGCATTGAGACTCAAGAGCTCGTCATGGATCATTTCGGCTTACAAACCTTATCTGCAAACGAGTATTTAGATCTTAAAAACTATTTCATTGAGCGAGGTAAGTTCGAAGGTGAGATTTTTTATCACAACCGACGACTCGGTAAATTTTTATTGGGAGAAGAAATGGATGACAAGATGGAGCTAATAGAGCCCCATCCAGGTGAGGTTTTTTGGCAGATTGATTGTTATGTTGAACATGTGGCGTTTCGAGTTAAGGACATTAAACGATTTTCCAAAGCCTTTGAGGATCGTCTTCTTTCTTCATTTAGTATTGATAAATCGATTGGCTTTAAAATCCAAGGCCCAAGCCAACTATTAATTGAGCTTCGGTCTAATAAGTTTTAGTTATTTAACTTCTAGATCGATTTTTTGAGGACAACCACGAAGCGAACTGACATTATATTTTATTTGAACTTTACCAGGATCACTTAATTGTCTGTTTGCCATCAGACACTCACCATTGATCGGGACGGTGTTTGATGTTTTGGCCCCGTTGATCCACCACTCACAAACTGGCATATTTGGCTGGTAATCTCCTGTAATTTTTGATCTTAGGTTTATTGTCATCGGCGCTGTACCTGAAAGGACCTCATTATCTGATTCCAATTTTCCGCATTCATTTGGCTTGTATGTTACTAGAAAATACCCCCCTACCAAACCCCCAACCACAAGAATCGATAAACCGATAATAATTGTGGCCGTCATTTTTTTCTTGGCTTTCCCAGCTTGCTCTGGCTCTTGATAAGTTTCTGTTTCTGTTTTTGGTTTTTTGTTAAACATACTCTCTATTATAAAACAAAAAAAAAATTATGGAATCACAAGATATAATAAATATTCAACATTACCCTTAGCGCCCTTAATTGGCGACTCAGTTAGACCCAATATTTCAAAGCCGTGATCTTGTACAAATTCTTTGATCGAGTCGACGATCTCAAGTCTTTTTTGTTCACTTTTTATAACCCCCTTGCCTTGACTAACCTCTTTTGCTCCCGCCTCAAATTGTGGCTTTATTAAGGCGACAATAGAAGGCCTTGTTTTTTTGTAATTGCTCGTCAGCTCTTTAACCTTCGGCAATATTTTGGTCAAAGAAATGAAAGAAACATCACAAACAAAAAGGTCGATTTCGTCTGGTAAGAACTCAGTATGCCGAAAATCAGTTTTTTCCATGACGACCACTCTTTCGTCTAAACGAAGCTTTTGATCTAGTTGCCCTCTCCCCACATCAATCGCGTAGACTTTCTTGGCCCCTTTTTGTAAAACAAAATCAGTAAAGCCGCCGGTCGAAGAACCGATATCACAAATTATTTTATCCTTAAAGTCCAAGTTAAATTCCTGATACGCTTTTTCGAGCTTGGTCGCTCCCCGAGAAACATAGGGATATTGTTCAATGATCCGAACCCTTGCCTCATTGGCTATATTACTCCCCGCTTTGTCGATGATCCGCTCATCAACCAAAACTTGACCAGCCATGATCAAGGCTTGAGCCTTGCTCCTGGTTTCAGCCAGCCCTTTTTCTACCATGTATACATCCAGTCTAGTTCTCATAATTTGATTATATCAGAGTTCAGTTTTAATATTCGATCGAAATTATGAATCGAGAAGTCAGAGAGAGTTCTCCGTGACCCTCGTCCGATAGATATTATGAATTAGTTTATCTTGAGGCTCAGATAAAAATTGATTAAAGCCTTATTGGCCAGCTTTAATTACACTTTTTTTACAGTTTGTTTGCTTTTGATAACAAGTCTTGTCAATAAGCCTGGATAGACCCTAAAAACAAAGATAAATATCACTATTAATAATACAATTATATTTTTGATATCAAAAAAGTTTGTAAAAAAAAGTCCACTTAAGTATGTGCCTAGTGGTGTTCCTTTTGGGTAAATATAAAAATATAAAAATATCAAAAATACAAAACTTGATAACAACATTTTCCATTTGAATGTTTTTTCAACAAAGAAAATAATTAGTGTTCTTATTAGCTCAGCTACAAATATGATGATTATTATTCTTTGGATATTATCAAATACAAAGTTAAGATTATTTGCTGTTAAAGCCACTGCGATTAAAACCATAATACATATAAAATATAGGTAAACAACTGGCTGACCAAAGATACTTTTCGGTGGCAAGCTTAGAGACATATCAGACTTTTCTTTTTCTGAGGTTAAGCCACTTTTTAGGCCAAATAACATTTAGGCTCTTTCCACATATTCACCAGATCTAGTATCAACTCTGATCTTATCCCCTTGTTTAATAAACATCGGGACATTGACGGTCAAACCTGTTTCTATTTTGATCGGTTTAGTCGCAGCTGAAACCGTATCGCCTTTAATTGCTTCTCCCGCTTCGACAACCTCAAAGACAAGCTTCACGGGTAAATCGATATTGATCGGTTGTCCTTTGTAATATTGAAATTGAGCGACTTCGCCTTCTTTTAAATAATTGACAGTTGCCCCCAGGTCTTCATCAGACATATCAAATTGAGTATAGTCATCTTGGTTCATAAAATAATAGCGTCCACTATCAAAGTATAAGTATTGAACCTTTTTCCGTTCGATCATGACCTCGACAAATTTATCGCTGCCTTGAAAGGTTCGTTGGATGACCGATCCATTCAGCAAATTTTTAAGCTTGGTTCGTAAAACCGCTCCACCCCGGCCCATCTTAGAATGCTGGTAATCCAAAACGGCATATGGCGTCTTGTCATATTCAAAAGTTGTTCCTGTTTTTAGATCATTGATCGTTAACATAAGTTTTTTGCGATTGGTTTTAGCCTTTCGCGCCTTTCTTCGCTTTTCTCTTTTTACTAATAGACAGGCTAGTCGCCAGAGGCCTATCGATTGGTAAAGGGGAGTAAAGCCATGATCCGTGTCTTTTTGATGGCTGAAGCCAAAGCTCTTTGGTGTTTTGGGCAATTGCCATTTCGTTTTCGGGGATCAATTTTGCCGATACTATTTACATATTTTTGCAAAGATTTAACATCTTTGTAGTCAATAAAAACAATCCTTTGCTCACAAAAACGGCAGGTTTTTTTGACAAAGACTTGTTGTTGTGGTTGTTTATTGTAGGCCATTATTTTCCTTTCGTTACTACCTTTTTACTCTAAGCGAGTCGTTTTTTATCAATCAACTAACAGCTGGTCGCTTGTTAAAACGGGATATCGTCAATACTTATTTCTTCTTCTTGAGCTGGTGTCTCTTCGGTGGCTGGCTCATCAACCCCTTTTTCTGGTGACGGCGTATCAACTGCGGCCGGCTCTCCGCCCTTACCTCCAATTAAGGAGATGTCAGTCGCGATCACCTCAGTTTTATTTCTTTTGGTGCCATCCTGGGCTTCCCAGTTTCGATTCTGTAATCTTCCCATGACGTGAACGCCTTGGCCTTTTTTGCCATATTGGCTAATTATTTCGGCTAGTTTGCCCCAAGAAACAATATCAAAAAAATCAACCGCGCTTTGCCTTTCACCGGCGGCGTCTTTGTAGACTCGGTTCACCGCTAAGCCAAAGGAAGCAACCGCTTTACCATTTGGCGTGTAGCGAAGCTCGGCATCTCTTGTCATATTACCCATCAAAATGACCATATTTACACTTTTCATTTTTCTCCTTTGCCTCTTTTGGAGGTCCTTACTTTATCTCTTTAAAAAGTTCTTAACCTTATATTTACTTAAGCAGCTCATCTAGCTTTTCATCTAATTTTTTAAGTCTGGCCTTCTCGTCTTCTGGTTTTTCTTCTTTTTTAGGTTTATCGGTTTTTTTAACCGCTTTCTTGGCAGCTTCAATTCGATCAGGAGTGACGATTGTTTTTTCCTTTTTGACTTCTTTGGCTGCGTCTTCTGCTGTTTTTGTTTCTTTTATAACCGGCTCTTTCGTCGTCGCTGTCGTGGCCTTTGTTTTTTCCTTCGGTTCTGCTACGAGCTCGGGTTCCTTTTTTGCTTCGGTCACCGCGGCCGCTTTCTTGGCCTCTTTCTTTGATTTTTTGGGCTCCTTATACTCTGGGACGATAACAATCATGGAACGTAAAATCTCTTCACTGAGACGCAGACTATTTTCAACTTGAGCGACCTTGGTTGATTCGGCCGTAAAATTTACTAGAATATAAACACCGAAATCATTCTTCTTGATTTGATAAGCTAACTTTCTTTTCCCCCAATCCTCTTGTGAAGTGATCTCGCCTTCATTTTTCTTAATAAAACCAGCGACTTTTTCGAAAACCTTATCAGAGGTCCCTTCTAGATCTGGGTGAATAATGTAGAGCAATTCATAGTTTTTGAGCATAAAAAAAATCCTTTCTCGCGGAACCCTTGTCGGGTACTCCGATTCCTAGATCGGAGTGATTAAGAGATTAATAACATATATTAGGAAGCTTTTACATTTTACAAAATATTTATTCTTTTGTCAATTTGTGGTTAGCTCTTTGGTCGCCTGAACGAGCTTTGGATTTTCTTTCTTTTTTACCCTTAAAACGGTGTCATCGACAGTTATTTTATTTTTTCCAATCTTGATAATGGACTTAGAATCGATCACGTATTGCTTGGCTAATCGACGTAACCCCTTCGGATTTACATAAAGCCGTGATAATTTTCCTAACTTAAAATCAATACTATAATCAACGACCTTGCCCAGATTACTCCCACTGATCGTTTCGACCTTGCAATTCATAATCTTAATCCCAAGTTTATTGATCGCGCTAATTCTTACAAATTCAGTGATCTCGCCCATCGCTCCATAAGCGCTAATCAGGACAAACTTTTCGTTGATTCCTAAAACGTTTTTCTCTGAAACCGCTTTCAGTTTTTGTTTCCCGAAACCTTCTTTTACGATAAAGCCCATCAAAACTCCATCGTCAGGATTAATAACGATCTCTTGGATGTGACCAACAAGGGCTGTCTCTTGGCGAACGATTACACCTCGACCAATTATTTCTGACACTAATCTATTCATATCAGTATTATAACGCAAAAAGACCCATTTTGTCCCTCCGGGTCTTTTTGCTATGTTTATTTTTGTTTGACAAATTAATCGATAATCACCCAATCTATCTTGGCGGTTGCAGGAGCAATCACGCCGAATTCTATCTTGAACCCTGTCGTGGTTTTTTCAGTAATGGCCGTATTTGTGAGCCAGGTTGGGCTAATCGTAATCGCATAATCAGCATTCTCTCGAGGTTTAGCAAAATTAACTTGGATAAAGTTTTGCCCCTCAGTCACTAAGACGTTTGAGCCCTTGCTGTCCTGGTTGGTAATTTTTAGCTTTCCCTGGATTTCAACGTCACTTTTGATGACTAATTTACCTTGGACATCAACGCTCATCAAAGACAGGACTTGTGATTGAGCGGGAGTTAAGGTCCCGACAGTGCCAGCTGGAGGGGTATAACCTGATTTAAATAGGACAGTTATGGCGCCATCGACTGTTGTCGATTCTAAGGCGATTCCTAAGTAAAAGGTGGTTTGGTCTGAGGATTTAACGGCTGCTCCAGGAGTGTCGACTGAGGTTGTTAGCAGGTTACCTGCTTTAATTTCACCTTTAGAAACTGAGACCTTAACCTTGGCTTTACCTTCATATTGGACCCGATATTGGTCTGAGGTATTGGCCACTTTCTCTGCGACTACGCCAAGAACGGCTTTGTCATCATTGGTATTTGTTTTAATTATGACGGCACTGGTACTGCTTGGGTCGATCGAGACCAGTTCGTTTATGGCTAAATCCTGAATGGATGTAAATATTTCTGATCGACTCTTAGCGATTAACGAAGTTGTATCAAGGTTATTAGCCTCTAAGGCTCCGATCCTGCTATTTTGAGCACTTATCATTGACTGTTGTTCTTGGATGGCTTTAACCAAATATGGGGTCACTACATAGGGGTCAAGAGCTAAGATGTGCTCACCATTTGGTAAGAGTTCACCACTATCAGTCACCTCGGTTGGGAAGACCTGTTGGAATTCTTGAGCTATAAAGTTATAGTAGTATTTGCTCGTTAGACTAGGGTGTTGAGCCATATATTCATCAGTATATTTAAATTTAACCGGTCGGAGCATATTCAAGACATCAACGGCATTATCTATTCCCGAAATATCGGTCTTTATTCGAGCATCAGAGTTTGCTATCCAGGAACCAGCAGCGGTTTTTGAAGCGTTCCCTTCTACCTCTAATATATTAGCGGCTGCGGTCCTGCCGATACCAACCCGACCATTAGGGTTAATTGTCATTCTGATGCCAAAACTGGCCGCTACCTCATGCGTAAAAAATTCAATATTGTACCCCGTGCCGCCAGTTGAAACATATTTAAAATTCATAAATGCGTTACCGTCCCCCGCCGTCCAACTACCCGTGCTGCTAGGGACTCCGATCCTTTTGCCAGTAGTATCATAATCCACCCAAGTCCCGAGAGATATGTTGCCTGCTACATTTAATTTGCTAACAGGTGACGTTGTGCCAACACCGACATAACCACTCGAATTAATAACATAAAGGTCACCACCCCCAATATTTACATCATCGTTTAATTCTAAGACCCCTCCATCGTTTCCTATCCCGCCACGAGCTTGCAGTGTGGCCTCTGTATAAACTGTTCCGCTATTAAAGTAGGCGCCACCTGGTGCAATAAAATATGAGCCCGCACTAATATAAGGGTTTCCAGCCGAAAAACGTAAATTCCCCGATGTGTCTGCTGCGCCTGTAATAGAAACATAGCCAGGGGTAGTTATAGTGCCGCTTGTTTTAAAATTACCCGTGCTTGATGAAAGCTCTGCCACGATTGTAGGCGTGGTAGAATAAGCACTTGCCGCCTCCCATGTCCAGCCATAACCACCAACATTTTCTACAAAACTGCGTAGAGCCCAGCTAGTAACAAACGTGCCCGTAGGAGACGTGACCGTTCCACTTGGCCCTAATCCAGCAGTACCAGCTGGTCCCATATACTCTGACCAAGCCGTATAAGAGGTTGAATACCAGTTTATGCCCGAAGCTGTATTGTTTGCCCTATCAATCGTAGCCCTCGGAATTGTAGCCCTACCTGTCCCTGTATTCATAGTTAGATTTTGGTTAGCAGCAATTGTTAGCCCACCCGATGCAGTTATCAAGCTCGTGACTCCCAATGTGCTTCCTAGTGTAACGGCCCCGGTAGCATTTAGTGTTCCACTTACATCTAGTTTATAGCCTGGTCCAGAATTACCTATACCGACGTTTCCGCCGCTTGGATTAATATAAAGATCTCTTGCCTGGTAATATCCAATATACATATTTTTACTTGGGGCTGGATCAATATGTAAATTCCCATCTGTAGAAATGATTTGGGCTGTTTGTGAAATCCCTTGATTCGTCCCCGCTCCTATTAATAATTTTCCTGACCAGCTTGCGTTTGGTCCAAAATATGCATATGAACTATCTCCACTAGATACAGAAAGTCTATACCCAGGTGCCGTTGTCCCGATACCGACGTTGCCTCCATTAAAAATAGCTGCATAGTTATTAGTAACTATCCCGCTCGTTACAGTAGTCGTATCTACATATAGACCATAGGCATTAGTTGTCGTATATACTCCGGTATGTTTTGGCGATATTTTTACGCCATAGGCATTAGTAACAAGGGAACTGGTGGTATTAAATGTTGGGGTTACTAAAAGTCCGGTATGGTTAAGCCAGTTTACCGATGTTGTAGATAAGGTTGGGTCAATAATTACTCCCCTAGCATCAACTGTTCCTCCATTTAGACCTCCCGATACATGCAATAGTGCTCCTGGCGCTGTTGTTCCGATACCGACGTTGCCCACTGTATCTATCGTAAGTCTTTGTAGATTAATTCCCGTAGCAGGGTAATATTGAGCAATGTTAAATTTCCCAGTTGTTGCGGCAATATATTGATACCAAGTTTGCCTTGAAGTCGTACCGCCAGAAGTATCGCCATTGAGTTGTGTGAATTGAATGCCTGTATCATAACTACTTCCCGTCGATTGTATGTATATATAACTGTTTGCAGAACCACCCGCTATTTCTAGTTTTGCGTTAGGACTTGTCGTCCCAATGCCGACGTTGCCATTTGAAGGAGGAGTAATGATAAAGTTGTTTCCAACTGTTGTATAGAGATTTGTAACTTGATTCTGATCTACCATATTAGTACCAGAAAAATTATTGCCCACAAACAACGAGCCGTAATTAATACGTTTTAGAGTAACGTGATCCATTTGGGTTGTCTCGTTCACCGATGATCCATAATTTATTAATACTAATACCCGTACAAATTTTGTACCGACAGGAAAGTTTGGATAAACAGTGCCTTCCCCTGTCGTAGTCGCAGAATATTTATGCCAAGCGGAATCAGCCGGAATCGTTGATGCTGCAGCAGCAAAATAGCAATATGTTCCGCAAGGTGCAGATGTAATCTCTGTTTTACCAGCATTGTAAGCTTTATAACCAAAATATAAAATTCCTGCCGCAGGAGAACCAGTGACGGTTTTTTTGAACCAGCCCTCTAACTGCAATACGTCCTTAGTCGGGTCTACTGGGATATAATCGTCGCTAACAATCGTACTACTAGCTGTCGTTTGAGAGGTATAATTGCCTGCATAACCTCCTGTGGTAACAGTAGTAAGGCCTGACCAGCCTGTAACAGTTCCAGTTTCGAAATCACCGTTGGTCAACAAATTGTCATTTGAAAGGTCATGATAGCCGCCTACTGTGGGTGCGTTTGCAAGATACAAGTTGTTCCAACGTGCACCAGAAGAACCCAAATCATAAGTAGCGTCTGCGTTTGGGCCAACGCTTCCTGCTACCTGGAGTTTAAACGAGGCAGGATTTGTTGTTCCAATACCAACATTGCCCGTTGATTGAGACTGTAAAGACAAGACCGACGCATCAATATACAGTGGGTTAGTATATGCCGCAGTATTTAGCCGAGCAGACGCGCTTCCTGGTGTTGCGTTGTATATCCATCTTAGAGCTAAATTGTTATTCACGCCTTGCCCAACAACTATATTCGCATTGGCTGTAGCATCACCAACCCCAAAAGTAGTTCCTGAGGTTAAATCCCCAAAATCCGTGCCTACAATTAACTTTTCAGTTGGATTTGTTGTCCCTATCCCGACATTGCCTCCTTCAAATATTCCTGCATAATTATTTGTTGCTCCGGTTGCATAGGCATAAATTCCATAGTTTGTTGTCGCACCAGAGCCTGTTGCCAATGCCCTAACTCCATAATTTGCGCCCGTTGTCCGGAGTATACTTGCCTCAAATGCGACATCGTTAGATGCAACACTTGAAGTGACATTTAGCAATCTTGTTCCAGGCGATGCTATGCCGATGCCGACATTGCCAGCAGTATTAATACGCATACGTTCTGCCGTAGAACCTGATCCAGTACTAAAAATAACTCCATTTGCGCTATTAACCAAAACTTTTTGATAATTTGTACCCCCATCAATCAAGCCGTATCCATCATTAACAATAACGTTGTTATAGGTGTATATATTTCCGTTAACTACAAGTTTCTGAGAAGGAGCTGTATCGCCGATACCAACATTTCCAGTGCTTAATATTGTCATTTTCTCTGCAGCGTTTGTGTATAGTGACAATGAATTTGTACTACTGTTATACCAAACACGACCCAAACCATCAACGTTTTGTCCATAGTCAAAAGATAGTTTTGCAACACCAGTACTGCCGGCCCTTATCATTATGCCGCTGTCCCCAGTTTCAGTACCTACTTGTAATTTATAGTTCGTTGAATAGCCCGTGTTAATTGATCCGCCTGCTCCTGTAATCCCATTTACAACAAGTTGTGCATTGGGTCCCGTTGTCCCTATCCCCACATTGCCATTAGCATCTACCATAATAGCCTCTGTTGTGCCATTGACAGCGACTCTGAATGGATGAAGTGCAGAACCAGTTGCAGTGGTAACATTTAGCATATAGCCAGTACCAGTATTAGAAGCAGTGTCTGTTAGATTAAATAAGTTATTAGTACTAGTCGTCGCTCCATAGGTAAAGGTTGAAGTATATGAACCCATGGTAGTTAATGATAAGTTTCCTCCTGGATTAGTAAAATGATCCCAAGGGACAGTTCCGACAATAGCACTGTCTGTATAAGCGATAGTTTTTCTAGTTGGTCCAGAGGTTTGAGTAATATAGAGATTAGTACCATCCCATTCTACTGCTCCTGCTTCTGCTGTAGTTAGGTTAGTACCAGAAGTGAATTTAAGAGGAGCAGTACTAGCAGCAGCCGTTCCTGCTTTGAGATGGAGGACACCGGTTGGAGAGGTTGTGCCGATGCCGACGTTGCCAGTAATATCGATCGTCATATTAGCAGCAAAGGTGCCACTGCCAACTTCGCTAGGAGTTATGCCAGTCGTTGACCAATGTCCAAGCTTAATCGGACTAGCACTTCCAGCTGCGATTACTGGATAATCACCTGTTTTTTTGGCAAATCCTAATCTTGCGTTACTAGCATCAACATATATGGAAGTATTTTCACCATTTACATATACGCTTCCATCAGTAACTTGTAACTTTACCCCGGGACTTGTAGTTCCTATACCAACATTCCCATCATCCCTTACATAAAACAGTGAGGTGTCAGAAAAATTTGTGACGTTCAAAGATGAAGTTGCAGAAGTTGTGCCAGATCCTTTAACAACCAACCTAGATGTCGGGGAAGTATTACCAATACCAACATTACCAGCTGAAGGTGGAGTAATAATAAAGTTGTTCCCAGAGGTTGTGTAGAGATTTGTAACTTGGTTCTGGTCTACCATATTCGTCCCAGAAAAATTATTACCCACAAACAACGAACCATAATTGATACGCTTTAGAGTAACATGATCCATTTGAGTTGTTTCATTAGAGGATGCTGTATTATTCATATACGCCAAAACGCGCACGTATTTGGTACCGACGGGAAAGTTTGGATATGAGACTCCTTCTCCAGTAGTAGTCGCAGAAAATTTATGCCAAGCTGAATCTGCAGGAATTGTATAATTAGTAGCCGCAAAATAACAATATGTATTACATGGAGCACTTGTGATTGCAACCTTGCTGGAATTGTAGGCAATATAGCCAAAGTATAATAAACCTGGCGTTGGTGAACCAGTTATGGTTTTTTTAAACCAACCTTCTAATTGGAATACATCCTTAGTTGGGTCAACTGGGATATAATCGTCACTAAGAGTCTGATTATTGCTGTTATTCGTAGTCTGGGATGTATAGTTACCAGCATACCCACCAGTGACTACAGAAGTAATCCCCGTCCAGCCTGTAGTAGTTCCGGTTTCGAAATCACCGTTGGTCAACAAGTTGTCATTTGAAAGATCATGATAGCCACCTACTGTTGGTGCGTTTGCAAGATACAGGTTGTTCCAACGTACACCAGAAGAACCCAAATCATAAGTAGCGTCTGCGTTTGGACCAACGCTTCCTGCTACCTGGAGTTTAAACGAGGCTGGATTAGTAGTGCCGATGCCGACGTTTCCACCGCTCAATATTCTAACTTTTTCTGTACCTCCCGTTGAAATATAAATTTGATCGTCTTGGCCATTACTGAATCCAGTGTTTGCATCATTCGAAAAAGAATAACCAGGTTCGGCTGCACTACCCCCATTTTGATAAGTTTGACTACCTAGCCCAAGACTTCCCGCAAAATAGTTATAACCACCAGCAGAATAAATCGTATAGTTATTATCAGCCCCAGTAGGTGTATTAACATATAACCCATAGTTATTAGTTGCTGTTCCGGCCCCACCGGTGAATGCACCAGTTGAAGTAATATACATGCCATATTTGTTAATACCATCTGTAGTGGTATTAGTGGCTAGGTTTTCTAGATAAGAAGTGTATTGAGAAGTAGTAACCGCTGAGCTTGAGATATAAGAGTGAAGACGAGCAGAAGGAGCGGCTGTTCCTATCCCCACATTACCTGCCATAAATGCAACCTCCGTACCATCGCGATACATCTGAATTCTCTTCGACCATGAACCTGTTGGATCAACCATGTTGTTCATTCCAATGTATCCCATGTTTGCTACTCCATCATATTCAAAAGTCATGCCTGCAGTATCGTTTTCCCCTAAGAATAGACGCGAATCATATTCGGTTGCATAATTTGCTGATATTATTCTGACTAAAGCATCACTAGAAGATGGGGAAACAATAGATAGATTCCCTGTTGGACTGGTTGTACCAATACCAACTTTGCCGTTTCCATCCAACAACAAATTGCCCCCATTGGTTTGTAAATTTACGCCTTTTCCAGAAGTATTTGTCTGAATGTCGAACCAACCAGCTCGTGAAGTCCAAAGCATATTTGTAGAACCACCGTGAACTGCAAAATTAGTAACGCCGTCAGTTGCCCCGATTAAGTCCAAATTGTAAAGATTTCCACTTCGATTAATCACAAGACTTCCAGTGGTGGGTGCCGTCGTCCCAATGCCTACATTCCCATTAGCATCTACCATAATAGCCTCTGTTGTGCCATTGACAGCGACTCTGAATGGATGAAGTGCAGAACCAGTTGCAGTAGTAACATTTAGCATATAGCCAGTACCAGTATTAGAAGCAGTGTCTGTTAGATTAAATAAGTTATTAGTACTAGTAGTCGCTCCATAGGTAAAGGTAGAAGTATATGAACCCATGGTAGTTAATGATAAGTTTCCTCCTGGATTAGTAAGATGATCCCAAGGGACAGTTCCGACAATAGCACTGTCTGTATAAGCGATAGTTTTTCTAGTTGGTCCAGAGGTTTGAGTAATATAGAGATTAGTACCATCCCATTCTACTGCTCCTGCTTCTGCTGTTGTTAAGTTAGTACCAGAAGTAAATTTAAGAGGAGCAGTACTAGCAGCAGCCGTTCCTGCTTTGAGATGGAGGACACCGGTTGGAGAGGTTGTGCCAATACCGACATTGCCCGCTTCGGTGATTCTCATCGTTTCTGCACCCGCGTTTTTGCTAAATATAAGATCTGGGGTAGCAGAACTACTCGCACCAATATAATAATTGCCGTTTGTTCTTGCTCCGCTACTCACAGCGATTGAGTATAAGGAATTATTAGTAAACAAAGCTCGATTATCTCCCGAGCCATCACCATTTTGAAATGAAAATACGCTACCTGCTAAAGTAGTCGTACCAATCAATACGCTCCCACCGACAACATTAAGCTTCGTTCCCGGTGTTGTCGTCCCAATTCCGACGTTGCCAGATTCAAAAATTGCAGCATAATTATTAGTCGCACCTGTGGCAGTAGAATATAAGCCAACATTTGTTGTCGAGGCCCCAGTTTTTGCAAAATATCCAGAGTACCCCGTTCCGCTGACAGCCCCCGACTGATCTACGCGAAGACCAGAATAATTAGCCGTCGTGGTAGTGTCTGTGATCTGTAACCTACCAGTCGTTGTGGGGGTTATGCCGCCAATTGCTACATTACCTCCAACTGAAAGGTTGTTTACTAAACGTGCGTTAGCGTCTTCGGTCTCGAGATAGTGAGGATTGTAAGCATAAGCAAGATTTCCTCCATTTAATTGGATTCCTGTGACATAAACATGTGAAACATTTGTGTCATCGTAAGGTTTTAGGATAATACGCGCTAAAAATGTAGGAGTAACTTTTGCACCTACTTCAGCTCCAACCCAATTTGCTGTGTCGGCAAATGGCCCAACTGGTCCAAAATTGGCAACAATCCAGTTATTGGTGTTTCCTGCTATTGTTGTCATGCTTGTCCACCGATAGACAAATTTCCCGTTCGTGTCTGTGACTTCCATTTGAAGATAGAAATTTTTATTGCTCGGCGAATTCATGACAAAAACGTTGTAAGAACCACTCAAGGCTTGATTCCCCGGAACTACAAAATAATCAGAATTAATACAACCGTTAAATAAATGTTCGCATTTTGCAGTTTTCGTACTTCTGCTTGCAATGGCGGCAATGCTATAAGCCTCGCCTGTAGTCGGAATTGCAGGATATCCTTTTGCGTTCTGCCAACCAACGGGTAAAAATACTTGAATTTTTTTTGCGACCTGATCCGTTGCCACAATTTTCATATTGTAGTTAGTAAGTGCAGATGTTGGTGAGCCCGTAAATACGACATACTTACCAATCAAATAAGTGTCAGAAAAATCAATTTGAGTGTCCGTTATCCAGGCATATTGATTGCCCGTAGTCCAAGCCGATTCATCCCATGTATCAATGTTCAAACTTGTTTGTGTGTTGACGGTCGAGTCGACAATGGCTGCAGATGAACCACTCCACCCAGTCCAACTAGTTTGACCGTCTATGAACCTCGAATTTGGAACAAAATTGTTTGCAATTGAGCTTGTTACATTTGTTGAGTCTATAATACTACCATTCCAATACAGATTACTTGAAACGTTATACAATTTATCGGTCACTGTAGACGGAGCTGTTGTTTTCGCTAACTTCAGACGACCGTTGACATCAAGTGCTTCCGTAGGCGAGGCAACTCCTATCCCGACGTTGCCTGCGTTTGTGATTCTAAAATATTCTCCACTTGCATTTCCAAATAACCAGTTACCAGATCCCGTACTGTAAAAGGCGAAGTCATTTACTCCCGATCCTGCAAAAAATCCGCCAGCACCCGTAACACTAGCTAATTGCTGCTTCGTATTCCCAGATACAATAAATCTAAGCTCTGGATAACTTGGAGATTCAAGTCCTAGAGTAAATTGTGACGTACCAAGTATATGTAATTTATTCAATGGTGCTGCTATGCCAATCCCGACATTCCCAGCATTATCTATTCTAACTTTTTCGACATTTAAGGGGCTGAATGTGATTGCTCCCGTTCCGCCCTGGCTAGGCCCTCCAGACCAAGAAGCCAAATCCAATGATTTTTGTCCCTCTAAAACAGCGGTATGCGTTGGGTTAAAAAACGACATAGTCGATGCTCGTCCGGAAAAAACATTAGTGCTTGAAACGTAAATATCACCACTTACATCCAATTTACTAGTCGGACTTGTCGTCCCAATACCAATATTACCATTATTAAGTATTGTCATGGCGGTTGCTGCCCCGCTATCGCCAACTTTTAGTTGGATAGCCGCATTTGTAAGAGTGTTGCCCGAGGTAGCAGAATTCCCCTGTAAGGTTAGGGTATTATTAGCCGCCGTGCCGCCGATCACTGTTGAGACTATCCCCGTTCCTGAAATATTGAAATGCCCTGTTTGTGCAGACCCTGGTGTAGACGCCTGAAGTTGAACATAATTTCCACTCCCCGAAGCTGGAGCAAAAGCTGTTGAGTGAGAACCATCAAGTAAATCTGCGTTTAGATTGCTGTTCATCGTTGTTGAGGTAATTGAAAAGGGAGAAGTCCCAATGGCCACCGTTGAGGTTAGCTGTCCGGTCGCCGACAAGGTCGTAAATTTACCTGAATTAGCGGTTGTATTACCGATGGCACCTGGGGCGGCCCAGGTGTTACCCTGCAAAGCTTGTGAATTTAATGAGCTCGGCACAGTTCCGATTGGGTGGCGCGGCGTCATCTCACCATCACCAGCAATATTAATTCCTAAATACAAATCACTATTGGCGGTAAAGAGAGTTGAGCCAAAAGCGGTCGTACTGCCGAGAGGAGTATTGAAAATTCCTCTGGCGTCAGTTGTGACGTTCTTGGTCTCATACCAAAGCTGGCCGGAGGGCGAGGCGGCACAAGAACCGCCACTGGTGGCACTGAAAATACAGAACGTAACTGACCTGGTCTGTGAAACGACACCATAACCATTTTGATCGGTCAGTTTTCCTTGAAAGTTTATATAATCCGTTGACGCTGCATGAGCGCCTTGAAAAGTATTAAAAATAAGTGAGGTTGAGATTGTGGCAATAAAAAAAGAGAGAAAACAAATACCAATAACTCCCTTGTATGAGGATTTACCCTTTCCGGCTCTTTTAAACTTCCTTCCAACGTCAGGAAAGAAATTTTTGCTTTTAGGCACCATAAAATTTTTTAACATCGCCCCTCAGCAATTTAATTTTTATTTCTTTTCCCCATATAGAAAACATAGAGAAAAGCCCATTTTATCTTTATTTTTGTTTTTTTGAGCTAGACATAAACGCGTTTTGTGCCCATATCTATACAATGTAAATTATAACATAATCATTCAAAAAATAGTCAATTATTATTTTGTAAAATGGGCTTATTTTTTTATAAAGTTCTCGACGGTCGCGAATAATATTCTGAGCTATTCCTTCTTTTAATTCTTCGCTTTATTCTTAGACTTTTCGTTCTTCTTTCTCTTCAGTTTAGGCCTAAGACTGGCCATAACGATAAAGATGATTAAGGCTAAAAAGCCGATCATGGCGAGGACGGTTGGGGAGAACTTAACAAAGGTGATGGTATCTGTCATAACGGGCTCACCTGGATACTTGGAGATGGCTAATTCGGCTTTGTAGAGACCAAAAAGATAGGGATTATCAAGCTCAGTTTGGATCTTGCGGGCTGTCTCCGGTAAAACATAGCTTCCAGTCACTTTCTGTTCCGCTTTGGTCTGGCCAAAAATGTTTTTAATTGTTAGAGTCCCGGTTGGTTTAAGATACAGCCCCCTTGGATCGGAATCATACTTACTTGTATTTAGCTGTTCAAACTCAAATTTTGACTGCTGCTCAAAGGGATTCGAAAGCGCATGAAAGTTCCGAACCTCTCCTTGTCTAACCTCTCCCTGGCCAACCGTAATCAAAAAAAGGGTCCCGACTCGACCCGAGGTATAGGCCTTTGATTGGTCACTTGCTGTTTCTTGAGGTAGGATTCGAAAAAAGATGGCGCCATAATAACCACCAGCGGCAGCTGAGATCGGAATCCCGAGGCGGAAGGTGACTTTCTTGCCCTCTCCTGAGGGTAAGACAAACCTATCTTCACTCACCGTTACAAACTTTTCAAAATTGTTTGGGTTTTGGCTTTGATAGAACTCTAATTGGCCGGTAACATTGGCCATCCGGTAAGAAGAAGTTTCGACTTGAATCGTTTCGGCCTGCTTCGATGGATTCATAATATCAATCGTGCCTTCTTTGACCTCCCCTAAGTTCATCTTTTCTTCATACTTGAGGGGCTGAACCTGGAGCATATCAGATGCTAAGTTAGCCTCGGCCAAAGTTGTAATTGGGCTTAGCTGAAATAATAAAAATAAAAAGATAAATATTCTTTCCATACTCTTATTTTAGTTTATTTATGATCTTTTTCCAATTGACAAATGGCCAATTTTTTCATACAATGACAATCCAAAATCAAAGTAGTCTCGACTGCTATCTAAAATAAAAGCTAATTAAAACCAAAAGGAGGCGGAAAGCTTCTTTTTTTATTTTTAATAAAGGTTTTTTTATGAATCTTTTTAAAACTTTATCAAGCCTAGTTTTATTAATGCCACTTTTTTTTGGCCCTCTTTGCTATGCCCAAGAAGAGGCTTTAGAGCAGTCTGTCAGCATCACCGCGACCGTTGAGCCGAGTCTCACTGTCAGTTTTGACCACAATCAGGCTCAAGTCTTAACCAACTGGGAGATGGGCTACAATATCGAAAAGATTGGTGAGACTTATCTAGTCACCTCAAAAATTTAACTTTTATTATTTAGTTGCTCTTTTTTGCGCTTTTTTTTCTTTGCAAGCATTCTCCAGAGAAGGAGAATCACCAGAATAACGATAATAATCAGCCACCAAGGAATAATCAAAAAGCCAGTCCTGTCTTGAAAACTCTGTTCTGGCGTGCCATAGCTCAAATCTAAATTGGCTTTGAAGTAGCCAAATTGATACCATTTGGCTTTCCAGGTGTTATCAAATTTTCTCGTGCTATCAGGTAAAATATTGCCTTTTATCTCGTTGACAACCTCAGAACCAACTTTCTGACCAAATAAGTTTTTGATCTCAATCTTACCAGCTGGTTTAAAATGAACATTTCCGACATTTTGGATCCGGGTGATGAAATCGATATTATGCGAAAAATTAAAGAATTTCTCATTTGAATATTTTACCTGAGGGAAAAAGTTCCAAAAATGCTTTGTTTTAAAAGTCTCCACTATCCCTTCAGTCTTTATTTCGCCAGGGACAGTCACCAAGATCAGTTGTCCCACCTTCATGTTAGCGACAACTTTAGCCTCTCCTTCTTTGACGTTATTGGGTGATTTGGTCGAAAAAAACAGAACCCCATAATGCCCGCCTGGTTCAGCATCTTCAGGGACAACAATCTGGTAAGGGATTGCCTTGAGCTCTCCAATGGCAAAGATTACTGGCTCTTCTGAAAATTTAATCCAGCTCGAGAGGGAATATTTACTATTTGGGTTAGCATCATAAAAAGTTGGTTGACCGGTCTCATCCTTGGCAGCAAAATCAGCCACCTGTGGGTAGAGGGTCACCTCAATCGGGCTATAATCGTTGACCTTGACCACGCCATTGACGGTTTGACCTCGCTCAGCGGTATATTCAACGACCGGGGGGCCGACTGTATAGCCAAAGCCTGGATTTTCATCAGCAGCTTGGAGTGGATTCGGCAGGAAGGAGAAGATGATAAAAAAACTGGCTAAAGCGATCGCTGTTTTGGCAAATAGACTCAATTTCACCTTTATCATTAAAAGTTCCCCGTCATAATCAAGGTCGCCGTATCGGCATATGAACCGGCGGGTGTTGAAGCCGCAATGGCCGCTTTAAATGCAATCGTGGCCGTTTGGTTAGTCACTCCCGTTGGTCCAGCATAGCTAACCAGCGTTTGAGCTGTTCTCTGAAGCTGGCCAACACCATTGCCAGAAGTATTATAGGGAGAAGCAATTGTGGGACTTCCCGTCCCCGTCGTTCCTTGGAGCCCATAGCCCTCTGTTCCTGCAGATAAAGTGGCTGTCGCTGAAGTAACATTTTTTGTTGGTGCCGCTGACTTGTACAAGCCACCAACAGAACCATTACCTTCATCTAGGATTGTTACCCCATAGCCACCACCAGCATTCGTCCCCATTGTTAAAGTAATAGCAGATGCCGAGGCAACCGCACCAGTTGTCATGGTCCCTAGGGCCGCTGTATTGCTCGAGAGAGTAAAAGTGATACTCGGATCAACCGTCGCACTAACTACCACCTGATCATATGTAGCAATCGGTACAGCAATATTCCCAGTATCAGTAAAAGAACCAGTGATCGCGATTATTTTTGTGCCGCTTGTATTTGGATTCGTAATCTGTTTATCTCCTGTGGCGCCTGTCGTGGCATTTGTACCAATTCTAATTGTAATCACAGATGCAGCAGCGATCGTCCCAGTTCCGCTCGTAAGAGTAAAGACATTCAAGTTTGTTCCAGAAAAAGCTGCACCCCAAGTCGTCGTTGCCGGGACTGTGGCTAAAGTCAAATCGGTACCGTCGTCTAAGACATCGACGTCAGTATAGTCAATGCCACTTGTTCCCACAAAACCGTTTGCTGTCCCATCCGGGAAAGTCACAATCACTGTTTGCCCGGCAGCAACTCCAGTCGGTGTCGTAAAAACCATTGTATGATTAGAGGCGGTCGAAACTCGGATTCTCGTCATGGTATCAGATAAGGTTGCCAAAGATGCCGCATGGACACTAGGCGTAAAAATAAAAAATAAAGATAAAATCAAAAAAAGACTTAGTGGTTTACTAATTTTTGATTGTGGATCGGCAACCATCTAAAAATTTCCTGTTGCGAGAAAAGTTAGGGTGTCGTTATACGTACCAGCGTATGTACCTGCCGCGATAGCGGCCCTAGCTGTAACATTAGTAATATGATCAGTGGTTGTTGCATTTGCATATGATGAGATTGTTGTTGCGGTACGATTCAATCCGCCCACAGTCGTCCCCGTTTGTAGATAGGTAGCCGCGATTGTTTGCGCTCCAGTGTTGACTCCTGCCTGAATCCCATACCCCTTTGTCCCAGACGCTAGGGTAGCAGAAGCCGATGCTATCAGATCGGTCGGTATGGCGGATTTGTATAACCCTGGTGCTGCCCCACTTCCTTCATCTTGAACCGTAACTGTGTAACCAGAGCCACCATTTGTCCCAACCGTATAAGTAAACGGCCCACAGGTACCCACAGTACCAGTAGTAAGTGTGCCAAAAGCACAAGTATTTGTAGAGAGAGCAAAGGTAATTGATGGATCTATGCTTCCACTAACTGCGATGCGATCGTTTGTCAAAATAGGAATAGCAAGCGCCCCAGTATCGCCAAATGTTCCGCCAAAGGTGATAATGTAATCACCTGCGGAACCTGGGTTAACAATATGAGTGTTCCCGATTACAATCGTGGCGGTATTTCCAGCCACCACTGTCGTATCTGCATCAGCGGTAATCGTTAAAACTTGACTAGCGACTACGGCACTCGCTGGAGCGTTTCCGCCAATCGTCACGTCTGCTAATACGACGGAGGCAATATTAAATCCGGCTTCAAAAGTTAGAGTGACAGTATCCCCAACATCAATTCCCGATGGAGTTGTAAAAGTGATTGTATGGTTAGCGGCAGTTGAAGCAGCTTCTCTTGTGACCGTATCTTTGGGACTGCCAATCACTCCTGCATAGGCGTTTGGTACACAAACAAATAAAAGTAGTAACCAAAAAACACTTAAACCGAATATCTTCCTATGTTTTTTCTCCCTCACGTTTATTCTCATAAATACTTTTTACTTATTTTTATTTTGTAACTTATCTATATCTCTATCAATATATGATATCACTTTCTTACTATTCAAGTCTATTATAACGCGTTCTGCAATCTAAAATCGTACTGTAATACACTTGTTGGGCAAAATGAAAATCGTACCCAAATTGATCAAATGTCGTAACAGAAATACCTTGCCTTCCACTAAAATAGAGGCAAGGAGGAAAGGAATATGGATATGAG
>CAIMLA010000030.1 GCA_903842085.1 uncultured bacterium | reverse complement strand
GCAAAGTCCTTGCATTTCCTCGATGAACCGTCTCTTTTGAAGTATTCCGAGCCACCGTTACTGCTCCAATAATCAAAGTTGCCAAAACAGCGATAATCGCCATTACAACCATCAATTCAATTAATGTAAAGCCTTGCTTTTGTTTTTTCAACTTTTCCTCCTTTTTTATTTTCCTATACCTATATTATAAATTTATGTATTACTATTGTCAATCATTATTTAATAACACTAACTAAACTGTATATTGGAAGCATGATGGCTATCAAAATTAAACCGATTATTACCCCCATAAAGACTATCATTACCGGCTCAACAATTGAAGTCATACTCTTTACAAAATTATCAACTTCATCATCATAATATGTCGCCAAGTTATCCAACATCGTGTCTATTTCACCCGTTTGCTCGCCGACTCGAACCATTTGATAAACTATTGGTGGAAAAAGATTAGTGTTATCCTCAAGTGGCTTTGATAAAGGTATCCCACTTTTTACTTTCTCTGTGGCGTCCAATAAAGCACTTGCATAAATGACATTCCCAACTGCTTTCCCGACTATATTCAAGGCTTCAAGAATCGAAACCCCTGACCCAACAAGCCCCGCCATCGTTCTCGAGAATCTGCTTAGATAAACATTTTTCATAAAATCATTAATGATCGGCACCTTAAGTTTCAATCCGTCCCAGAAAAATCGTCCATTCCGGGTCGCAATATATCTTCTTATTCCATATATCGCAAGCGCTATAATTGCTAAAAAGATCAACCCATATTTTACAAAAGCCTTTGAAACAGCCAGGACTATCCTGGTTAGCAGTGGCAACTGTGCATTAAAACCTTTATATAGAGTCTCCATTTGTGGCAATACATATATCATCATAACCGCTAAAACCGCTAAAACTACGATTAACAAAAACGCCGGATAAGCCATCGCACCTCGTATTTTTTTTGTAATCTTGTAACTATTTTCTAGATTGTCGGCCATTCTGACAAGGGCACTATCAAGAGAGCCCGTCGTTTCGCCTGTTTTTATCAAAGTAACATCTATCTGGTTGAAAGTTCGAGGAAACCCAGCCATAGCTGCAGACAAAGATGATCCCCCATCCACGCTTCGGGTTATCTGGCCTACCATCTCTTTGACTTTTTTGTCAGGATTTTGTTCTTGTAATGTTTTTAACGCGCTAGATATTGGTAAACCGGCCTTGATAAAAGTCGCTAATTGTCTAATCAGAAAGACTTTATTTTTTTGTGATATTCGATTTAGGAAAGGAATGCCACCACTACTTTTAACATCTATCGTAATCGGAAATATTTCCTTACTAATCAAAAGCTTGCTCGCAGCCGCTTCCGTCTCTGCCTCTATCGATCCTTCGATTGGCTCGCCATCTTTATTTTTTGCAATATAACGAAAATTAATCATATACTAACCATGTAATAATTTATCTAATTCTGTTGGATCGACGGCATAATTGTGGGCCTCGTCTGATGTAATTAGCCCCATTTTAACCAAATTGACTAAAGCTTTGTCCATCGTTATCATCTCTTTATCAGCACTAGTTTGAATCACCGCATCAAGTTGGTGGGTTTTGCCTTCCCTAATAATATTTTTAACGGCGGGTGTCGTTACCATTATCTCAGCCACTGCCGCTCGTCCACCACCTATTGCAGGAATCAAACGTTGAGAAACCACCCCTTGTAAGATATGAGCTAACTGAACCCGTATTTGTGGCTGTTGATAGGGAGGGAAAACATCTATAATACGATCCATTGTTTGAGCCGCTGTATTTGTATGGAGCGTTGCTAAAACCAAATGGCCCGTCTCGGCGATTGTGATTGCTGAGGCGATTGTCTCCAAATCTCTCATCTCGCCAACCATAACTACATCGGGGTCTTCACGTAGGACACTCCTAAGGGCAGTGGCAAAACTTCGCGTGTCATAGTAAACTTCCCGCTGATCAATCAGGGCTTTTTTGTTAGTAAAGGTGTATTCAATAGGATCCTCAATTGTAATAATATGAACACTTTTATCAGTATTTATCTTATCTATCATCGCCGCCAAAGTCGTAGACTTGCCAGAGCCAGTCGGGCCTGTTACTAAGACCAGGCCACGAGGGTAGTCTGTAAATTTTTCAAGAGTTGAAGGCAACCCCAGCTCATCAATCGTTCTGATTTTTGTCGGAATAAAACGAAGTGACAGCGCTAGATTACCTTTTTGATGATAAGCGTTGGCTCTAAATCTAGCCACATCGCCAAAGGCAAAGGAAAAATCAATCTCTTTGTCTTCTTTTAATGATTTTTTTTGATTTTCATCTATGACCGAAAATATTAACTTCTCGGCTTCGGCCTCCGTTAATGGCTGTGCTTTTTCAGAAATTGGTTGTAGAAAACCGTCAACTCTAATCGTTGGTGGCGCCCCCGCGGTAAGGTGAAGATCGGTCGCCTGTTTTTTTACGATCTCTTCCAGCATGTTTTCAATTCTTAATTCTGCCATATTCACCTCTCTTATTCATTTAATTGTAGCATAAAAACTAAATTCAAAATATTTATTCTGCGGTTATCCTAGAAATGACTTCATTTACAGTCGTGAGTCCCTCTAATGCCTTCAAGAAACCATCTTCCCTCATTGTCACCATTCCTTCTTTGACGGCTTGTTCTTGTATCTCTGAAGGAGCTGCATGGTTAAGGATTAATTTCTCCATCTCATTGGTTATGCCAAAGACTTCAAATATGCCTAACCGGCCTTGATAGCCAGTATTATGACATTCGTCACAACCTTCACCTTCATATAAGGTGATTTTTTCGTCTTCAAAAAAAGGTAGGTTTTGATAACCTCGTTTGTCTATTTCTTCCTTCGTCATTCCTTTTTTGGGTAGCAAATAGCCAACTGCTTTTTTAATTGCCTCGGTTAAAGCCGGAGAGGCCTCATGTGTTTTTTTGCATTTCGAACAAATTCGACGGACTAACCTCTGTCCAATCACTGTATTAACCGTCGATGCGATTAAAAAAGGTTCTACGTTCATATCTAACAAACGAGGCAGAACACCAGCTGCGTTATTGGTATGTAAAGTCGAGAGGACGGTATGCCCAGTTAAAGCCGACTGAATAGCCAGTTCGGCCGTCTCGGTGTCACGAATTTCTCCCACCATAATAACATCTGGATCTTGACGAAGAATCGAGCGCAGACCCGAAGCAAAGGTTAAGCCAAGTGAAGAATTGACCTGGATCTGATTAACCCCATCGATTTGATATTCGACTGGATCCTCAAGGGTGGTAATATTTATATCAGGTTTGTTAATTTTGTTTAAAAGCGCATAAAGGGTGGTTGATTTACCAGATCCGGTCGGGCCGGTTGATAAAACCATACCATGAGGCCTTCTAGTCCCAGCTTCTATCAGTCTAAACGAATTGCCCCTCAAGCCTAATTCTTCAAGCGTAATCAAGCCTCCCGATTTATCTAGAAGTCTCATCACTACCTTCTCTCCATACATCGTTGGCGTAATAGAGACCCGGATATCTATCTCTTTGTCTTCAATCCTGACGCCAAATCGGCCATCCTGAGGCAAGCGATGTTCATCTATTTTGAGGTTAGCTAATATTTTAACTCTTGACACTAATGCGGCATGAATATGAACAGGCAAAGTCATTGCTTCGTGTAAGACACCATCGATCCGATAACGGACCTTGATGCTCTTCTCCCTTGCCTCTATATGGATATCTGATGCTTTTTCTTTGGCGGCATATTCCAAAATAGTATTTACCGCCCGTGTCACTGGTGCGTCTTGTACCACTTCGCTTATATTCTCAACCTTATCCAAATCAATGCTCGGCTCAATGTTCACACCTTGTAGGGCGTCGGTTAGTTCTCTTGAGGCATCTTGATACTGGCTTATTACTTTTTTGATACTATCCTCTGATGCCAAATACGGTGTGACTGACATTCCGCTTTTTTTCTCAACAAATTCAATTACCTGAACATTATTTGGGTCGATCATTGCAATATTTAAAGATCCATTTGCATAGCCAAAAGGAACAGTCATATATTTTTTGGCCAGCTCTTTGGGAATATTTTTGAGAATATTTGGGTCTATAATAGTTTTATTTAAATCAATGTAGGGTACTTCAAGTGAGATTGCCATCGCTTTGGTCAAGTTCTCATGACTAACTATTTTAGTGTCGATTAAAACATCAACTAGCCTTTTGCCAGTCTTCGCGCTCTCAACCTTTGACAGCTTAAGTTGCTCTTCCGTAATCAACTTAAGCTGGATCAAGACCTCCCCAAGCTTTTTTTCTTCTTTGACTTCCATATTTTTTTAGTTTAGTGGGGCAAACGGATTAATCCGACCGATATTGTCTAACTTTGCCTCGTCATAATCTTTGTACTTTTTAATATTCGTGAGAGTCTCGTTATCGATATTTCCTGAGATTGTTGGTTCTTGTTGTTGAGTCTGCTGAGACGTCGTTTGAGTCGTCGTTGTCTTAGAGCCACCGCCTAATAATTTGTAGGCAAAATAACCTGCGGCTATGATTACCACGACGCAGACAATCAAAGCAATAATGTCTTTTGGTTTTAGTTTCATCTTATTTGCCCCTCGTATATGTTGTAAAATTTAAATCAACTGACAGGGTTCCTGTTTCGTTTGCCTTGACTGAAAAGCTATCAATATTTGTTAAACGTAGGGCTGACTCAGATTTAGCTAAAAAGTCTTTGAAGCTAAAGTATGAGTTAAAATCAATCGGAGCGGAATAAGTTATCTTTTGTATCTCTGCCAAGCCAGTTGCGGTTGTTGAGACGTCGCCTTGATTCCCTGTATCGCTACCTTCGCTAACCGATTTAACCGTCCCACCATTTTCAGTCGCGAGTTTATCTATTTGAATAAATAATCTGCCCGCATCTTTATTGTCCGGAAGTGCGTTTTGAACTGTCTTGGCATCAGCCTTAAGATCATCTTCCTTATCTTTAAGTTTATCTAATTTACTTTTTTTATCCTCTAAGGCCGTGAGCTCAGTTTTTTTGTCCTTTACTTCTTGATTTAAGCTTTTTGCCTTACTAATAGATGGTCTAATTACAAAAAATGATAATAAGACTACGACCAAAATCATCCCAACCCCTAACCAGATAAGATAAGTGTAATTATTCTTAAATAAATCTTTTGATTTTACCATAACAGCCCCTCTACTAAATTCATTTTTGCTTGGAAGGTAACCCGACCGTCACTTTTTGAACTATAGCCAGATACATTAACATTTTCAAATAAATTCTTTCCTTCTATGACATCAGTTGTTGTCGCTGTGGTCTCAGTTGACTCTGCCTTAACCTGATAATCACTGAAAGATTTAATAAATCTATCAATCGAATTGACGTCTTTTCCCGTTACATCCATTGTTATCTCATTGCCCTTAATATCAAAGTTTGTAATCTGAGTATCTGCTGGAGTAACTTTTTCCAGTTCAGTAAAAAAGAGAGACCATTTGGGACCACCGTTTATGATTTCTTTGATATCGGCCAGGCCTCCTTCTAACGAAATAACCGTGTTTTCAAGGGCTTTGTATGGTTCCAGGCTTTGTTCGATGCTAGTAATGTCAGATTTGGTATTTGCTAATTGTCGAGATTTGGCTAGATTGTAGCTCAGTAGACCGATTACAACGACCGCTAGAATGATTCCTATGATAATCGCCGCCGTTGTCGCTATCGAATTATAACGATAGGCTTTTTGCTGTTGTTGTTTGACTTCTGGGACTAAGTTAATCTTGAACATCTAATTCCCCCTCATAGCTAACCCGACGGCACAGGCAAATTCTAATGAATTTTGATTTAATTTATCGGTAATATCAGCTCGATAATTAACATTTCTCCAGGCGTTTCCATAGACAACTTCGATCCCCAAAACCGATTTTAGAAAACTGACCAGTTCAGGCAACCGAGAGCTATTACCCGTCAAAATTATCTTCTGGACATTTCCGCCGTATTGATCTTGATAATATTTGATTGATCTTGATATCTCGTCGGTTAGGTTTGCCAAGATCGGTTTCATGACTCTGAATATCTGCCCTTCCAATTTGTCCTGAGACAAGCCGAATTTGTATTTAAATTGCTCTGCCTGAGCCCAATCTAGCCCTAAACCCTGAGATATGGCCCTAGTCAATGAAAGTCCTGCGACTGGTAAGCTCCGAACATGTGTCACTACTCCATTTTCTATGATCGTCAGCTCGGTCGACATCCCTCCAAAATCAATCGCCATCACTAGTGGATCACTCGGATTAGATAAGGCTCTGGCGACCGCAATTGACGAAGTTTCTAGATACATCACATCAAGCTCAGCTAAAGTAAAGATCTCCATCGTCCTCATAACTTTATTTTTGGGAGCTGCCACAATCATTACCGCCAGTTCTTTGGAAGTTGGGTTTTGTCTAACAACTTGCCAGTCTATTTTGACTTCATCGATTTTTAAAGGAATGTTTTGCTCAGCCTGGTATTGAATCGCTTTGGCTAACTCTTGCTGGCTCATCGGTGGCATTTTAATAACGGTCGAGAAAACTACTGAAGAAGGTAGTGAAGTTACGACTTTCTTACTCCCAACTCCAGTCGATTTGACTAGTTCTTTGCAAACTTTGGCTATTTTTTCCAAATCCAATTTACTATCGCTTTGTGATATATTCCCTGGTAGAGGTG
Organism: uncultured bacterium; assembly: GCA_903842085.1. Classification (GTDB taxonomy): domain Bacteria; phylum Patescibacteriota; class CPR2; order UBA1875; family CAIMLA01; genus CAIMLA01. Next base: position 9,612 of record CAIMLA010000030.1, on the reverse strand, counting down.
CATTTCCATAGGAAACGAGGCTATAAGAATTAACTTTTTTCTTTAACTGAACAACCCGGACTGCTGTTGCGCCTATATCGATTCCCATTAATTCACTATTATCAGAAAATAATCCCATTATCTTCCTTTACTTAACGACGAAAACCTACACCATAAAGACTCCAATAAGTCCTTTGTGTAGGTATTGTTTTTGCTATTTTCATCTAACTCTTTTATCATTTTTATTTTTATCATCTTAGACCGCTTTCCCTCCCTAGCTTTGTCTCTTCTTATAATATTACATTGACGCTACGTCAACAAGCTTTTCTTTTGTTTTCTTATTGCTAATTTGGTAAGGCTGGGGTTGCTGTAGAGTTTACAGGCAATGAGGTGACAGAGCTGGGAGGAGTAATCGTTCCAGGAGGCAAGGACTCCGTTTTACTATTTTCAATCTTTTCCGTAGTTGTCTTTTCTACGGCTTGTGATTGGTCGATTTTTATGTTTTGATTATTATTTTGATTATTGCTGTACCAAAGGATAACACCTACTACAGCTATCAGCATAAGAATGATGATCGACCCGATGATAATTATTTTTTTGTTTGATTTGTTCAGCATCTTAAGCCTCTTGTCTATTTAAGGAGTAACCTCTCCACCACTACCACCACCACTTGAGCTAACCGTAACCTCATTACATTGAGCGCTACAGCCATTGTTACTGGTCACGCTAGTACTATTGATTCCAAGCCCTGTATAGGTGTATAAGATTCCTGACTTATCAGCTGATGTCTTGCGATCAGAACCAACTGAGTACTCAAAACTTGTAGCGTTAGAGCATTTTCCTGAAGTCGTCAAACTGATTTTAGCGGTCAAGGGCGCCTTGCCTTTGGTTGGAACAATGGAACATGTCAACTTATCGACTGAAGGCATTGAAGATTGAGTACTGATGATAAATTGACGCCTTGTCGGTGATGCTATCTTGTCCCAATCTCCACTGTTGCCGGTATAACTACCTTGGTTTGTCCACTCATAGGTTGCCTCGTAATATTCAACTCCGATTGGATCTGTTTTCTTATTTTCTGGCTTTGCGATATCGGCCCAAGAAAAGATTACCGGACTGGAAAGGTTTAGGTTAGCCGCCGCCCTTCCACTAGTTGAACCTGCATTCTTCCAGCCATTTGCAGTTGGCTCACTTGTCCAACGATAAATATTTCTAAGATATTTTTCCTTATTACGACAACTATTAAGTTCTGACTGAAGAGTTACGGTCACTGAACCACCAGATGTCATTGTGTATTTAGCTTGATCGTTCGGACTATTAAGATGGAGAAGAGCGGCAGAGCAAGGTGGTGGAGGGTTATCGGCCCTTTTGGCTTGACAGCTAACTAAGGGTGGCCAGCCGAGATGTAAGCATTCCCAATTTACTTCATGGTTAAAATCTGGAAATCTTGGATCATTTGCCCCGATCGGCAAAATCTTAACACTGGGAGCTTTACAGTAAGTGCTGCCCGATGGCCAAGCGGTTTCGCTCGCTAAATAATCTCTCGCCCTTGTTCCACATGCAGAAGGTTGATCATTGATAGACACTGTAGCCGTGCAAGTGGCTGATCCTTTTGGTCCAGTGGCGGTACCAGTATAGGTTTTATTCGCGGTGAGATTCCCTGTTGACATAGAACCAGAAGCAACCGGTGTCTTCCTCACATTATCGATTTTGAAGGAGGTTGTATTCGTTGTCGACCAATTAAGAGTTGATGAAGCTCCACTACTTATTGTAGAAGGATTAGCCGTCAAAGTGCAGGTTGGCTCGTTAGCTTTGGAACATTGGCCGTCGCAAGTCGCGGTTGTATACGAGCCATTTGGATCCAAGGCACAATTACCGCTCGAGTTGCAAGAATATTTTGTCTGAGGGATACTGCACTGATTATTACAGTTCGGTGCTGTGTACCGACCGCTAAAGTTCACCATGCACAAACTACCTGAACAGTCGTAATAGGTATCATTAATAACGCCGCATTCACCGTTACAACTCGAGTCTGTATATGGCCCACTACTATCGACTGTGCAACTACCATCTGAACAGGAGTATCTTGTGGCACTACATTGCCAATCGCAGAAATTACTAGAATAGCTACCTCCACCACCTCCTACATAGACACAAGTTCCATTGTCGCAAGAATAATCATTTATACTTCCTGAGTCTGGAGTGCCGCAGCTTCCGTTACAATTTGGATCAGTAATTGCACTTGAACCTGTTGAGTCGACGACACAGCTTGTACCGCTACAAGTATATTTAGTAGTGGGAGGAGACCCACTTGATACAGCACAGCCTTCTGTTGTTCCACCATTTGAACCAGTACAGTCCCACACAGAACCTGATTCATTTGTTTCCGGTAATGAAGCTGTTCCTGATGAACAGGTTCCATATCCACCCCCACAAGCACCATTTATAACACCACAATTATCGATAGGCCTGCTACAAGTGAGAGAGCGTGTTGCCGAAGAACAATCCCACCGATATGAACAAGGATTTGAAATGTCTGGACCTTCGTTTCTAACAGTACCGCTTGCACAAGATCCTGCTGTCGGTCCACATGCAGCATCGCCACAGCCTGGGTCATTAGGATCACCGCAATTGCTACCACAAATGCCATCAGACCCACAGGTCCCATTGCACTCGCCCTGGACACAGTTGTAGAGACCACCATTATCCCATCCACAGATTGCACACTGTGCCGCTTGAACAATCGGTTTTTTTGTAATGACAGTTTGTGTCAGTTGCAGCATCGGAATTATTACAAAAGCAAAAAGAAATAAATTCACGACTAGAAGTGCTAATATTAATTTCTTTTTTACGCTATTTTCGGATTTTATCTTTTTATTTTTTACTATCATAATATTGATTCCTGTCTTCTGGCTTTTCCCCGGATAATTTTATCTGGAAACGAAGGTCTTTTTCCGCTTGAGTCAGGCCTGTCGCCTTAATGGTCGCGTTGGACTGGCAGTTTCGACTTGATACAGTGTAACTTGCTTTGTTAATGCTAATATCCTTTATTATTGTCCCTTTTAAAACACATTTACCTTTTAGGATCGGTGTTTTACCATAATATTTACCATTGAAGGTCCAGAGGCACCAATAAAACTTTTTGTCGTCCGAGTTGGCTACCGTGACATTCCCCACTAGGACTGGACTGATCGGAACCAGAACATCCATTTTCCCGTCCTCTGTCGTCAAGGTGCCGCAACTCGGTGTCTCTTTTTTAGTCACTTGACTCTTCTTTTTATTTTTCTGGCTGAGATAATAAAAACCCCCAGCGCCGAAGACGACTAACAGAACAAGAACGAGAACCAAGATAATCAAAAATTTTGATTTTGGTGGCTTTTTTGTATTAAAAACCTCACTCGTAGTTTCACGACTAATTTCGTTTTGTCCCGTTTCGTTTTGATTTTCGTCTTCTGGCAACTCGCCTCCTCTTACTAATCCTTATACCAGGCTCTTAGACACTTCCGATTAAACTTGCTGACAATGAAATTAATCCATATGTCGCCGTTACGATCACGATTCCAATTAAGGCATAAGTAATCACTTTTTTCGCTCGCTCGGTTTTTTGTGAATCTCCGCCTGAGGTGATATATAGGATGCCACCATAAATAATCACTAACGTCGCCACAGAGCCAAAAATCGCCAGAAAGATGCTGTAGACGTATTGAGCAGTCGCGATAACCGAACACCAGTCCCACCAACCCATAAATGATTTGTGGCATTCTCTCACCATTGGGGGTGGATTACTCTTTGAAACCAATAAATCCTTCGCTTCTCGACACTGTTCTGGTATCCCATTGCTGACTCCAACACAGGTCCAACGATAATAAAGGACGTCATCCTCTGGCGTGTCAATTGCCGTTCCTCTTGTACATTGCATGTGCTTAGACCCACAGGCTCCATTTACAGACATCGCTTGACACCATAGATATAGTTCTTTCTTAGGTAAAATTGGTTTTTCTTTTATTCCAACCATTGAAAAACTAATCGTGAAAATTACAAAAATCACTGATAGTGCTAATCCAACAGGTAGTTTTCGCCAAAAGACATTATTTTTAATTGTCTCTCTGTTTTTTTTCATACTATTGGGCATATTGTATCATTTTATGATTCTCTGCCTTTTTAATTTCTTCATCTGTCATGCCGGCATCTTTAAGTTTTTGTAAAGCCGCAGTTTGGCGAACACTCTCTTCTGGGGTTAGACTGGTGACTTTCAAGGTTTTTTCTTTTGGACAGTCCTTTAACCCAGCCACCGTGTAACTAATTTTATATTCTTCCATATGATAAAAAGTTAATCCGTATCTAATGCAATAATCCCCATAGGGAGCAGTTTTGCCAAAATCTTCCCCATTGACGGTCCATTCACATATATTCTGATCCTTAGGTAGCTTTCCATTAATCTTGGCTTTAACGACGGGTGAATACGGCCCGACTCCTTCATTTTGGCCATCTTCCGTCTCTATTTCACCACAACTTCCTTCAGCAACTGTTACTTCAGTGCCGCTGGGGCTATTATTGTTTGAGGTATCATTAACCTTGTCTTTGGTCACAAACCACCAGACAAAACCACCAATTAATAGTAAGACTATAATCGCCGTCACGATAATAACAATCCCTTTAAATCTTGAACTATTATCCGTATTATTAGTCTCTATATTGTCTTGTGTCTCTATTTTATTTTCCTACTCTCTATTATCTTTATATTAATCCATCTTTTATCCATGGGCAAGGTTTTATTCAGGTGGTGCGGGGATTGGTGGTAAGGGCTTGATATTAGTCGGATATTCCGCATTTGAGTCTTCCGTTTTATCATATACCCTATCGGGCTCAACGTTTATCTTAGGGGTCGTTGGAATGACTTTCTCTTGTTTGGAGGTAAATAGATAATAACCAGCGATAATAAAAATAACTATTACTAATACTCCCAGAATCGCGAATAGCGAAATCATTCGTTTGTTCAAAATTATTTTACTATTCGTCATGGCGCCACCTCCCCACCGCTCGTCCCGCCGGTCGGTGAGACCTTAACTGTCCCTCCTCGAATCCAGGCACTCGGATCATCGAGATTGCCAATCAAAGACCCATCCGCCTTAACGGCCTGACCGTTTACAATAATTTGACAATAAACATCGTAGACACCCGCGGTGCTATAGGTGTTATAAGCAGAGGTTTTATCTATTCCAGCGGCTTTCTTCATCACTGGATTTTTATTGAAATTAAAATCATACCCATAAGCGGTTGGTCCCACCAAGGGTGGGTTGCCACGATTCAGGCCGGCGGTTGCTTTGACCGCTAGCGGAGCCTTCCCCTTCGTTGGTGCAACGGAGCAAAAGGGTTTAGGGGCAACTAGAGGCGGATCCTCTGCTACCATAAAAACTCCCGTCTTAGTGACTGGTTTATTGAGGCCGTCAGTAACCAAGGCCAGCCAATGATATGCCCCTATTGCCAAAGGTCGATTTCTCGGTGTTAAGGATTGAGAGGCATTAACGGCATATGGAGACGACCAGCCACTTTGCTCTATACAGCTCGGGTCACGCCTACTACCTTCAGGACTCCAACAAATCTCAGTTGGATAATATTGAATATCGACAATTATCCGATCGTTTTCCGGGTCAGTTCCGTGAGCCTTCAAAACTAATGAGTTGGTATCGTTAACAGAGATTGTTGCGCCATTGGCTGGATAGTCTAGGAATATTTCTGGAGGGTTATTATTAGGATGGTCTTTCACGAGAACGCTAGCGCTACAAGTACTCGTCCCGCCAGCTCCTTTAGCTTGAAGGGTATAGGTTGTCGTCTTTGTTGGAGAAACCTCTTGAGAATCAGAAGGCGTTGTTTTTTTGGTCCAATTAATCGGATTTGTCGCGGTAATACTGTCTGTATTTGTTGACGTCCATTTTAAAATTTTTGATTTTCCTTTTTTAATAACAGCATTTTTGGGCTGAATGTCACACGCTGGTTTAGCCTTAACAGAAATGGTGGTGGGACATGTGGCTTTTTTGCCGTTTATTGTAGTTGCCACTCCAGTATAAGTGGTCGTTGTTAGAAGTGACCCGGTACTTTCCTGCCCAGTAAGTGCTTTATTTAGACCATTGATGGTAAAACTATTTTGATCCGATGGAATACTAAAGTTTGCGGACCAGCTTAAAGTCGACGCTTCCCCAGAAATCAGAGTAAGTGGATTTGAACTCATCGTACAAGAGACCGGACACATTGCCGAGGCTAATTCTGATAATTTTGTGCCCATATTTGCAAAATCTGTTGTCACAACATCTGAATTTATAATGTTTGGCTGATTTAATTTTGACCCTGATATCGCTTTTAAATTATTGATATTTAGTTGGTTTCCTATGCCTAAAGCAAGGATTCTAATTCCAGCCTTTTTCACTATATTAGCTTGAGTGGTCGCCGCATCAACGTCTTTTTGGCAGGTATTACTGCCTCCGCAAGAAGGGTAAGTAGGATTCCCGTCAGAAGCAAAAATCATCAGATCTGGCATGTCTGTTCTTGGATCGAAGGTCGTCCTTGCTTTTTCGATCCCTTTTTTCCAATTAGTTCCGCCACCGCCCGTACTAATGCGGTTTATACTAGCTTTAACTAGACTAGTACTAGTATCAGAGGTAAAACTTTGTTGGATTGAAGCTTCAGTCCCGAACTTAGTGACAGAAAACTGTGTTGGAATCGATGATTGTGACAGACTATCAACAAATTGGATAAAAGCTTGCTTCATCTGAGCAAGTTCTCTGGAGTCAATACTATTTGAATTATCAAGAACCAAAGCAATATCAATACCACAAGATTCCTTAAGAGCTGGGTTTTCAATAACTTCTGTCTTGCTAGCCGTTAAGGCTTGATTAACAAAAATAATATTTATAACAAAAACCAAAAAAATAAAAACTATAAGGCCTGTTTTTATTCTCTTAATATTTTTTATAAGTGATCTCATTTCTTTCTTCACACTCATCTTACATAATAATCTATAATCAATCCCAAAATTAAATATTATTTCACCACTATCGTTAATGTTTTCGGACAGCCACTTAAGCCAGTCACATTGTAAGTGATCTTGTATTCACCGGCAGAAGCCAGAGAGCGCCCACCAAAGACACACTCGCCTCGTATCGGATAGGTGTTTGGGATTTGAACATTATTTATCGACCACTCACAAATTGATTTTGTTTTGTCGTAGCTTCCAGATATCTTTGCTCTCAGAGTTGGAGCAAAGGGAGCCACCTGGGACTCTGAGCCGTTTTCAGAAACTAATTCCCCACATTGATCCAACTGCTGGTTCGCTTGATTGTTTTTATCTATTTTGGTTTTAGCGGTATAGTCTAAGTAAAACCAAGCCGCGATTCCTAGAAGCGCAAAAATCACAATGATCGTTGCAATAATAATTAATTCTTTTTTTATTAATGACATATTCATGTAGCTCCTTATGGTGTTGTCTCTACGCCCCCACGGGTGCCTGTTGGTTTCTTCACTTTGACCTTAACGGTATTTTTTGCTGGACTAACAATTGCCGAGGCGTCGCTCGTCGTAACATATAGATTATACTCTTTGTCAGCAGCTAGAGCTGGATAGGTAAAATAGACTGGCCCTGGAGCTGCATTAATAGTCTTTGTCCCACTGACCTCACAGCCACCGACTGCATTTGCGTCAAAACAGACCGTAATTGTAGAACCACTCGCTAATAGGGCTGTGTTGGCAAGATCAACCCTTACTGGAAGAGGCGCAGTTCCTTCTTTTGGCAACACCGTCCAGGTTAAAACTGGTCTTGATTTCGACTTCACACTGACGGTTCTAGGGCTGTTGATACAAGGAGCGCCCCACTCGTCGAATGCTTCTAGTTTGGGGCTGTATGAAGTTGAAAGGCTGCCGACATTAGTATTAGAATATGTTTTTATCTTAGGAAAGGTCAGGTAAGGTACAGTATTGGTTGAATCTTCAAAAACATTGTCTCCATTCCAATCTAAATTAAAATTGTTTGTTGGAACGTAACCATCATTGATACAACGAATATCTACCCCGCTGCTATCTTTGTATACTTTACTCTCCACACCGCTAGAAAGATTAACCACTCTGGTATAGCCAGCGCTTTCCTCAGTGGAAGACCAATAGTTCAAAGCGGCAAAGTTAGCACCGTAAGAGGCTTTTCCGGCATAAAGAGCTAACAATTCCTTCACATTTGGCAGGCGGCCTCCGATGGCCTTGCACTTATCTTGTGCCGCGTAAGCTCCAAAGTCGACACTTGAATTGGTTTGAGGATTAGCAAGGGAATAGTTAGCCAAATAGTTAGGATCGAGTCCAAGAGCACATTGAGGGCCAACACAGCTAGTTTGACTTGATTTCCATTTATAGTTAGAGTTGAAATCGACATTATAGACATATTTACCAGCTAGAGCGGTCCCGGTCAGGCCTGGGAGCCATAATTTTGGAGTTAAAGTTGGACTGTAACCCGCCACGGCGTTTAAGGAAACATTCACTGGCTCGAAATCATCGGTTGAAGCGGGTGAAAAGTCAGTAATACTGCAAACTCTCGCCGTAATATTCAAGGTAACTGTACTTGAGCACTTAACATCACTGACTAAGGAGTGAGTTCCCGTTAATTCAGCAATATAGGTCGTACTTGTAGTTGGGTTATACGTGTGGGTTCCGGTCGTGACGCCTGTCGAAGATGACGCCCCATCGCCATAATTAATGACGTATGTCGATGGATTTACATTACTGCCTGCCCCAACTGTAAACCCAACAGTTAGTGGTGCGATTTGATTATTTGAATCATAGTTAGAAGTTAGGCTAACACTACAGTTGGAGTAAACATTTAAAGTAATTGACTTGGTGCAAGTATTCCCAGTAGAATTCTGTCCTGTTAAAGTAACTACTTTAGCACCAGCGGTTGAGTATGTATGGCCATATAGATTTGCAAAAGCAGCGTTCCCGCTTAAGGCTTGAGTTTGATCGTCTCCGTATTGAATTGAGGTCCAAGTGGTTAAATTACTGCCAGGTGTTCCAGAAAAAGTAAAACTAGTGCCTGTCCCAGCCGCTCCAGCAATGCCATCAGCCCTATTGGCCGTAAAGCTACCGACACTACAGCCACACTCGGCATTTGCATTTGGTGTACATGATGTTGAAGCGGTATAACAGGGTTTAAACAACCCGGATTGACAAGCGGCTGCATTCAAATAGCTCGTGGTCGAAGTACAGGTCGAACTGCTATTGCAATAATAGAGGGTGGCATTCTGGATACATCTTGCCTTTATCGTATGAGACGCATTTATACCATTAAAGGCATAACTAGTCCCTGAAACATTTGTCACATTATCAATCAAGAAACCATTTGGAGTATAGCCCGCTTGGGCTGACATGGTAAAAGTAAGATTAGTATTATAGTTAACAGTTTGAAGAACATTTGGAGAGATGTTACAGCCTGCTTCGGCCGTCGGAGTGACAGTGTAAGTATTAATCGTAAAGGTCGCGGTAACAGTACAGTTGGCGGTGATGGCACCAGTAGTAAAGGTTGTGCCAGAGAGTGAACCACCACAACCTGAGGCTGAAGCCGTGTAGCCAGTATTTGGGGTGACGGTTAGGGTTGCTGTT
>CAIMLA010000029.1 GCA_903842085.1 uncultured bacterium | reverse complement strand
ACGAAGACTTTTACCACTCCTAACTCCAAAAGCAATGGTTTCTCTTTCCCTTAAAAGAAGATGTACTTTATTCATTTAATACCTCACTTAGATTTACTTATTATCTTACTCTAAGTGGTGCATTCGGTAGTAGAACTCAGTCCCCGCGATTTCCCGCGGGGCTTAGATTGTCTACTATCTAACTTCTTCTTTTAGGCTTTTGCCGGCGCGGAATCTTGGCATCTTCATTTCCGGGATATGGATAATCTCTCCTGTTTGAGGATTTCGCCCTCTTCGAGAGGCTCTTTTGCCTAAATCAAAAGTACCAAATCCGGTAATCGCGACCTTTTCGCCTTTTTTGACCTTTTCGGTAATAAGATCAGTCATTGTATCGATAAACTTCCTAACTTCTTTTTGAGAGTAGCCAGTTTTGCTTGCTAATGTTTCAATTAATTTTTGCTGTGTCATCGAGACCTCCTTTTTACTTATCAATGATTATAACAAATCCTACCAAGCTTTTCTACCCTAATAAAGGGTTTTTTTATCATTCAACGACGCGATCAACTCTAATAATTGACCGTGCTTTGCCATCCTCGCCAATGTCGATGACGACTGAATTAAAGATACATACGCCTTCGGCAACCTCAAATGTTTGGGGCAGTCCAGTCAAAAAGACATCAAAAATTATCTCCTCTTTGACCCCAAGAATTGATTCGCGAGGACCGACAAAGCCCACGTCAGTCACAACGGCGGTCCCGTTTGTTAACACTCTTTCATCTGCGGTCGGAACGTGGATATGTGTCCCAACAACAGCTGAGACACGACCATCTAGATACCTGCCTAAGGCCACTTTTTCACTACTCATCTCAGCGTGAAAATCAACAAAGCTATATTGATAACCCTTTGCTTCTTTCAAGATTTGATCGACTTTCTCAAATGGACTCGTGAGATTAGCATTAATATTTTCTTTGCCGAGAACATTTATGATTAAAATTCGTCCCTTTGGCGTATCGACAATTCGGTAGCCTCCTCCTGGAGCTCCACTAGGATAATTGGCCGGTCTAATAACCGGCATGTCTATTTTGTCTAGATGTTCGGCAAACTGTTTTTTTCGCCAAACATGATTGCCCGTGGTAAAGAAATCAATCCCCGCCCGGTGCATTTCCTCAACATTCTCCAGCTTCAGCCCGACGCGATCCGAAAGGTGTTCTCCGTTAGCGATTGTAAAATCGATTTGATATTCTGATTTAAGATCAGGTAAGATCTTTTTTACCGCATCACAACCAATCCTGGCTACGATATCCCCGATGAATAATATTTTCATTTTGTTTAATCCTCTTGGCAGTTCGCTCTTTAGCCTCTCCTTAGCTTGTTCGCTAATGACAAAGAGCCAGTCGCCCCTAGCTAGTCCTTACTTTGCATATTCAATAGCCCGTGTTTCACGAATCACGTTCACTTTAATCTGACCTGGATATTTCAAATCTGTCTCTATTTTAGTCGCAATTTCGCGAGCCAATTTCGTCGCGGCCAAGTCATCGATATCATCCGGTCGAACTAAAATTCTAATTTCTCGACCAGCTGAGATAGCAAAGGCCTTATCAACACCTTGAAAGGAATTGGCAATATTCTCAAGTTCAGTCAATCTCTTAATATAGTTCTCGATCGTATCTCTTCTAGCCCCAGGACGACCAGCTGAGACGGCATCTGCGATCAAAACAATGATTGCTTCAACTGATTGGAAGGGAACATCCTCATGATGCGCTTCGACGGCATGGATTATCTCCGCACTCATCCCAAATTTTTTACAAATATCGCGAGAGATTAAGGCATGTGAGCCTTCAATCTCTTGATCAAGGGCTTTGCCAATATCATGAATAAGGCCCGCTTTTTTGGCGATAGCAACATCAGCACCGAGTTCGGTCGCCAAAGCTCCGGCAAGAATCGAAGTTTCGATTGAATGCTGTAAGACATTTTGTCCATAGGAGGTTCGGAATTTCAATCGACCCAAGAGCTTCACCAATTCTGGTGGTAACCCTGGAACATTGGCCTCAAAGACCGCTTTTTCACCTGCTTCTTTGATCGCTTTATCGATCTCTTCTTGGGCTTTTTGAACCGCCTCCTCGATGCGGGCTGGATGGATCCGCCCATCCTTAATCAACCGATCTAAGGCCACTCGAGCGATATGGCGCCGGACCGGATCAAAGCCAGAGACAACAATCGTCTCAGGAGTATCGTCAACGATAATATCACAACCTGTCGCCCGCTCTAAGGCTTGGATGTTTCGGCCTTCTCGCCCAATAATTCTTCCTTTAATTTCATCACTTGGTAAAGTAATCGCGGTGACCGTAGTCTCGGCTGTTGTCTCCGTGACCACTCTTTGCATAGCCGTCGCGATAATTTCACGAGCGGTTTTGTCAGCTTCCTCTTTGGTTTCTTCTTCAATTTTTTTAATATAAGCTAAAACGTCTTTTTTGTAATCTTTTTCAACCATGCTCAGCAATTTTTCTCGGGCCTCTTCCTTGTTTAGCTTCGCAATCTTTTCTAAAGCTTCTTGCTGCTTCACTCGCAGCTCTCGTAACTCATTCTTGATCTGCTCTGCTTCGGCCTTTGTTTTTTCAATGCCATCGCGCTTTTTGTCTAATTCGTCACCTTTTCTATCTAAGGCCTCTTCTCTCTGCGCTAGTCTTTTTTCAGAACTTATAATTTGCTCTCGTCTTTCCCTCTCCTCTTTCTTGGCGTTTTCGGCTATTTTAACCGCCTCGTCCCGCGCCTCCAAAACTATTTCTTTGGCTTTCGTTTCTGCTTCCGTCACGATCTTCTGCGCTTTGGCTTCAGCGTTTTGACTATTTAGGGTCATCTGTTTTTTACGATAAACATAGCCGCCTAATCCGCCTGCACCAAGAGCCACAACAGCAATAACAATGCTTAGTGGATCCATCCTATTCTCCTTTCTAGTTTTCTATCAAGTTGACTTTAGAAAAAGCTTATCGGTAAGTCATTTATTCAATTTTTTAGATCGTTTTTCTATGTCAACTATTTAATTACAAATAAAGATTACTCGTGTATTATAACCTGTTACTAATTCTTTGGCAACATCAGAAATTCAGCGAGTCGGTGCTTAACCTTTTCTTTTTGGTTGTGACAGATTGGGCTCACGACCATATTCTGGACTGATCGGTTGACGAAAATGCGACTCTTGCTGGAGTTTTCTATCGCCAAGTTCGAGAAGAGCTTGAGCCGTCTTCGGCTCGGTAACTCCAACAATAGGAATATTTAAGCTATAAGCGATTGTATTTGCCACACTAATGCCAATCCGAAGCCCAGTGAAAGAGCCTGGCCCAGCGTTAATGATAAGCCCGGTAATCTTTTCAATCTCCCGATCCGCAGTCTCAAAAAGTTGGTCTAATTTGATCATAATATCAGCCGAAAGATTACGACCAGCGGCCCATTCAATTTGACTAAGCCAAGTTTTGTCCCAAAGCCCTAAAAAAGCTTTTTCATTATTAGCCGTATCGATAACTAAAATCATTTAAGATCCTTTATTAACTTCTGATATCGATCGCCAAAGCCAGTAATCACGATCTCTCTAGTCTCGTCACCCAAATAGACAAAAGAGATTTCGAGGTGCTCGTTGGGAATAGTGTCAGGGATATTATTGGCCCACTCAACAACCACGATGTTTTCTTTACTTGAGATTAGATCAAAAATATCCGCCTGGATCTCTGGATCGAAGGTTCCCAGTCGATAAAAATCAAAATGGTGAAGATTCAACCCTTGAGGCGACTCATAGATCCGTTCTAAAACAAAGGTCGGACTAGTAATTTCCTCTTGAATCTCCAGCCCTTGAGCTAACCCTTTGGTAAAGTGCGTTTTACCTCCTCCAAGATCGCCGATGAGAGTCATAAACTCTCCCCCGGCTAGCTGTTTTCCTAATTGTTGACCAAGATTCATCGTCTCGGTGACTGAGTGGCTTGTACGTTTCATCTGCTTACTCTTCTCTTTCTGGCGTTATCTCGCCCCCTCAGTTTACCGCAAAAGGGGTAATCAAGAAAAGACTATAGAATAAAGACTCATTGTCCGAGCTGATATTCAGCAATAAACGTTCTTAGTCTAAATAATCAACATCCCATCACCATAAGAGTAAAAAAGATATTTTTCTGAAATCGCATGTTCATAAGCACAAAAAAGTGTCTTCTTGCCCACCAAGGCTGAAACGAGAAGCAAGAGCGAAGATTTCGGAAGATGAAAATTAGTAATGAGACCATCAACAAAGACAAATTTATAACCGGGATAGATATAGATCTTCGTCTCTCCGGAGCTCGGTCTGATGACGCCCTCGACAGTGGCACTTTCCAAAACTCGAACTGCGGTTGTTCCGACCGCGATGATCCGCCTTCCGGCTTGTTTGGCTTGATTCAACCTAAGAGCAGTTTCGGCTGTGATCGCAAAACTTTCGCGATGAATTTCAAAATCTTCAACCCGCTCGGTCGTAATCGGTTGAAAAGTGCCCAATGAAACGTGGAGAGTCACCTTTTCGATCTGTATACCATTTTTGTTCAATTTAGCTACTAATTGTTCGTTAAAGTGTAAGCCAGCCGTCGGTGCAGCGACTGATCCCGCCTGATTTGCAAAAATTGTCTGATAGTTTTTAGCGTCTTTATAGTCATGCTCAGGAAGCGCTCTTTTTTCTCTTTCTTTTAAAATATAGGGCGGGATCGGCATCTCCCCGACCGCTTCAATTTCTTGATCGAAGGCATGATCTTTTAGATTAAATTCTAAAATAAAAATATCTTTTTCTCGTTTAATCAAAGTCCCTTGGAGCTTTTGGCTGATCGTAAAGATCGCCCCAATTTTAGCTTTTCGTCCGGGCTTAAGCCAACACTCCCACCGACCGTCTGGCCTTTTCTTAATTAGTAAAATCTCAAATTCTTTATCTCGACTTAGGCCAAACAACCGAGCTGGAATGACCTTGGAATCATTAAAGACAAGGACATCGCCGGCCTTTAAGTGTTTTGGTAAAGAGTCGAAGTGACTGTCCTCAATCACCCCATTGCTTTTATCGAGAACTAACAACCTGGCCTTATCTCTTTTAGAGTTAGGTTCAATCGCGATTAAAGCGTTTGGTAATTTATAATCAAATTCCTTGATCTTCATTTTTTTGTTACAATTGATATAATAAAAGTATAAAGCTTTTAGGAGGGGAATGAAACTTAAGCCAGAAGAGCTCCGCAAGTTGCTCGTCGATAATAATGTGGTCACGGCCGAACAGTTTGATGAAATACTCAAATTGGCTCAACAAAACAACGAAAACGTCCTTGATATATTAGGTCAAAAAAAATATATCAATGAACGTGAATTTGCTAAAATATACGCCAAAAACCTGAATGTGCCTTATGTCGATTTGTCGAAAGAGGCCGTCACTCGGGAAACCTTAGAAAAACTGCCAGAAAGGGTGGCCAGACGCTATCAGGCCGCTGTTTTTGGGGTTGAGGGTGGACAGCCCAAGGTCGCCATGTCAGATCCGATTAATGTTGAGTCGGTTCAATTCATCGAAAAACAACTCGGCTACGAAATAAAGATTTATTTAGCCACGGCGAGTGATATTGGGACCGCCCTGGAGCTCTATCGCGAAGGGCTTTCAACTGAAATTTCCAAAGCGATCAAAGAAACTGAAGATGAAATCTCCATCGAAAAAGAGGAGCTGGGCAAAGACACCTCGGTTGACCATGTCGAGGAGATCATTTCAGAAGCGCCGATCTCTAAAGCGGTTAACATTCTGATTGAATACGCTATCAAGTCTAGAGCCAGTGATATCCATATTGAACCTAGAGAGTCCTTTGTCCAAGTCCGCTATCGAATTGACGGGATTCTTAAAGATACCATGACTTTACCTCGCTCATTGATGTCTTCAATCATTTCGAGAATAAAAATCCTCTCAAATCTCCGAATTGATGAACACCGGATTCCACAAGACGGTCGTATAAAAATGAAGTTAGCCGGTCAATCAATCTCAATTCGAGTCTCAACCCTGCCCGTTATGGATGGCGAGAAGATCGTTATGAGGCTTTTAGACGAGTCCTCAAAAGCCCTAACCTTAGAAGATTTAGGATTCCAAGGACAAGCCATCATTATTATCAAAAAAGCTCTCGAGCGACCTCATGGGATGCTCCTCGTGACCGGTCCAACTGGTTCCGGCAAATCAACCACCCTTTATAGTGTTGTCTCGAGCTTGAATGGGATTGGCGTTAATATCTCAACAATCGAAGACCCAGTTGAATATCGAATCGCCGGAGTTAATCAAACTCAGGTCAACACAAAGGTTGGGATGACTTTCGCTTCTGGTCTTCGAGCTCTACTGCGCCAAGATCCAAATATTATTATGGTCGGGGAGATTCGTGATTCTGAAACTGCTGAAATCGCTGTCCACTCCGCCCTAACCGGGCATGTTGTTTTATCAACTCTTCATACTAACAATGCGGCTGGCTGTTTGCCCAGATTGCTTGACATGAATGTGGAGCCTTTCTTAATTTCTTCAACTGTCAATGCGGTCATCGGGCAACGGCTCGTCAGAAAGATTTGTCCATTTTGTAGCGAAACTTATTCTCCAGAGCAAGAGATGGCCGAGGAAATTGCTCAAAACTTTAACATCAAGAGTGAGCCTTTTTTAGCAAAAAATAAGGGTCCTTTAAAGATTGAGAGAAGCAATGATGCAGACGCAGAAATAAAATTACGAGATAGAATCTTTGATCAAAAAACAGAGACAGCCCATAAAGCGAAAAAAAGTGCCCTTCATTTAACCTTACACAAAGGAAAGGGCTGCAATAAATGTGATAATACTGGCTACCTCGGCCGACTCGGAATCTATGAAGTCATCGATGTTGATGATGAGGTCGGTCGATTAATCATTAGTCACGCCTCGACCGCTGAGATCCAAGCCTTAGCCGTCAAAAAGGGCATGATTTCAATGCAACAAGATGGTTTTTTGAAGGTCTTAGAGGGTGTGACCACATTTGAAGAAGTTTTAAGAGTAACAAGGGAATAGTATGGCAACATTTGAGTATACTGTACATGACGCAAAGGGGACAATCACCACAGGCGCGAGCGAAGGCGAAAATCGTGAAGATGTGGCTTCGTCTCTCATCGATCAAGGGCTGACCCCAATTTCTCTTAATGAAAAAAAGAAAAGTAATATTTTTATTAGAATAAAAAACTTTACGATCATCCCTTCTGGAGAGAAGGTTCTTTTTGCAGAAGAACTTTCGACTTTAGTCAACGCTGGTGTGCCGATCGATCAAGCTTTAACCATTTTAGAGAAGCAGACCTCAAACAAAAAACTTAAAGAAACCCTCTCCCATTTGTCTCGAGACGTCCAGGGGGGCTTATCGCTCTCGAGCTCTCTAATTAAATATCCAGATGTTTTTTCGTCAATCTTTGTCAATATGGTAAGAGCTGGTGAAATTAGTGGCACCCTAGACGAAGCCTTGAATGATCTTGCCGAACAATTAGCGAAAGACCATGAATTAGTCGCAAAAATCCGCGGCGCGATGATCTATCCAGCGGTGATCTTAGTGGCCATGATTGCAGCAATGATTTATATGATGCTCACGATCATCCCCCAACTCGCCGTCATGTTTAATGACCTCGGGGGGAAACTACCAATCACGACCCAGTCCCTAATTTTTATTTCTCAAGCTTTAAGTAAATACGGGATAATCACATTTTCCCTGATCGCTTTAATCGTTTTAGGCTATCGCTATGCCCTCAAGCATTATTACTTTTTCCGGCTTTTTATTCATAAAATTATCCTGAGAACCCCGGTTTTTGGCAAACTAACCAGAAAGGTCAATATCGCCCGCTTTGCTCGCAGTTTAGGCTCATTGTTAAGTAGTGGCGTCAGCGTCCCCGAATCATTATCGATCGTCGCTGATTCGACGAAAAATCTTGTTTATAAAGAAGCGATCGAAAAAACGGCCGAAAGAGTTCAAAATGGTTCAACGATTGCCGAAAACATCAGTAATTTCCCCATCTTCCCAGTTTTAGTGCCACAGATGATCGCCGTGGGTGAAGAAACGGGCTCACTCGACACCATTCTAAAAAAAGTGGCGGTCTTCTATGATCGAGAGGTTAATAATATCACTAACAATCTAACGGTTTTGCTTGAACCAATGATGATGATCATTATCGGGGTCATGGTTGGCTATATGATTATCTCGATCATTGGCCCCATCTACCAAATGACCAATATGATATAAATGTGTTTACTTATAAAATTTTTGATATAATCAGATTAATAAACAAAAATAGAAAGGAGGTGAAAAAATGGTAAATAGTAAAAAAGGTTTTACTTTGATTGAGCTTTTGATCGTCATTGTTATTATCGGTATCTTGGCTGGGATCGTCGTTGGAATTGTCGGCACGAGTTCACGTAAGAAAGCGAACGATGCAAAAAAGAAATCGACTGTTCACGAGATTCAAAATGCCTTAGAGCAATACTTTGTTGACAATAACGCTTATCCAACCGCGCTTGCTGACTTAAAGTCAACGACGCCACCGTTATTGGGCACAAGTGTTGATACCGCTTCTTACACTTACACTCCAGCTAACACTGACACAACTTACACCTTGAGCTTTACTTTAGAAAATCAAGGCGATTCAGGGGACAATATCTCTGGGACATCACCAGCGAAGGTCTATCAAGTCACAAACAAACAATAACTGAATGTGTCTAGACGTATTTAAAACAGGTAGCCAAAATAGCTACCTGTTTTATTATTGGTCATTGCTCTGTATAATGGTTTTATGGAGGGTCAGAAAAAAGCTGGGTTTACGATCATCGAAATAGTTATCGCCTTAGTCATTTGTGCGGCGATCTTTTCGGCTGTTTTACCTTTAATTTTTAATTCCATAACCTCAAATCGAGGAACCAAACTCAAGCTAATCGCTTATGAAGCGGCGAGCCGAGAGATTGAATCACTTCGAGAACAAAAAGTCTCATCTCTAATTAGCCCGAGCAATACTCCCTTTGCGATTAATGGCATTCCGGGAGCAATTGGTAATCTCTCCGTTAATAAAGCCCTTGGCGATGAAAAAATTGCGGCGGTCAAAAGCGTTGTAACCTGGACTTTTCGTAACAAAAACGAACGGGTTGAGCTTAATACTTATTTTTATGGGAGCACGGAATGAGAAAACAAAAACCAGGCATAAGCTTAATTGAACTGATGGTCGTGATGTCGTTACTGGTCATTATTTCAATCGTGATCGGGAGTGTTTATATTTCAGGGATAAAAACCTATCGTCAAGAACTCGCTCAATCTAGCATCCAATCTAATGCTCAGACCATCCTTGATAGCATCATTAATGAAGCGAAAAACGCTCAATCGGTCGAGGAAACTTACAGTACTTATGTCTCTGGCACTAATTCTGTTATCCTAAAAGTCCCGGCCATCGATAGCAATAAGAATATCATCTACTCGGGGAGCGCGATGCTTTTTGATCGGATCATCTATTACTTTGAAGATAACGCCATCCATAAGGTCACCTTGGCTGACCCAGCCAGTGCCCGCTTTAATCAAAATGGCTTAAACAAAACCCTCGATAATAACATTTTAGTCCTAGAGTTTGCATATGATCCTGATATTTTATCAACAACCCTTCTGACCGCCACCGTTTCCACAAATCAACAAGTCGGTAAAATCAACCGAAATATTTCTCTAACCGGTAGAGCCCGATTAAGGAATCATCTATGAAAAAGGGTAACGTCCTTCTGGGCGTCGTTTTATTACTATCAGCTTTACTCACCATTGGCATTGCCCTCAGTTCAGCGGTCTTGTCAACAAACATTAAAGTAAAAAGGACCTACCATCGGCTGGCGGCTTTGTCCTATGCCGAGGGTGGAGTCAATCGAGCCTTGTGGGAGATCAATAAAAACGGGAGTTATGCCACCACCCTCGATAGCTCTCTCCCTGGAGGTCAATTTGAGGCCACAGTCACAGATTGTGGAACTAACTGTAAACAGATTACTTCGATCGGCTATGTCCCGAGCAAGGTTCATTTTTCGGCCAAACGGACCATCCGGATTAAGATCAACGGCGTGATCTCTAATTCAAATATTTCTTTTAACTACGGCGTTCAGGTTGATGAACTTGGAATTTATGCCGACAATAATTCAACGATCAAAGGGAGCGTTTTTTCCAATGGCCCAATTGTTAACGCTGGAAAAAATACCAGCATCACCGGGGCCGCCACCAGCCACGGCTCAAATTTTTTGCTTAGCTCAATTACGAGCGGGACGATTGGGGGGGACGCCCGAGCTTTTTTCATCATCAATTCGACAGTCAAGGGAACAAAATATGCTGGAGTTAACCCCGGCTACCAAGGCATGCCCATCCCGACAGACCAGCTCAACACGACCATCGATGGTTGGGAAGCCCAGGCTGAAGCCGGAGGGATTATTAATAACAATGTCGTCATCAACGGGAGCAGTAATTTTCTTGGACCAGTCAGAATCAATGGCAATTTGACGATCAATAACAATGCCAAATTGGAAATGAGAGGCACAATCTGGGTCAATGGTAATATTTATATCAAAAATGGCGCTAACGTTTATCTAAACTCTGGCTATGGCAATAATAGTGGAATCTTAATCGCTGATTATAAGCAGGACAGATTAAATTTTAACCAAGGTCGAATCTATGTTAATCAAAATTCAGTCATTAGCGGCATTGACCCTCAAAATCCAAAAACCCCGAGTTATATCATGCTCTTTTCAACCCAACACCCCCAATCACCCTTTGAGACTTTTTGGAAATTGTGGCCAGCCATTACAATTGAACAAAATTCAGTTGGCGGCGTCTATTATTCTCCTTTTGGGTCTTTAGATGTGAAACAAAATGCCCAAGCCAGAGCTCTAGCGAGTGCCGGTTTAGTCTTAGAAGAAAACGCCCTGGTCGACTACGACGCCGGCATGGCAAATAGCAATTTTGCAAACGGTCCTTCAGGCAAATGGACCATCACAGAATGGCAAGCCCTAGATTAAAGATCAAAAAGGCGTAAAGGGATTTAGACCACCGGTCCCATTTAAGACTGAAGGTGGTTTTTCTTGTTTGATCGCTTCTAAAGTTTTTTGATCAAAGGTAACTTCCATCTTTTTTAAATCATCCTGGCTCTTTTTTACAGTCGCCTGATTTTCGATTGGGTAAATCGCGAAGTAGGCGCCGGCGGCCATTAAAGTTAAGAAAATGACAACGAGCATGACCATAATAAAATGCTTGCGCTTCTTTAGATTTTTTAATATTTTTTCTTTATTGATTGTTATTTTCATTTCTTATTTCCTCGAAAAAATTGATAATTGGATCTCGGCCACAACGTTATCACTATTAGCGCTCGTTTCAGCAATGTCTTTCTTAATATTTAGACCATTGACGACCACAATCCGGCGATAATTATTTAAATCAGTTAGTAATTTAGTGACACTGTTATAACTCCCTTTAAAAGTTAAGGTCATCGGTAGTTCATAGTAACCATCCTTACTAATGGTTTGGCTAAATTCCTGGCTCGTGGTTTTGCCCTTAACGCTTTTGGAGCCGATCGTGATTTCAGTTGTCTTCAAGCCATTCCCGGCAGCCGTTTGTTCGACGTCAGCAATAAAAGTTGAGACATCTTTACTCTTGGGTAAGCTTTCAGAGACGATTTGATTGCTCGCCGCATATTTTTTCATTTGAACCTCTAAACCACTCAGGACGTTGTAGGCTTTGTAGGCAAAATTAGCTTCCGTCTTGGACACACTCATCAAGTTACTTTGATAGAAAATATAATACCAAGCCCCCACGGTCGCGACCACGACCACGCCAAGCGAAATGGCTAAGATCGCTTTTAAGATTCGATTGTATTTTTTGGCGGTTGGCTTCATTTTGTGGTCCCCGCTTTTAATTGATCCGCGACTTTGTTGGTGGTAAAGGTCAGCATAAAAACCTTCCCGTTGGCTTGACCAGCCCCGGTCATCCCACCCTCCGTAATGTTTTCCAGATCAATGAAATAAAACTTATCAGTATTGGCTAATAAGTCTTTGAATATAACAATATCACGATCAGTCTTGGCGATTCCTGTAATGGTTGATCTGTTTTTGCTCGTGTTGAGGATCTCGATCGATTGCAACCTCACTCCAGGCGGGGTGCTTTCGGCGATATTTGTTAAGAGCTCATTCCAATTCGTCCGGCTCGATTTGATTTTTTTTATTAGACTGAGGCGAGTGGCGAGATCGTTGGCACTGTCCTTGATCGTCGTTTTTGTTTCAACAAGCTTCGTCGTGGCGTCTTTTTCGGTGGCATAAAGATTTCTTTCCCCGCTAATAATCGCAGCCACGATCACAAAAAAACCAGCGAGCAAAGCTAAGATACATAGAACATAGGCTAAATTATTAATCATTTTGGCATTTTTCTTGGCGTATTCAATTTCGCTTTTTATGTCTGGTGGTAAAAGATTTAATCTAATCATCGCAGACCCCCAAAAGAGCTAAGCCAACGGCGTTGGTATACTTAGGAGCTTCATCTTTAGGCACTGGTTTAATCGGATAAATTGAAATATTGGACCAAGGGTTCCCGACCTCAGTTGGAATATTGAGCTTTTGGGAGAAAAATTCTGTGAGCCCACTTAGGTTTGAGGTCCCGCCACAAATCAAAACTTTCGAAATCGTGTTTTCTTTATTAATTTTCTCGTAATAATATCGAATGATCCGATCAATTTCTTTAGTTATTTCGGTGATCTCTTGGTCAAGCGCTTCCCGAACTTTAATCTTTTTTTTATCATCCTTAGTTAATTTTAAATTCTCCGCCTCTTCTTCAGTTATCCTAAGAGTCTCAGCAATTTTTTTAGTAAAATCACAACCACCGACTTTGGTACTGCCCGTCACTCGAATATATTGATCATAAACGGCAATACTAGTACTCGAGTACCCCAAATCAGCAATCAAGATCGTCTCATTTTGAGCTTTTGGCGGAATCATGGCTCGAGCAATCGCACTCAGGTTTGTTTCTATCCCAGTCGCCTCTAGCCCCAACAAGTTTATTAGTTGCAAATATGAATTAACAATGCTTTTGGGGGCCGCCGCAAAAACAATATCATCGGTTTTTGGGTCTTCCGCGTTTGGCCCAATCAACTTCCAATCTAAATACAGATCATTCATGGCCATCGGGACGATTTGGGTCGCTTCCCAGACAACCGCATCTTCTCGATCTTTATCTTCGGTGTGAGGCAAAGTTAAAATTCTGGTAAAAACTCTAGATTCAGCTAAGGAAAGGCCGACTCGAGGGGCTGTGATTTTTCCCCAAATGTCTTTGGCAAAAAATTCTTTTATTAATTTTGACAGTTTCTCTGGTTCACTGATAATGCCCTCGATAATATAATTTTCTGGAACTTCCATCGTCCCATAACCAACAAGCTTGGTTAGACTACCCTTTTTTTTGAGCTGAACAACCTTAATTGAACGAGGGCTGATGTCTAAACCAACCACGTCTTTATTTTTCCATATTGGATCTGTTTTAAATATTAAAGCCATCCCTCCCTACCAAATCTATTTTATCACGTCCTCACCTTTGACACTATTTTCTTTTTTCACTTTTTGACAATCTTCTTTATATTTTTCAGCTAATTCCATAATTTGTCGGGCAATTTGACTGGCCTTCCCGACGTTGGTAAAGGAAAAGTTCGGTAAAGTGCCGGCAGTCTGGACTTCAATATTACCGTAATCTAAGAGATTCTGGGCCAAGCCTTTTTGTGAAGAACTAACATCCTGGATCTTATCAAGTTCAAGCTCAGAGATATGTCGGGAGAAGTAACTGGGTTGACTGATTTGGACAATGTTTTCATTGGTGATAAGGCCGACATTGAGGTAATAAAAAGCGATCGCAGAAAAAAAGTTGGTCGTGCCAAATAAAAAAAGTAAGCTATTGATTAACATATAGAGATTATCAGAAAACCCTTTGTTAATATTCGGGAAGAGATCGGGTAAGATAAAAACAGAGAGCAAGCCAAATAAATACATAAAGAAAGTGATTAAACCCGGGATAAAAAGGGTAAACCAATGGCGCCTAATCATGAGGATGACTTGTTCACTATCGCTTTGGGCTTCAAAGTATTTTTCTTGCATTTAGACGCCGAGGATCATAAAGAAATCAGGCGTTGTTCTCCAATCTGCTTGAGCTATAACTACTAAAGAAATAAATAAGATAAGGATACTGAAAAGCCAGAAGGACATTAAATAGATTTTTGCGGTCTTGTCAGGAAATTTAAATTTATTTAAATGATAGGTTACGATTAGTGACCAGGTAAGCCAGATTAATAAAAAGATTCCGTAGATGACTAGAAATATTGCCATTTGTTTAATCTTAACATTCAGTGAAAAGTTTTTCTAGCTTCTATTTCTGACCACTGGCAGCCACAATATCGCTGACGATAAATATTTTGATCTTTGGCTGATTGTTGGCCAGATCGAAAAAGGGGCCGCCAATCTCGATAATAAAATTCAAGATTGTAGGCCTGCCCAAGTTTTTGACCGATTTGCTTCAGTTGCTCATGTTGCTGATATGGACTGACGAGTAAGGTCGTTGAGAAAAGCTCATAGCCAAGCTTTTGGGCCATTTTAGCGGTTTCGGTCAATCTCAATTCATAGCACTTGAGACACCTTTTTGGAAAATTAGTTTCTAGGCCAAGGATCGCTTTTTGGTGTTTTCTGTCATCATAAGAACCCTCTATAATCTTCTGACTTCTGCCAAGAGCGACCTTTTTTAGGTTCTCTAGCCTTTTATCATATTCTGTTTTTGGTTGAATGTTGGGGTTATAAAAAAAGTTTGTGACCTCAAAGTTATGACGAAGGTCGGCCCAGACACCAAAGAAACACGGCCCACAGCAAGTGTGTAAAAACATTCTGGCCATCAGACCCCTCTTAATCGATTCGTCATTTCTTCAACTTCATTTTTTTCTATCTTATGAAAAAGCCCTTCCTGCTCATCATCTGTTTTAGCATAAATTGCATCGTTCATACCACGGGGAATTAAATGGAAATGAAGGTGATCAACCTTTAAATTGTTTTGCTCCAAGAAGGGACGATAATTTTGTCTAAGGTCGCAGCCTGCGGCAATGTTTTCTGAAATATTTTGCTGATAATTTTTTATTAAACTCATAATATCGACTGTTTCTTCTTTTGATAACTCCCAAAGCTTCTCGACATGTCTTTTGGGAATGACCAATAAATGCCCTTTGACTAATCTTGGGTTACTAAAAAAGACGATGGCGCTTTTAGTCTCGGCCAAAAGATTCAAACCACTTTTTTTGCAAAATGGACAATCATTCATCTGTTTCCTTAGATCAACTGATCTTGAGCTTGGACTTGATAGCCAAGGTGTTTGTACGCATGATTGGTGACCTTCCGACCTCGAGGTGTTCGCTCTAGAAAACCAATTCGAATTAGATATGGTTCGTAGACATCTTCAATGGTATCGACTTCCTCACTCGTGGCCGCCGCTAGAGTTGAAAGACCGACTGGTCCACCGCCGAAATTATCAATGATCGTTCGCAAGAGTCGCCGATCAGTATTATCTAGACCAAAGCTATCGACCTCCAACAGGTCAAGGGATTGATTGGCAATTTTTTCGGTAATCTCGCCATTGGCCTTAACTTGTGCATAGTCACGAACCCGTTTCAATAATCTGTTGGCAATTCTGGGGGTTTTCCTCGCCCTCTCCGCGATTTCTTTCGCCCCCGCCGGATCTATTTTAACAGCTAAAATTTTGGCAGAACGATTGACAATTTTTTCTATTTCAGCCGCATTATAGAAATCTAAATTGTAGACGAGGCCGAAGCGGTCTCGAAGTGGTGATGAGATTAGACCAATTCGAGTCGTCGCGCCAATCAAAGTAAATTTCGGTAAGTCCAATCGGATCGATCTCGCCGCGGGTCCTTTTCCGATAACAATATCGAGGACAAAATCTTCCATCGCTGGATAAAGGACTTCCTCAACGACCCGATTCAATCGATGAATTTCATCGATAAAGAGGATGTCGTTTTCTTGTAAATTAGTCAATATCGAAGCCAAGTCCCCCGCCCGCTCGATCGCCGGGCCACTGGTAGTCCGAATATTAGTATTTACCTCGTGCGAGATAACATTGGCCAGAGTTGTTTTGCCGAGCCCTGGCGGGCCATAAATTAAAACATGATCAATTGGTTCTTTTCTACTCCTGGCGGCCCCAATCGCAATCAGGAGGCCTTCCTTGGCTTTTTCTTGACCGATGTACTCACTAAATTTTGAAGGTCGCAAAGCCTCCTCGAATTTTTGTTCTTCGACAAACTCTTCACTATCTAAAATGTGATCTTTATCCAAATCCATTTCAACCTTGGTTTAATTTGCTTAAACAATATTTTAGTCTCTCTTCAGTCGTTTTACACTCTTCCGGTAACTCGGACAAGGCGGAACTGGCTTCATGCGGCTTGAACCCCAGCTGCAAGAGGGCCCCATAAACATCCTCCGCTTTCTTTTCTTGGTTATCAAAAATACTGCCGGTCGCCCCAACTTTGTTTTTTAGTTCAATGACGACTTTTTCAGCGGTCTTTTTGCCAATACCAGAAACACTCGATAACAAAGTCGGATCCTGGTTCACAATCGATGATCGAATCTTTTCCATCGGTGCCACCGATAAAATGCCAAGGGCGGCCTTGGGCCCAATCCCGGAAACGCCAATCAGCAGCTCAAAGAAGTCAAGCTCCTCAGTGCTTTCAAAGCCATACAAAGCCAAGATCTCTTCCCGAACTTGGGTGTAGACATAGAGGTCAATTGTCTCATCGAGATGAAGTCTTGATAACAAGTCTGGTCCAACTGATACTTTATAACCGACGCCATTAACATTAAGAATGAGACTATTGTCACGAATGATTTGTACGATGCCACTTAAATATCCAATCATACTGCTATTTTAGCACATGCTAATAAAATTTAAGTATACAACTTAGAATCAATTCCAAAGTGCAATTAAATAAATAAAGACATCATTCGTTCCAGGTAATATAGTCTTTAGTAACAACACTAAACTAATTACCATGGGAGGAATGATGTCGTACTCACATCTTACACATCTTGATCGATT
>CAIMLA010000028.1 GCA_903842085.1 uncultured bacterium | reverse complement strand
GTCTTACAGGTTGAAGCATCTTTGTAAGAAGTGGTTGAAGTACAACCAGTTGAGCTAGAACAATAATAAAGTTTAGGGTTTGGGACTGGGCAATAAGTTGCCGCGGTTGATTTACAAGAACTCTCAGAGGTGTAACACGGTAAGCCAGTACCGGTCTTACAGGTTGAAGCATCTTTGTAAGAAGTGGTTGAAGTACAACCCGTTGAACTAGAACAGTAATAAAGTTTAGGGTTTGGGACTGGGCAATAAGTTGCCGCGGTTGATTTACAAGAACTCTCTGAAGTGTAACACGGTAAGCCAGTACCGGTCTTACAGGTTGAAGCATCTTTGTAAGAAGTGGTTGAAGTACAACCCGTTGAACTAGAACAGTAATAAAGTTTAGGGTTTGGAACTGGGCAATAAGTTGCGGCGGTTGATTTACAAGAACTCTCTGAAGTGTAACACGGTAAGCCAGTACCAGTCTTACAGGTTGAAGCATCTTTGTAAGAAGTGGTTGAAGTACAACCCGTTGAACTAGAACAATAATAAAGTTTAGGGTTTTCCTGGGCCTTATAATTTCCATAAGTTAATACCTGGTCAGCTTTTCCTGAAACAGTTTTTGAAAGATCCCCGCCAGGACAAGTAGTGCAGGACCAACCATCTTTTTGTCTCTCGGTAATGGTGTATGTACCAGGATCAAGATTAATAAAAGCAAACTCACCACTAGCATTGGTGGTGCCGGTCGTATTTTTACTTGGGCCAATAATATTAAAAGTCCAACCACTTAACCAAGGTTCATCGCCCTGTTTTGTCCCATCGCCATTCAAGTCATTAAATTTCTTAACCGTAATCCGATGGTGAGGGATCTTTACCCCGACCCCTTTAATCGGGTTTCCGCATGATTTAATAATGGCATAAGCCATCGTGCCGTCATCATTCATATTGACAAAAGCCGGGATGCTATCAGAGGCAAAACTAACATTAGTCGAGCGCCAGTAGATTGGGTAGCTAAAACGTCCGTCTTTGCTTGAGCCTGGCATAAATTCTCGACCAGCGCTCCGGGCACTGTTATAAACTGTTTTACCATCAACTGTAATTCGCCCGTCTTTATAGGCGGTGCCACTCGTCAGGTTATTAAATTGGCTTGTTTCTATACCTAAGGTGCTAAAAAAATTAGTTAGAGCCGTTCCGCCTTGATGTTCTTTACCGGTGCCGTTGTTTATACTGTTTTCCAGCTCACTGACAGAGTAAGCGCCACCATAAATAATCGCGTTTGTGTCGTAGTCTCTTGGTTGGTTTGCTTTTACAATCGGGACGGAGATAATTCCGGCAAGAATTAATACTATTAAGAGTATTATGCTATATCGGATTGTTTTTCTTTTTAGAAACTTCTTCATATTTTACCTTTAATCAAAAAAGCTAAATCACGCAAATTTAGCCAGTCTAAATATTTCTCTCTTTGTCTAAATGTTTTTGTATTTTTATTGCCACGACTCGATTATAGCATATTAAGAAACTAAAACTAATATAAGGATACCTAAAAGAATCATTGAAATAGCTAAAACTAAATGAAGCTTCCTACCGTGTTTTTCTTGAACGTTTATTAATCTTTCCACAAAAATTTTATTAGTCGCTATGAAAAAAACAATTACCAAAGGTAAAACAAACATGAGGTTGTAGATTAATAAATAAGGAAAGCCTGACCAAAAAGTTTTTTGATGAGACAGGAGTCCGATTATGGCTAGATATATCCCTCCGGAACAAGGAAATTCGTAAATTGAAATCAAAAAACCAACGATAATGGCAGATAAAGTCGTTGCTTCAAAGGCATACTTACTTACAAGAGCTCTTACCTTTAGTGGAATCCTAATCGAAAACTTGCTTCCAGGCCAAAAATATTCTTTGACATTGAGAAGTCCAAACAGAATCACTAAGATCGCCACAATCTTGCTTACCGGGTAGATGGTAAAAGCAACACTTGCCCTCAGAAAGCCTACCCCTATTAGTAGATAGGTAATATAAACCGTCGCTATATAAAAAAAGCCGAAAGCATAAATTTCTTTCTTCGTTTTTCCGAGTGTAAAAAGCATGGAAATATAAATTAATAACAAAGAAATGGCACAGGGGTTAAAACTGTCAATTATTCCAGAGCTAATAACGACTGATAGTAATGGGGCGTGGTCCATTTATTCTCCAAGAAAGTTGAATATTTCAGATAAATTATTTATTTTTGCGATGTCACCATTGTCCTGGAATTTTTCCTCTCGGTCAAGTAGTACCGCGTGTAAGCCAACCTCTAAGGCGCCAAAATAATCGCTCTTTAAGCTGTCACCGACGTGAAGGCCTTGATTCGCTCTGATTGCTTCTAACTCAATAGCCTTTAAAAAGATTAGAGGGTTTGGTTTTTCAATTTTAATTTCATCAGAGATAACGATGTGATTAAAATACTTTTTGATCGCAAAGTGTTCAAAAAAGTCATATAAAGATTTGTCTTCATTTGAGATACAAGAGATAGTGTAGCCAAGAGAAGTTAACTTCTTCAAGGTCGGGAGAACATCATCGAACAATCTGAAATTATTTGGATTTCGCCAAGTTTCAAATAAAAGTTGGTTCCCGGCTAAAGCAGAGTCACCTTGATATTCAAGAAGCAAAAGGATCCGCTGATTAAACCTATCCCAGGCTAGGAGTTTATTCTTCCCGAGATCTCTGGCAGCAGCCTCTTCTGTGTCCATCACTATTTCATCCCAGACCTCTTTCATTTTTGTTTCTGATATCTCCATCCCGGTAATCTCTTTAATTTTTTTACGGTAAAGAGTCATCTTATCTGGGTAGGGCTTAAAGAGAGTGTCTATGGCATCAAAAAAAATTACTTTTATTCTCACTTGAACCTTTTAAGATCAATATTATGATCTTTTAAATATCGTAAAATATCATTTTTATCTTTGGCCTTGTTCTCGAGGACGGCTAAATAAATATAATAAGAGAGACTGTGGTGGAGCATGTTTATTTTATAAAAGTCTGTTTTAAGGTCGCGAATGGTTTTAGTTTTTTGGGGCGTGAAAAGCTTTATATATTTAAGGTAGAAGCGGTAGGCGTCCTGAAGATAATTATCTGAAGGCGTGGTTTGGGTAATGTCGATATTCCAGGTTGTATCCTCAAAGACATACTTAAAAGAGGTCAGGTCTTTGTTGCTTTCTTTTAGCTTTCTACAAACATAATCAGTTAAGCCGAATTTCTTAAAATATTCCACTATTTTGCGGCTATTATCTTCCCAGGAGAAGGGCTTAGAATATATTTGGATATCAATATCAGGCTTAACCGTTGTTTTCAAAGCCAGATTGCCGACGAGATAAGCTTCGCCGATTTTCTCTAGCCCTTGTGGTAAAAAAAGCTTTTCTAAAATTTCTTCTCCCCGAGCCTGAAGGTCCATCTATTTACCGCAACACTTTTTATACTTTTTACCACTGCCACACGTACAGGGATCGTTTCTGCCGACCTTATCTTTGTTGATGGCCTTACTATTCCGATTTAGGTTTTCTTTTTGTTGGGGAGTCTTATGGCTAAGGCTCTTACTGCTGTCTGTCTTTTCTTCTGAAGTCGGTTGGGCGGTTATTTCAACCTTATAAATCAAATTGACAATCTCTGAGTCTATCGCTGAGAGTAAGGTCTTGAACATATGATAAGATTCATTTTTATATTCGATTAGAGGATCTTTTTGCCCATAACCACGGAGGCCAATCCCCTCTCGTAAATGAGTCATGGCGTCAAGATGATCAATCCAGAGCATATCAATTGTTCTTAAAAATAAGGCTTTTTCCAAAATTCTCATTAGATCTGAACCATTATGATCTTCCTTTTGTTGATATGCTTCCTTGAGTCGGTTATAGACAATTTCCTTAGCCTCTTCTGGAGTTTTGTTTTTTATTGATAAGGAAAAATTTTGTCCAACGATGCCGCTTACGAGCTTATCTATCTCCTCGCAATCAAGAGAATCTGTTTGTTGAATGGTATGACTATCGATAATATTATCAGAAACAACCCTAATCATCTCTAGGACTTGGTCTTTTAAGCTTTCTTCGGACATCGCTAAATAGCGCAAATTATAGATATAGGCTCTCTGTTTGTTCATTACATCGTCATATTCAACTAAATGTTTTCTGATGTCGAAGTTGTGCCCCTCGACCTTTCTTTGAGCAGATTCAAGTGATTTTGAGATCATCGAATGTTGAATTGGTTGGTCGTCAGGTAGGCCAAGTCGATTCATGATCGATCCAACTCTTTCACTCCCAAAAATCCTCATTAGATCATCATCTAATGAGACAAAAAACTGAGTCGCTCCAGGATCGCCTTGTCTGGCCGTTCGGCCACGGAGTTGGTTGTCAATTCGTCTAGATTCATGTCTCTCGGTCCCGAAGACAAAAAGGCCGCCAACCTCTTTAACCCCTTCTCCGAGCACAATATCGGTGCCTCGACCAGCCATATTTGTTGCAATCGTAACTGCTCCTTTTTGGCCCGCCTTAGAGATGATTAAGGCTTCCTTTTCGTGATTTTTGGCGTTCAAGAGCTCGTGCTTGACCCCAGATTTTTTTAATAAGTCCCCTAACAGTTCATTCTTCTCGATCGAAACCGTCCCGACTAAAACCGGGCGGCCGATGGTATTTAGTTCCTTAATTTTTTCCACAACCGCTAAAAATTTTGCTTTTTCGTTCTTGTAGATTAGATCTGAGAAATCTTCTCTGATGTTTTCTTGGTTAGGCGGGATAGAAATAACTTCTAGAGAGTATATTTTTGAAAATTCTTCCGCCTCAGTTAGGGCCGTTCCGGTCATTCCAGAAAGTTTGATGTAAAGCCTGAAATAGTTCTGGAAAGAAATTGTTGCTAAGGTCAAAGACTCGCGTTTTATTTCAACATGCTCTTTGGCTTCAATTGCTTGATGCAGCCCTTCTGAATAGCGCCTGCCTTGCATTAGTCTGCCCGTAAATTCATCGACAATAACAATTTCACCGTCTTTGACCACATAATCTTTATCTTTTTTAAAGAGAGCATTCGCTTTTAGGGCTTGTTCGATATGGTGGACATTTTCTATTCCATATTCTTCGTATATATTTGTAACCCCTAAGAGTTTTTCCATGTGGGCAATACCTTCATCAGTCAGAGAAACTGCATTTTGTTTTTCGTCAATCACGTAATCTTTATCGACATTAAGTTGTTTGACGAGATGATCAAGTTGGACATATTTATCGGTACTTTCCTCTGCTGGAGACGAAATGATTAAAGGCGTCCGTGCTTCATCAATGAGGATTGAATCGACCTCATCAACGATCGCATAATGTAATTTCCTCTGCACCATTTGATCTATATTCTGGACCATATTGTCACGAAGATAGTCAAAACCGTATTCATTATTAGTCCCATAGGTTATATCAGCAGCATAGGCTTCCTTCCTCGTAACTTCACGGAGATGCTGCGTCTTTTCGTCGACGGCATTTTCATTGAGATAAGAGGAATCATATATATAAGAGGCGTCATGGATAATGGCAGACACGCTTAAGCCCATAAAGTCGTAGATTCGTCCCATCCAGCCGGCATCACGACGAGCGAGATAGTCGTTAACGGTTACCACATGGACCCCTTTTTCGGTCAAACCATTCAGAGTGGCGGGGAGTGTTGCCACTAGGGTTTTTCCCTCCCCAGTCATCATCTCAGCAATCTGGCCTTCATTAAGAACCAAGCCACCAATAAGCTGGACATCGAAATGTCGTTGACCCAGGACCCGATAGGCCGATTCTCGAGTGAGAGCGAAAACCTCATGGAGATGTTTGTTCAAAATCCTGTTCTCTAGATTTCTTGTCTCTTCCTTCTCTTTTGGATCTCGATCTTTATCCCCAATCTCTGAGGTGACCTCAGCTTTGAGCTCAGCCATCCGCTTTTTAATGGCAGAATCAGAAAGCTTTTTTATTGATGGTTCTAGCTCATTTATTTTATCGACATCGGGTATATATTTATTAATGATGCGCTTATTGGCATCGCCAAATAATTTATTTAGAAAAGACATAGCTATTATTGTTCCTTCCTGAAAAAATTCTCCAAGAAGTTTTTACCACGCTTAAAACTTAGCTTTTTTTCTTTAGTTTTCCTCAATTGAGTCGCTAGCTTGGCCTCTAGATCATCGACGGCGGCAAATAAGGTTTTGCCGAAAGCTTCAGCATTAATGTCATTACCAGGGATTATGACTAAAGCCTTAGCAATGAAAGCTGATTTCTTTTCTTTCTTGTGGTGATTTTCGAGCAAAGTCACCTCAATTTCAATAATATCTTGTCGAAATTTCCTTAGTTTAAGAATCTTATTCTCTGTATACTCCCTCAAATCTTTCTCAATTATAAGATCGTGTCCTGAAATAGTAGTCTTCATTTGGCCATCCTTTCTTTTATCACTTTTTTACCGACTAAGGACTGTAATACCTTTGGGATAGTAACCGAGCCGTCTTTTTGTTGATTATTTTCCAAAATCGCGATCATCGGTCGTGTGATCGCAATCGCGGTCCCATTGAGGGTATGAACGAAATCTTTCGAACCTTTATCGTTAATATACTTTATATTGAGTGCTCTGGACTGATAATCAGTACAGTTTGAAGTTGATGTTACTTCAGCCCAATCACCAAAAGTGCCATCCTTGTTTGGTTTACCAGGCATCCATGCCTCTAAATCATAAGTCCTGTACGAGGGTGAGCCTAAATCAGCGGTACAATGATCGATGATTCGATAAGGGATTTCTAGGCCATCAAAAATTTCTTTTTCGATTTCGAGAATTTCGAGATGAGCCTTCTCTGATTCTTCCGGGGTCGTAAAAATAAACATTTCTACTTTTGTAAACTGATGAACTCTAAATATTCCTTTTGAAAACTTGGAGTAACTACCGGCTTCCGTTCTAAAACAATGTGATAAGGCCACATACTTTAAGGGAAGGTCAGAGAGCTGAAGGGTTTCGTCTTTGTGATAGCCACCTAAGACAATTTCAGCGGTTCCGATCAAGCTTAGGTCTGTCTTCTCCAGATTGTAGACTTGGGTTGATTCATCTCTGGGACTGTAGCCCATCGCCTCCACAATCTCCTTTTTAGCAAGATCGGGGGTAGTATATGGAATGTAGCCATGTTTTATGGCAATTTGAAAAGCATATTGGACTAAAGCCAACTCCAAAAGGGCGGCTTCATTCTTGAAATAATAAAATTTGGCGCCGGTTACTTTTGCCGCTCGATCAAAATCTATCAAATCTAAGTTGTTTGCTAAGGCGAGATGATCTTTCGGGATAAAATCAAAGTGAGTTGGTTGATATTTATTCTCCAAGATTGGGTTATCGCTCTCATCATTGCTAACCCGGACGTCAGGGTGAGTCAGGTTGGGGATTCGCATCAAGAGATCAAAATAGTCAACCTCAATCTTAGCTAAGTCCTTGCTGAGGTGGTCTTCCTCTTCTTTGATTTTAGTCAGTCTTTCTAGATCTAACTTTGTGGGCTTGCCTTTAAACTGATTTTTTTGGTTTCTCAAACGATCAATCTTTTTTATAAGGTCGACACGCTTGGTCTCTAGCTTTAAAAAATCATCGATATTAATAGTACAGCCACGATCTTTAGAGTTTTTCTTGATCAAATCAACATTATTCTTAATAAAGTTAGCATCAAGCATACTTATCCCTATTTATAATACATCTAATTATAGCAGAAAATAATCCTCAAATAAACACAAAACAAGTTCAATCAAAAAACCCCTTTTGACGTTGCTGCGGTGAGCTTTTGAAGGGGTTTCATTTGCGTTATTTAATTCTTTTGACCTTGTACTTGATGGTCCCGGCAGGAGCGACGACTTCTATCTCTTCTCCTTTTTTCCGTCCTATCAAGGCTTGGCCTAAAGGGGATTCATTGGATATCCATCCTTTTTCTGGATCGGCCTCGTATGAGCCAACGATTCGATATTCCATTTCACCAGTTTCCAACTCCACGTTTACGGTACAGCCAACGTTTACGGCGCCACAATCAGTGTGAATTTCGTCAATCAGCTCCGCATTTTTTAAGATGTGCTCAAGCTCGGCAATCCGTCCTTCGGTAAAAGCTTGTTTGTCTTTCGCGTCGGCATATTCAGAATTCTCACTTAGATCGCCATATTCTTTAGCTTGTTTTATTAAATCAGCGACTTCTCTACGGCCAGATATTGTTAATTTCTCAAATTCAGTATTAAGTTTTTCAAAACCTTCTTTGGTCAAATAAATTTTTTTTGTTTCCATGTTTGCCTTTCTTTCCTTGATTTTGTGAGAAAAAAAATAGGTGCTGGTCACAGACGCCTAGAGTCTCTCGTTTAGTCATCAAATTTTACTATTTTCAAAATAGACTGTCAACGTTTTTTATTATGGCTCTGTCAGGGCTTTAATTAAGATTTATCGACAAACCATAATTTTAAATCCTTGATTTCGACTCGGCTTTGCTTCATCGTGTCTCGGTCTCTAACTGTAACCGTCTCATTTTCAAGCGTCTCAAAATCAATTGTGACACAATATGGGGTTCCAATCTCGTCTTGATAGCGGTATCTTTTCCCGATGTTCCCTCTCTCATCCCAAAAGGTGGGAAAGTTTGTCTTAAGGTCGGCGTAGATGTCTCTCGCTTTTTTTACGATTTCAGGCTTGTTCTTTAGTAATGGGAAAACAGCAATCTTGTAAGGGGCAACTGAAAAAGGTAACCTCAAAACAGTCCGGGTCTCATCATCCGCGAGTGCTTCTTCATCATAGGCATTACATAAAATGGCTAAAATCGTTCGATCTAAGCCCAAAGATGGTTCAATAACATGAGGAATAAAGCGCTCTTTTTCTTCTTCATCGTAGTATCCCAGATCATTTCCAGAGTGCTCTGAATGCTTGCTCAAATCGAAATCGGTTCTATAGGCCAGTCCCCAGAGCTCGTCTCGACCAAAAGGCCAGCTATATTCGATATCAATCGTTTTTTTAGAATAATGAGCTCGTTCTTTTTCCGGAATTTCATGATCGTAGAGATCTTGGTCTTTAAGCCCAACCATGCTTGCGAAGGTGTGCATATTTTGTAATAATTGATCAAAGATAGATTCCCATTTGGCTTTTGGGGAAATGAAATATTCAATTTCCATCTGCTCAAACTCAATCGTTCTAAAAATAAAATTACCCGTTGTGATTTCATTTCTAAATGCTTTTCCGACCTGAGCGATCCCAAATGGAATTTTTAAATTCGTGGAATTTAAGACATTATTGAAATTGATAAAGATGGCTTGGGCGGTTTCAGGCCTCAAATAAGTCAAGATACCTTCTTCTTTAATTGGGCCGATTGTTGTTTCAAACATGCCACTGAAAAGTTTTTCTTCGGTTAACTCCCCTTTACAGTCAGGGCACCTTGATGAGTTAATTTTGTCGGGGCGAAAGCGATGGTGACATTTTTTACATTCTACTAACGGGTCTTTAAATTCATTGACATGTCCACTCGACTCCCAGACTTTAGGCGATAAAATAATGCCGCCATCAATACCGACAATATCTTCTCGATCATGAACAAAATATTTCCACCAAATTTTTTTGACGTTATTTTTTAGTTCAACTCCTAATGGCCCGTAATCATAAGTACTAGCTAAACCGCCATAGATTTCTGAACCAGGGTAGACAAAGCCCCGTCTCTTTGACAGGCTTACGATTTTTTCAATTGGGAAAGTCTTTTTCTCCATAATTCTCCTCTATCTCTAAATTAATTATATCTTTAAACCAAGGCAATTGGTCTTTTTCGATCCGTCCAATGCAGGATAAATATTCGAGGTCTTCCAAATAGCCCTCGTAGAGTCGATCATAGACACTCGCTTGACCTTCTGCAAGCAGCCGAAAGACCTTACTTGTCTCAATAAGCCAATCAACAATTTCTGAATCACTAATCAACTCCCCATATGTGTGTTTACGATCTTCAACTAGGATCTGAGGAATCTCCTTTTTGAAAAATACAAAATCATCTCTTTTCCAAGAAAATTCTGATAGTTTCTTTTTCTCAGGCTGAAGCGTCATGGAGGTATTATAACCCTTTCTTAGAAAGAGAATCAAATTACAAAAGATCAGACTTAATTGTTATCTGAATATTTTGTTTAAGGTAGTTAGTCGTAAAGTAGGTTAATTGGTTAAGGTCATTATTTGAAATTTTCAATAACCGAAATCTAGTCAAATCGTTCTCTATCGAAAAACGCCAGGCTTTAACGGTATTTTGTGTAATCTCCTGAGCATCAGGGAATAAGGAAGTACAATCTTTGTCTAAGAGGCCATTTCCAAGGTTGCTAAAAAAAATTGTATCTTTTGGTTTTGAACCGCACTGGATGCAAGTGTCGAGATTTGGCGAAACCCCAGACAAATAAATGTAACTTGAAGCAAAATAAGAAGATAAAATATTTAGTTTAAGCCCAAGCCCAAAAGCCGAAAATGATTCATATAGTAAATTAAAAACTTTATTGTTTGGACTCTCGTCTGGTATGGTTTTAATAATAATCTCGGAAATCAGGCTCGCTAGCTTAATCTCTGCAAGATCCTGGTGTGGCTTAAAAGGCTTTATCATACTTGAAGCAGTCAAAACGAAAAGATTTTTACCTTTCGAAACGGTTAGATCTGAGATAGAAAAAAGTTCTATTGAGCCTGCGATTTTGCTTTTTAATCTCCTCACCCCTTTGGCGATTAAGGTGATTTTTCCAAACTTTTCGGTAAAGACAACGACCAATCGGTCGGCTTCACCGTAATTATTCCTTTTTAAAACAATCCCGATCGTATGGTGACTGTTGATCATACTAGAATTGTTTTAAATATGTGAGGTCATTTTTAGTCGTCGGGATTGTATTCGGTTTAAAGAATTCAAGTAAATTTGGAGAGCCTTGGTAGCTTGCTAGCGTGCCATTGTAGGAATTTATCCAAGCCTCTTGAACTGTTGGCGGTTTCTCGAATTGTTTGTCTGGAACATCTTTTAGACACTCTGTTATAACGTCATGCCAGATGTAGGCGGCACCCTCGATGCCGCTAACTCTCTTCATCGGCGTGCGATCATTGTTCCCCATCCAGACGCCGACGACCAGATCGGGCGAGAAGCCGACCGTCCATGAGTCAGCGTAGTCATCTGTGGTCCCTGTTTTGACGGCCGTGATCTTATCAGTCTTGAGGGGGCTGGTGGTACCGAAAGTCGCTGACCGGGCTTTATTATCAGATAAAATATTACTAATAATATAGGCAGTCTCTGGACTTAAGACAGTTTGCCGTTCCCGGCTTGATATCTTTATTTCTTGGCTATTTTTGTCCATTATCTTCGTAATGGCGGTTTGAGAATACCTTGTCCCTAAGTTGGCAAAGCTGGAATAAACCTCGACCATGTCAATTAATTTTACTTCTGCTGAGCCTAAAGAGAGAGATAAACCGTAGTTTTCAGCGGGTTGATTGATCGTGGTTATTCCGAGCTGATGGGCAAGCGCGATTACCTTGTCAATTCCAACCAGCTTCCCCATCTCAACGGCTGGAATATTCAAGGACCGGGCTAAAGCATTTCTAACCGTGACATAGCCAGAATACCCCCCATTGTAATTTTTCGGGATATAGGGCGGCAGACCACCAAAATTGACATATTTGTCATTTAATATTGTTGCGGCCGTATACCCATTCTCTAGCGCCGTTGAATAAACGATTGGTTTAAAAGAGGAGCCCGGTTGCCGATCAGACGTTGCGACATTAACTTTGCTCTTTTCCCAATCAATCCCGCCTACCATGGCTAAGATTTGGTTTGTTTTTGGATCAGCAATCACGACCGCGGCGTTTGTAGCGCCTCGACTAGCCAGGCTTTTTATCCCTGCTTTTGCTTGTCTATCCGCGATCTCTTGTTTGGCCGGATCGAGAGTGGTGTAAACGCGATAACCTTTATCTTCAATGTCGCTAACCCCTAACTCTTTTTCTAGCGACTCCTTAACATATTGAGAAAAATAGGGGTATTTGTCAAAAACCTCATTTTTCCCAGAGTATTCCAAGTAATCATTTGCTGCCGTTTTGGCTTGATCGATATTTATATAGCCCGCTAACAGCATTTGTTGTAAGACATATTCTTGTCTTTTTCTTGAAGCTTGCAAATTCTTCTCATCAAGTGGCGTGTAACTTGATGGCGCCTGTGGTAATCCCGCCAGCATGCTTGCTTCGGCCAAGGTTAAGTCTTTCACGTCTTTATTGAAATAAACCTTGGCGGCATTTTTGATGCCTAAGGATTGCTCACCATAATATATTTCATTTAAATACATCTCTAAAATCTTATCTTTAGAATATCGACTCTCTAGTTTATAGGCAAAAACCATCTCTTTAATTTTCCGATTGAAGGTTTTTTCCTGGGTCAGGTAAATATTTTTTACGAGTTGTTGGGTAATCGTGGAACCACCCTGAGTGTAATTATCGGCCTGCATTAAGTCTTTGATTTTTCCAAGCCCGGTTTGTTTACTCTCCTGCCAGTTAAAATAAACCGCCCTCGCAATTGATTTAAAATCTATTGGACCATGTTTGTAGTAGTCAATATCTTCTGCGGCTAAAGTTGACTGTTTAACCACCTCAGGTATTTCAGCTAGAGTCATTCTCCCTGGTTCTGCGGCGCCAAAACCACGAAAAAACTCTTTACCATCCTTATCGTACAAAATTAATTGAGTTGAATTGCTCTGAGGCTTGACACTATCAAATTCCTTTGAATATTTTAGATATATTCCTAGACCAGTGAAAATAACTATAAAAAAGATAGACGCAATCAACAAAGTACCCGCTTTAAAGATAATTTTTAAGGGTTTAAAAACATATGATCTAATCTTGCTATCTCTTGCCATCTCCTGCTCGTCAACAACATCAACGAATTCACTTGAAAGCGCGACCTCCGGAGAGATAGACTCTTTTTTATTCTTTTTATGTTTTCTGATCTTCATTATAAAATTGTAGCATTTATTCTAGTTAGTACTCAATTAAATATTATTATACAAAAATTTTGCATTCTAGGATATTAAGATAGTCTTTAATTTTAATTATATATTTGGTAAGCTATGATATTGCCCTGATGTGGGTAATTTATTTTGTAAATTAAGAAGGAGAAAAAATGTCCAAAAAATACGTGTATTATTTCAGCGAAGGCCGGAAGGAAATGAAAGAGCTGTTAGGTGGGAAGGGGGCGAACTTGGCCGAAATGACTAAAATGAAACTGCCTATTCCTCAAGGTTTTACAATTACAACTGAAACTTGTGACGAATATTATAAATTAAGTCGAAAAATGCCAGTCGGACTAGAAGAAGAAATAACCAGTAATATCTCAAGACTAGAAAAAGAAATGGGAAAGAACCTGGGCGATCCTAATAATCCCTTATTGCTCTCAGTTCGATCAGGAGCGGCCTCATCTATGCCAGGGATGATGGACACGGTTTTGAATCTAGGCCTAAATGATGAAGTGGTTGATGGTATCATTAAGAAAACTGGAAATGATCGATTCGCCTGGGATTCCTATCGTCGTTTTATCCAGATGTTCTCAGACGTCGTCATGGAGGTTCCTTCTGAATTATTTTCTGATGAGCTTGATCGCTTTAAGGCTCAAAAGAAAGTTAAATTCGATACTCAATTAACTGCTAGCGATCTAAAAGAATTATGTGACATTTTTAAATCGATAACGAAAAAAGAAACCGGTCAGATGTTTCCTGATAAGCCTTTTGATCAACTGATGCTTTCCATCGGGGCCGTTTTTGGTTCATGGAACAATAATCGAGCGGTTTTGTATAGACGCTTAAATAATATCTATGGTTTGCTCGGGACGGCCGTCAATATCCAAGCGATG
This sequence comes from uncultured bacterium, assembly GCA_903842085.1. Lineage (GTDB taxonomy): Bacteria > Patescibacteriota > CPR2 > UBA1875 > CAIMLA01 > CAIMLA01. The sequence continues at coordinate 13,035 of CAIMLA010000028.1, read as the reverse complement.
GTCTTTGGCAATATGGGAAATGACTGCGGGTCTGGAGTCTGTTTTTCGAGAAATCCGTCTACAGGAGAAAACAAATTTTATGGTGAGTATTTAATGAATGCTCAAGGTGAAGACGTTGTCGCCGGGGTTCGAACGCCGAAGGACATGGAAGACTTAAAAAAGGAAATGCCTGAAATCTACCGAGAGCTTAATGATATAAGACTAAAACTAGAACAACATTACAAAGACATGCAAGATATGGAGTTTACTATCCAGGAAGGCAAGCTCTATATGTTGCAAACCAGAAATGGCAAAAGAACGGCTGCTGCTGCCTTGAAAATAGCGGTCGATATGGTTAAGGAAAAGCTTCTTACAGAGAAAGAGGCGGTCTGCCGCTTGGATGCTTCACAATTGAATCAACTTCTTCATCCAACCCTTGATCCAAAAGACGAGGATAAGTCAGAGCCAATCGTTACCGGTCTCCCGGCATCACCCGGTGCCGCTGTTGGTGAAATTGTTTTTGATGCAGAGAAAGCTTTTGATTTAGCAGAAGAAGGTCACAAAGTGATCTTAGTCAGGGTGGAAACCTCTCCTGAGGATTTGATTGGGATGAACGCGGCTCAAGGAATTTTAACTGCTCGTGGTGGTATGACTTCCCACGCTGCTGTGGTGGCAAGGGGGATGGGTAAATGCTGTATCTGTGGTTGCGAATCATTAACGATCTCCTATAAAGATAAGACTATTACCACGAGTCACGGCCTGGTCATAAAAGAAGGTGAAGTCATCTCTCTAAATGGTTCAACCGGAAATGTCTACGCAAAAGCCATCGCCGTCTCTGAACCTGATATATCCGGCGACTTCCAGGAAGTGATGAAGTGGTCCGATAAATTCAGAGAATTACAAATAAGAACCAATGCCGATACTCCAAAGGATGTTGAGACGGCCATAAAGTTTGGGGCTGAAGGGATCGGACTTTGCAGAACCGAACATATGTTCTTTGACGAAGAGCGAATCTTTTGTATCAGAAAAATGATTTTGGCTGATTCAGTTGAAGAAAGAGAGAAGGCTTTAAAAGACCTCATCCCCTACCAAAGACAAGACTTTGAAGCTCTTTTTAAGGCCTTAGACGGACTACCAGCCACGATTCGGTTATTGGACCCACCTCTACACGAGTTTCTTCCACGAGAAAAATCAGAAATTGAAGAATTGGCCAGAGAGACCAATAAAACCATCGACCAGATTGAAAAAAAGATTGCTTCATTGCACGAAGTTAATCCCATGCTGGGTCATAGAGGTTGTCGACTAGGAAATACTTATCCTGAGATTACTGCCATGCAAGCTCGGGCCATTCTGGAAGCTACGCTCAGGATTAATGAATCTGGGATTAAGACTGTTCCTGAAATCATGATTCCTTTAGTCGGTGATGTTAAAGAATTTATAGCTCAAAAAGAAATAATTGCAAAAGTCGCAAATGAGCTAGAAAAAGAACATAAAGTTAAGATTAAATATAAACTTGGAACAATGATTGAAGTGCCCAGAGGGGCTTTACTGGCAGACGAGATTGCAAAAGAAGCGGAATTTTTCTCATTTGGGACAAACGATTTGACTCAAATGACCTATGGTTTTTCGAGAGATGATGTGCCAAAGTTCTTACCGGAATATATTCGATTGGGGCTTCTTAAGATAGACCCTTTCGTCTCTTTAGATCAAGTCGGGGTCGGTCAACTAATTGAAATGGCGGTAAAAAAAGGCAAAAGCGTAAGAAAGGATATCAAGCTCGGAATATGTGGTGAGCACGGTGGGGATCCAGCTTCTATTGAATTTTGTCACAGAACCGGTCTTAATTATGTCTCCTGTTCACCTTACCGAGTTCCGATTGCTCGTCTTGCAGCAGCACAAGCAGCTTTAAAGAAATAAACTATTAAAATTAAATATGTAAAGGGGCATTAACGCATTGCGTTAATGCCCCAAGATAGCAGACAGACTTTACGATCTCTTGGCTCTTGGCTTGCCTTGTTTCACCCTCTTGGGGACGTCGACGACGTCGAGTTTGGGCGTGAGGCCGAGGGTTCGAGCAATCTCCCTCTGGACTGATGGATCAAGCTTGGCTAGCGCTTCCTCGTCTAGATCAAATGACCTAATCAGAACAGGAAGGGTTGGCACATCCTTGAAGCTGTAGAGATTGTTTACTACTCCTTGACCAAATTTATCAACCAAGGACTCGTAAATTTTCTCTCCCTTATCGCCAGCTGGGATCTTGAAGGTTCTAGCTAGACGGATGAAGGTCCTTCTCGACACCCTCAGCTCGTCTATGTTGTGATTTTCCATCACTTGGATGGCTGCTTCGGTGAGTTTCTTCGATATAACCTCCATCCTGCTCTTCGCTGTCCGATACTGTCGGACTGCTTTCCCTAAGATCACCAAAGACTCTTCTGGGGTGGTGGACAGAAACGCCAGGGTGATAATACCTTCTGCGGTCGTACTCCATCTGTCCCTTAAAGTACTAAACATGCCACCACTTCCTTCGGATCGATCTTTTTGCTGCCCTGAAATTATATATATTTTGGTTAAATAGTCAAATAATTTCGGTGTCTTTCATGTCGAATATTAATAAATAGCAAATTATCGATCTAAGAGATCTTCTTTTTCTTTGTTTATCATTGATGACCACTCTTCAAAAACAATTAAGATTGTCTTTAGGGGCATTTCGATCATATAGTCTAGGATAAAAGCAAAAATATTAAGATTGGCGTATTTATCACCCAACCATCGTCCCACTTTGATAAATGGAAAAGTGAAAAAATCTAGCAAAGCTTCCCTGATTGTTTTCTTCTTTTCAAAAAGAATAAACTCCTTAGCTCCTTGTGAAATTCGGTATCCGAAGTAACTAACGGTAGAAAAATAGATAAAGAAGATTAGTCCGCTGACAATATTAAAGTTTAGAACATACAGTAAATAAATGGCCAATAAAAAGGATAAAATAAACGTAAAAATATAGAGGATTATTAAGCCGATATTTGTTTTGGACTTTAAGCCAGACACCTTGAATTTTGTTGGGTTTGAATTATTGTATATGATTCCTTCAATTCTCTTGTCAACTTCATTGGTATTGCTTTTGTCAGGGGTGGGGATAAAACTTACTAAAAGAAACATATAAGCTGGTGGAAAAACCAAATTTATTATCAATGGCAAATAATTGATACTCCCATTTACGAAATAATCATATGGAAATTCTAGGATTATGGCCAGTAAGATCTTAGTCAAGAAGATATAGATAATGGCTTGAATAATTTTACGATTCGTCCGCTCTTTTATTGTATTGTATTCATTAATCAAAATTGAGTTAATTCTATCCAGCAAAACTTTTTTATCGCTGACTTCGTCATAGAGTTTTCGTTCCAGAAGGGCGATCCTTATAATCCTATATGGGGCAATATTTTTTCTAACAATTTTATTCACTCTTGAAAAGACTGGAGAAGCCGACACTTCTTCTAGATAATCCATAAATGACATATACGATATCACAAGTTCTTTTGAAGAATAATTGTCAGACTTGAACCAATTAGTGAGACTGCTTCTGAATAAATAGTAATTTATAGTATATTTATCTGACTTCCAGAGTGAACGATGAACAGCATAATAGGTCGCAATTGCGACAAAGCTCTTCTCCTCTTCTAGATCTGTTTCAATAGATAAGCAAAAATTATTATATACAAAATCAAGATAGATTTGCTCTTCATCATATGACCAGATTGTCGTTTCTATTTCACAAGCTGCCATCATCAGAATATTATGTAGATGAGTTTTGCTATTGGCAAGATTGCTACTTTTAAATTCTATGAAAAAAGAATGATAGCGGGCTAGTATTTTATCAATTTTATTTAAAGTAGAGATAGGTAGAGAATTATTCTCTAGATAGCGAGTCTTGATGAGCTCTTTGACGATACTCCCGCCGAGACCCTTTAGGTCATTGTCGTTAATAAAGACCGTTCTATTGATGAGTCGTTCGATAGCATTTCGTCTAAATAAATGCTGTTCACGGTATTCAACGGCGTTTCGCATTTTTTCGTAAATAAAATAAACATTACCAGCCAGCTCATTAACATGAACTTTCTCGTCTTCAGTCACAGCATGTTTTACCTTGCCTAAATTTGAGATAAACTCATTAAACAAGGGACTTGTTAGATCATCACTCACCTGTTAGCCTTATTAACCTAGGTATTTTACGTCTTTTTCACAAAATATAAAATATGCAAATTAACAAATGAAAGATTAAGGAAATGGTAGCCACCAAGATTATAATTGAAAAATTACAAATCTGGGAACGTATTTTGAATCAATAGCTATCTTTATTTAGACTAATTAATCTTGAGAGTATCAACGACAGTCTTAATATCCCCGTTCTCGCCGCCTGTTAATCCCCAATCTGATGGCCATTGCGTTGCCAACCAGTAGGCATATGTTTTTCCATTAGATGATTTGATAAAAGTTGGCTTAGGACCTTCCTGATTCATTAATTCTTGATATTTTGCATCAGTATATATCGTGATTCTAAATACAGGTGCTGGGTTGTTATTTACACTAACATATTGGGAATCAGTTGTCGGTAGTGAGAAAAGATATGAATCAATTCCATTGTTACTGTCTTTGTTAACAATGTAGCCTTTAAATTTATCACCCAAAGTTAATTGAAAATTATAATCGGTGTTTTTATAAGTGTGCCAATCACTGGTGGTATCAGCCTTGCTCTTCACTTCTGCCGTCTCTGTCTTCTTCAAGATAGTAATCTGTTTCTCTAGAGCTTGGACTTCATTATCATTAGCTTCTTTAAGATCTTTCGCGCTCTTATCCATATAATACCAAGTTACTCCACCAACGACTAAGGCTGTCACTAAGACGATGGCAATAGTAATAAGTAATCTCGTCACATTAACCTTTTTCTTAACTTTTTCTTTTTGTTCTTCTTTCATTCACTCCTCCAAATTTTTCGAACTTATCATAAATAGTATTTTCTATATAATTTTAGACTACTGTCTAGTACTTGTGGTGTCAATCTCTGTCGGTTTTCTAGCTAAGCTCGAAAGTGCCTGCGGTTCACCTTCCCTAAGGATTTGAAAGTTATTATGTTCCAGTTTAATAAGAGCTGAGGGGATTGAATCTATCTGCCCACCATTAACATAAAAATCTATCTTATCACCAAAATATTTCCTGGCTTCAGCGATTGTTTTTGCGGGCTTTGAACCTTCGGGGTTTGCACTCGGAGCTACTAGGGGTCCTGTCTTATCTAAAAATCTTCTGAGCTGATCGTCTTTTGGTAAACGAAATGCCAGGCTATTGGTTCCGCGATGAAGATAATTATATTTGTCATTTTGACAAGCCAATACTATGCTTATCTTATTGGGCCATAGACTTTCCAAAATTTTGATTTGTTCATCCGTCAAAAAAATACCAAATAATTCTAGATCCTGAATCTTGCTAATAAGTATAATAAATGGTTTTTCTGGTTGTCGACCTTTTATTTTATAAATTCTTTCAACCATTTCCGCATCTAGAGCCTGGCATACAATGCCATAAATCGTATCCGTCGGTATTACGCCAATCTTTTTATAAATATTTATATCTGTGTATTGTCTCATAATCTTTATTTGGCCATAATGAACAAAATTAGAACCGATTTATTATTGAATAAGATAAATCTAACACTTCCCCCATTAGACATTAATGCAGAAACAGCTTTGAATTTACGCGATGTTCCTTAACCCGAAGAGTTTAGTTAAAGTGCAAGTATTTGCTTTTTTTTAGAATCAAACTCTTCTTGAGTGAGTATCCCGCTATCGAGCAATCCCTTCAAATCTGTCAATTGCTTAGTGATATCTGGGCTTAACCCTGCCTGTGGAGGTGGAGTTGCTGTCTGCGGAGGTGCTGGTGTTTGCTGGGCAGCTTTTTTAGATCGCGAAGTAGCAATGGCTGCGCCCATTAACATTCCCCTTCTCCTTGCTCTTAATGGTGGCATTTCGTTGTCCTTTCTTTAATTATTAGCTACATTATACAACTTTCTGTAACCAATGAGGATAGTCGAGGGCTAAAGTTCGTTGATTGAGTGCTATTGTTTGTCACCCAGTTTACAGTAAACAATCTCAACTAACTTTTGAGCGATCGTCAAGATAACCACCATAAGTAATAGCCCAAAAAAACTACTAATTTCAACCGTTCCGCGGAAAATGAACTCTATTACCCATAAAAAGACAAACTTTGACAGAAAGATTATTAACCAAACACCAAAAATAAGCAAAATCTTACTCTTAGGCTTCTTGCGATTATCAAGCCAATCTACGAATTTATCTTTGATCATATATGTCAGGTATGTCAGAATCTGCATAACTATAGCCATCAAAAAAGTTGTTGAATATGTTCCAGTATGCAAAATATCTGTATAGTCATTAAAAAACCCGAGAACTACAGAATATAATAGAGTTCCTACAAGCATATTGCGGAATATTTCTTGTCTATTATTTGAATTTTGTTCGACGCTAGACATAATAATATAATACTACATTTAATGATTCGTAGTTAACTATAGAATTTAATTTAAACTTAATGATGATTCACTAGGTAGGGAATCGGTAGGCTTCTACTGCCCAAAATTGATTTTCGATAGGGGTTGAGAAGTATAGATATAGTAAAGGGCTTAGTAAGGCCTTTCTTCATGAAATTGGTTATCCATGTTAGAAGAGGTTCTAACCTATTGTGTAGTGAATGGAAGAAACGAAGTAATATTATTTATGCTTAAAGAGCTCTATCAGGCTTCTGTGTCTTTTCTGGCGATAATAGATCTAGCTCAATATCTATATCTTCTAATCTTTCCTTCAATAATTTTTTAGAATCATTGATGGCCATTCTATATATTTCCTCGCCCAATGTTTCTGTAAAAAAGCCTAAGACTTCTTCCGCAGCTAAAAAGCCAATTCTTTCACTCCTAATATCTTGGAAGAAAGCAATAATATCATTCAAATACTTTCTTTTCAAATCTTCGGAACTAAATTCGAATCTATTATTCCTTGTTGTCATTATCTACCTCTTGTCTAAATATACTTAATATTTTCGTTGTTAAATTAACTTTAAAACATAGTAGGAGCTACCTGAAACTATTTAGTCTTACCCTTCACTGCTTCCGGAGTTTGCCAGAAAGGCTCATCGTAGTGTTCCACAGTCACAGTGAGATTAAGTTGATCACCGAATGATAGGGCGGGCAGCAGATGATTGAGTACTTGTTCTGCTGTTGCACAAAACACACGGCCTCGGCTACTAACTTTTAACCATCCATCTTTGTCTCGATAGTAACGTTCAGTAATATTTTTACCCTTGAATACTATACAGTATGTATCGTTAGTCTTTTTCATAGTGAAATTGTATCATAAATATATAAAAGACTTAACAAAGCCTTTTCCTGCAAAATTGGTTGGCCACCATAGAAGAAACTAGAATCTATTTTGCCTTGAACCAGATTGTATTATTAATCACCTCTTTTGGTTGATATTTGATGAGATTGATAGAACGAGTCAAGAACCTTAAGCTACTTTTATTAGAAATAAATCAGTTGGCTGATTTAACGCTATTTATTTTCCATTCGTTTCCATCAACTACAAGTCCGTAAACTATATGGGATGGGCTTTCAATAAAATTCAAAGTAACTGGAACGTTTGCACTATTTCCTGCCACAGTCACTGTCCCAACTGTAAATGCGTTGTTGGGATCAGGGGTATTTTGTGCCAGAATAATCGGATCTGCGTATTTTAACCCAGTTGTAACCGAGGTCTTGAATGTGCTTGTTATAGGCGCTGATGCGTGTGTTCCCACATAACCAGCCGCTCCTTGACCATTGTTATTTGAATTTAAATATTCTAAATACGAAGTTAAAAAATTGTTCACAACAGTTGCAGGAGGAACGGATGGTTGTGTCTGGTTGCTAGCAGCCGTATTATTATTCCCAGTCGTCTCTGCCTTCTTCAATATAGTAATCTGTTTCTCTAGGGCTTGAATTTCTTTGTCATTGGCTTCTTTAAGATCTTTCGCATTCTTATCCATATAATACCAAGTTACTCCACCAACGACTAAAGCTGTCACTAAGACGATGGCGATAGTAATAAGTAATCTCTTAACATTAACCTTTTCCTTGCTTTTTTCTGCTTGTGCTTCTTCCACGAGATCCCTCCTAGTAAATTAGTTAGTATCAATAACTAGATTTTATCAAATATTTGATAAAATAAACATAACCTTACCGAATACAAAGTATATTGTTAAATAATTATAGCCTTAGTTAAGCCTTTCCTCAGGAAACTGGTTGGCCATCATAGAAGACGTTAGAACCTATTTTGCCTTAAACCAAATTGGATTATTAATCCCTCTTTTTGATATTATTCAGCCTTGTAGAGTTTAAAAATAATAAAGCCTGGGATTTTACTTAGGTGACTAAAAGTCCTCTCTGATAATTTTTTCATTTCGATCATTGGCTCTGGCTCAATAATTTCACTCATAAGAAAGCCACTTTTCTTTATTTCGCTAGATATCTCCCCAATAGACTTATGCCAAGTAGTGACTGGCCAATCCTTTTCAATACGTTTTCCGTGTTTAAGATAGTCTCCAATTATAGTATATTCTTCAGTCTTTTTTTCTCGAGTATAGGAAAGTTCTCTCATTTTTGTTTTCTTATCTTCTATACAGTCCATTGAAGAATAGACGGGATGTTCACAAGAAAAAAGAAAATATTTGTCAGATTTTAGAGTCCGATATACTTCACTTAAAACATTGTTCCAATATTCGAGATAATGGATGGCGAGACTAGAGTATATGAAATCAAAAGACTCATCTTTAAATTCGAGTTTTTCCATGTCCATATAAATAAAGTCACATTCAGGGTAGCTCGCTGAGGCGATCTTAATCATTTCTTTTGATGCATCGATCCCTATAGATTCTAATGCGCCCATATTTTTTAAGTAGTGGCTGTCTTCTCCGCTTCCACAACCAAGACTTAAAACCTTCTTACCTTTTAAATTAGGCAAAGCATTATACATAGCAGGTTTTTCATAATATGAATGATATATAGATTCTTTTGGGCTTCTAACGTGATCGGTGTAAAAAATTGCGTTATCGTTGTACCAATCGATTGATTTTTTATTATTTGACATGGACATATTTTACCACAGGTTCAAAACTGAGTTTACCATAAAAAATATGTTTGATATTAAGCTTATAATTATAATATTGGTTGGCCATTATCTGAAGACGTTAGAAATTGTATTGTTATAAATGGGGGGAAATTACTATTCACAATGTTCAAAATAATATTTATAAAAGTTAAAGGGGCAGAAACGCTTTTGCGCATCTGCCCCTATTGTTTGATGCATTTGCATCTAGCTTGTTGTTAATTAGAATTCCAGTTTTCTTCTAAGAAGGAGATAAAGAAACCGACAGGAAACGGGGATAGAAACAGAACTACGGAAAAAGCTCCCCAAACCCAAGAGTTTAGTAGGCCTTGGCCCAAGAAAAGAGCTAAAATAAGGTAACCCCCTACGATATACGGTAAAGCTGGTATAAGCATGATAAACATCAAGAATCCAAATATGATGCTTCTAGTTATCCGAGGAAGTTTCCCCATCCACTCATAAAGATAATCCATCAAGGAACCATGGTAAGAAGTACCAAAATTGTGACTACTGTTGATACCAGTGTATGCCGTATAGGACTCACTAGATGGAGGCCGTGGTGCATTCCCAGAAGCATCTCTAAGAGCCCGTGAAACGCCTGAGCTTGTATTCAGATCAGGCCCATAGATTGTGGGAGTATGAACATTTGTTGATCCACCATTGGACGATACCTTGGTATAACCATAAAGCTGACTATAGATTTCTTTTCCTACTTCGGCTCCCCTACCGCCCATAGGCCCTTGCTCGTAGATGGTCTTGGATCCATCATAGTTTTCATGTATTATGTAAGACTTGCCGAGATAACCACCATCAATTATTTTTTCATCTCCCCGGGCCATGGCACACCTCTCTAGGAATAGTTTGTTAAGGAACTCGAATGGCATCGTTATAGCACGAAAATAAAGAAATTACAAGATTATTGTATCTGGTATAGAATTTCTTCATGAACTTATGGGCGCCATCTCTCGACGCGAAAACTAGCTTACTTCCCTTGAAGTTCTTTTCTAAATTCGTCTAATATTTTAACCAAAATCATGGTTCTTCTTTTTGCAATTTTCTGAGCTGTCTTTGTTTTTATTTTGTCTTGAATAGTTAATAGCCGAGTATAGAACAAATCTAGTCCGTATTTCATATCATCAAGCTCTCTATGCTCAGCGAAAGGGTCGTTTGGTTCGTAAAATGCTCGTTTCATTACTCCTGATGAACCATAAGTTCTCATAACAGATATTACTCCTACTGCATCGAGCATGTCAGCGGCCTGGACTATTTCATCCTCGATTGACTCAGTTTCTTTGCCGTATGTAAATGATGTAGACAAGATAGCACTTTTCACACGTTTAATTTTTTCCTGTGGGTATTCTGGCATTTTAGTCAAAATAGTTTCAGCATATTCGGCACTTTCTTTAACTGAGAATCTATTTTTTGGGCTATTTTTAGGATAACAAACAATATCGTGAAATAGTGCGGCAGGTGTGACTACATCCAAATCTCCGCCTTCTTCTTTTGAGATGTTTTCAGCGTTTGAAAGCACTCTTAGGGTGTGAAGAATATCATGGGAGGGATCTTCTGAATTAATGTTTCTTTTTACATTTTCAACTAGCTCAGACCTTAATCTATCATTCAAATTTTCTCTCTTTCTCATATTTTTTTATCCACCAATCTCTAGCATAAGGTATAGTCTGGACTGACAAAAAGTAGCCAAGAGTTGGAATTAATGCGCTTAGATAATAATTGTTCACTCCTATTAAATAAAAGACAGCGGCTGTTACAATGTAGGTAAGAATACTTACAAGGAGTTTTCTGAAAAGGCTAGTTTCCCAAGCCTTGTCTGCCTCTACTTTTTTATTACGTAGTTTAATTTTTTGTATTTCTTCTACGATATCCATTACAGTATTTTAGCACAAAATATCAACAAACAAGCAGAGATTTAGCTTTCCTAATCTTGCGAAATTGGTTGGCCATCATAGAAGACGTTAGAACCTATTTTATATTTAATCGAGTTGAATTATTAATTTCCTCTCTTATTTGATGATTGAAACCCTTAGACCTTGTTATGTAATTAAGGAGGCTAGTGATACACGGTTTCTTTTAGTTCGTCTTCTGAATAAGCTTTTTTTAATTCACTCAAATCGCTAATAATTGAACCATGTTGCCTTTGGGCGTAGTCTAATATTTCGCGTCCTTTATCAATTTTCTGATCACTAAACCTTGAATCTCCTTTAATCTTTGAAGGGGATTGGAAAACTCCAAAAATACCGTAGGTCTCAAGTGCATATTCTAAATAGTCACCAACCTCATCCTCAACTGAAGGGTCAATTTTTATAAATTCGTAAAGAGCCCCATTTGGTATAAGTCCAGTTTCATCTTTCATTTCTTCAAGTCCAGGAAAAACATTTTCATATGATTGAATTCTAAATTCCCGTGACCATGGGATATGTACATGTTGACTTTTAGGCGTTGGTGTCTTTATATATAAGGATAAAGCCTGTCTCAACATCTCATTTTGCTCCTTTACCCAACTTGTCATTCTGGGACGCCAAGACCAGTCAATTTCCTTTGCTAATTTACCTTCAGATGTCATTTTATAGTGATTATCATTGCCCCCACTCCAATCTGCGTGATTTAATAAATAATTATCACCATCGAATGCCTTTAAATAGTCTGAGTACCATTTTGTCTCCTTAGGGTTTAGACCAGAGTGAATAAGTGCCCAACACATATCGGGGTCATCAAAAAGATTGTCAGGGTATCCTTCAGTAGAGGGTTCTTCATCTTTCTTCTGTGCCCAAAATTCCTTTGCTCGCTTAATCTTTTCTTCTCCAGTTAATCTTTGGAATTCTTGATATTCTTCTTCGTCAAAAGTTTTTTCCAATCTAATTTCTTCGGGAATTTGAACTTCAGACATTTTGTCCGATAGTGCTATTTCACCTTTTTTTACATCTTGATTTGGTTGATAACCACTTTTTTCATTTGGCATAATAATCTCCTTAATAATTTTAATTATAGAGCCATGATGCGAAATGTAAATATATTAATAATAAAAAAGGCTCTACTAAGCCTTACCTCACGAATTTGGTTGGCCATTATAGAAGACGTTAGAACCTGTATTGTCTACAATTTTCTTGAGATAAGAACTCCCGCAATTTATTAAAATTAATTATATTAAAAAGAAGAGCCTCCTCCCCATTTAAGGGGAGGAGGCAGTGTGGTGAGGCGGGACTACCCGCTCTCTTTTACGCCTCCACCGAGGCGTTAGCCAGAGGTGTCCCTAATCTTACTGTGCTTGGTCATCGTTTCCTCTTCATCTGCCCTGAGACAGTGATGGCGCCAGACCAGGCATTTCAGACAACCGACATGCGGCGGACAACCTCTCGACATTTTTTGGTGGTGAGCCTGAATTATCAGTTATCCAGTAGGATAATCGTGACATCCAGCCTCTAACGCTTCCACCAAGCGTGTCAGGGTTGGCTCGAAAGAAAGGGAGATAGGCACGCTCGCGCCGAAACTAGCTGTACCTTTGCTTGCGCAAAGGTTTTAGGGCACTAGATTTACTCGCAACGGGAGATGGCCTGGGCACCTAGTCTTTCGTCCCTAGACAATTTTGTAAGAGTATCCCAAGGGATGCTCAATTACATGTAAAGGTATGCGTTGTATTTACGCGATAATAAGTGTAACACATGGCACCAACAATGTCAAGTATTTTATTTGTAAAACTGAGTTCTACTACCGAATGCACCACTTAGAGTAAGATAATAAGTAAATCTAAGTGAGGTATTAAATGAATAAAGTACATCTTCTTTTAAGGGAAAGAGAAACCATTGCTTTTGGAGTTAGGAGTGGTAAAAGTCTTCGT
>CAIMLA010000027.1 GCA_903842085.1 uncultured bacterium | reverse complement strand
TAATTTTGGAATTTCCGCAGTCACAATCAAATATGAAATAACGCCTGCTGTGTTTCCCGGTATGGTGATACGATTTCGCCACAAGACGATTGAATCTGTCCCCCGGCTTTATCATTGTTGGTGATTTTCTCATGCGCTCCATTATACGCCAGTTTTAGAATATGGCAAGACCATTGGACTTTCCAATGATTCTTATCCCCAATTTGGTCTGAAAGAAGCCAAGGATATGGTCGAGTATGCAATCGCGGCCAATGAATCGGGCCGGGCCCGTATGCATACCCGAAATGTACTGGGTGATTTTTAATACTAAATAGTTTTGTTCGTTGATACGGACTGAAGGCAGACCAAGACCGGGGTGCGAATCCCCGCGCCTCCACCAACTATACATTGTGGTCTTGAATAGACAAGATATGGACCATGGACGTTATGGGCAATGTATAGTTGATGGGGGCGAACTAGATATCGATTGGTTGCGTATAGGAAAGTGGAGAACACGGCAAAGCACGGCCGACAATTAGTCTAAATAGAATAGATGCCAACGATAACGCACCTATGGCTCTCGCTGCATAGTCAGTGATCCGGAGTTTTTCGGTAGATTTTTCTTAGCAACAGAATAAAATCTACCACTTTCAACATAAGGATTATATTATGAAAACAGCGGTAAGAATCCACCGTGACCGCTTTGGTCGTGTTTGGCAAAATACTTTTGGTAATATGTGGGAATCACAAAAACCAAATAAGGCCTATGATGTAACAACCCCAGCCGGTGAAACTTTTGCTGTCACAGGTACTAGCTCTACTCTAAAGCACGTCGATGATATTTTTTGGTAACTAAATAGTAAATCCAACCGTATGTAACAAAACAGGAGGCAGACATGGTCTACTTTTTACTGTTCGTTATTGCTTTAGGTGGGATATTATACTTTCTTAATGTATTAGAAGCGATGAGAGTGAAAGACGATTTGCTAACAGCAAACGCAAAATTGAAACTGGCAGAAGAAAAAATTGCCACCTTAATGTCGAAACTTAGACATTAAGGCTTGACAAACATTAAATAACGTATTACCATGGAGTCTGGGCTTCGGCCTAGATTTCATTTTCTATAACGACTGCTATACTCCGTGACATAGACACATGTCTTAACCCTTTATTAAGGAGTATCAAAAAAAAGGGAGAAAGATGACCGATTTACCTAAGCGAAATCGCTTGGTTATTGGGTTCCTATTCGGACTTACTATTGGTGTAACAGCCATTACCGGCGGAGCCCTTCTACTAAAACCTAAACCTCTGGTTATGGTAGTACCTCAAGTAAAAGTGATTGAGCAAAAAGTAATCGTGAAAGTTCCAGTAAAGCTAACTATAGAAGACAAAAAGCAAATCGACTGTCTAGCCACAAATATTACTTACGAGGCAGATAATCAACCAACAGAAGGCAAGATTGCCGTGGCCCATGTGGTCATGAATAGGACTCACGACCCTAGATTTGGTAATAATGCATGTACTGTTGTAAAACAAAAGATAAGTGGAATTTACCAATTCTCATGGATGCGAGAGCCCGCCAAAAGAAAGAAGTTCCACTGTTACATATCAGAGAACAGGAAGATTGCCGAGCAAGTTTATATCGGTAATATCCAAGACAATACAGGTGGTGCCAAGTTTTATCACGCGACTTGGTGCCATCCACACTGGAGACTAGCGAAAACAGTAATCATAGGACAACATATTTTTTATAGAGGATAATAATGGAAATTAAAATCAAGT
>CAIMLA010000026.1 GCA_903842085.1 uncultured bacterium | reverse complement strand
TCAAAAGGTTGTTGTCAGCTCGAAAGATCCGATTCCGGTTAGTGCTGACGGACAAGTTGTTACTCAAACCCCAGCCACAATCACTCTCTCTGAGAGAAAATTAAAAGTAATTGTTTCTAGACATCGTAAATTCTGAAATCTTTCAAATTGACAAAAGTACTTATTTTATGCTAAAATCAGCTTAACAAAATATGAGGGAAGGATAGAAAAAAAATCACGCTTAAATGGACAAATTCGGGTTAAAGAAGTCAGGGTCATTGCCCATGATGGACAACAACTCGGGGTTTTACCTACCTCAAAGGCTTTAGAGCTAGCCAAGGAAGAAGGTTTTGATTTAGTTGAAGTATCTCCAAACGCAACTCCCCCAGTAGTGAAAATAATGGATTGGGGCAAGTTTCGTTACGAACAACAGAAGCAAAAGACAAAACCACAAAAAATCGAGGTGAAAGGGATTAGACTGGGTATCAAGATCGGTGCTCATGACCTAGAAACAAAACTTCGCTTAGCTGAAAAGTTTTTGTTAAAGAGAGATAAAGTCAGATTTCAGGTCCGCTTTAGAGGAAGAGAGATCGTTCACAAAGAACTTGGCTTAGCCTTGTTACAAAAAATTAGAGAAAAAATGGCCGAGTCTGGAGAGGTCGAACAAGAACCAGAATTTACCGGCAGGGATTTGTTTATGACCCTAGCCCCAAGCAAAAGTTTAAAAAGAAAGATAATAGAAAAGGGAAAAGAAGATGCCGAAAATCAAAACTCATAGTGGTGCCGCCAAGCGCTTTAGGATTACGCCGACTGGCAAAGTCAAAAGAAGCGGTGCTTACGCTGGCCATTTGTTAGAACACAAATCAAAAGATCAAAAGAGAAATTACAAGGGCTCTTTTGAGGTATCTTCAGGCGATCGAAAAAATGTAAAAAAAATGTTAGGAGTTGGTTAATGAGAGTTAAACGCGGAGTCACCAGTCACGCCCGACACAAAAAGATTAAAGACCAAACGAAGGGGATGATAAAGGTTCGTCGAAGTAGTATCAAAAAGGCTCGAGAGGCCTTACTGAAGGCTTGGTCATATCAATATCGTGATCGTCGGAATAAAAAAAGGGATTTCAGAAGATTATGGATTACTCGTATCGGTAATGCTTCGAAAGAACTCGGTCTTTCATATTCAAAATTTTCAGCTGGCTTAAAGAAAAACCATATCGACTTAGACCGCAAGATCTTAGCAGAATTTGCTGCCACTCAGCCCAGTATTTTTAAAAGTATTTTAGAGGAAGTAAAATCATGAATAAATTTACCTGCCAATGCAAAGACTGCAAAGCCAAATATGAAGTCGTAATTGCCCACCAAGAGGATATTGTTTGCCCAGGCTGCGACGGTAAACATACAAAAGTCCTTAAGCAGGAAGAGATCGAGACCCCTGGTTGTAGCGGCTGTAGTCGCTGTTCTGGTTGTCATTAATAAGTAATTACAAGATATAAAAAACACCTCTCAAGAAGGTGTTTTTTTATGTTCAGTTAACCTATAAGCCGGGTTCTGTACTTCTAAATAAAGAAGCGATAATCATCTATCTAAGCGGCAGGACTTAACACTTTTAGTACAGATCAATACGTTTACAATTTAAGAGTCCTTGTTAGGTTTTTAGCCCTTCAAAGTCATTATGTAAAAGCGCGAAGCCCACCTGCCTTGCACCGGATAGGGTTTACCTATTTATTACGTCACCGTAATAAATTGTGAGCTCTTACCTCACTCTTTTCACCCTTACCCCAAAGGGGCGGTATCGTTTCTGTGGCACTTTCCCTAGCCTCTCAGCCGGTCGTCGTTAACGACTATCCTAATCTTAAGGTGCCCGGACTTTCCTCCCCGCTTCTTTAAGTTACCATTTATTAACCGTTATCCTTCAACTGATCCAATGGTATTCTAAAAAAGCGGGGCGATTATCCAGTTAACTGAACATCTATATTATAGCATAATTAAGTCCTTATATCAACCTCGTCGTATTGTACAACGACATATTGAACACTTCTTACACTAAAATAAAGTAGGAGGTAAAATATGAGAGTAGAGCCATCAGAAATAATAAGGAGGCTTAAGACTAATGACGGCATGATCAGAAAGACTGCAAGAGAACTGGGTATTAGTCCTGGTACAGTCATAAACTGGCGACGAAGAGCGTTTAGCGGGAGCCAAGGGCTAAGATATCTAGCGACAGGCGTTAAGCGAAAATCGACTCGACCCAAAACACATCGAACTACTAGGTTGGGTGCAGAGATTCAGGACCAGATAGTTAGAACAAAGAACCAAACTGGTTTTGGAGCAAGAAAGATTACGGCCCTTGTACGTCCTGGCGTCCACTACAACACTGTTCATAGTTTTTTAAAGCTAAAAGGACTTACTATCCCTGGTAAGAACTACCGGAGACCAAGGTATCAGGAGACTACACATATGTATCTAAAGAACGCATTAGCTCCAGGTAAACTTCAGATGGATGTCAAATATGTCACCCCTGAGCTTTCAGGACTCGTTCATACCGCCTATCTCTACGCGGTGGTGGACATTTGGAGTCGCTACAAGCAAGGAGTAATTCTTCCGCTACTAGATCAAAGACTGGCGGTAGAAGCATTGAGGCAAATAGTTCCCACTCTACCATTTCAATCTGACTTTGTTCAGACAGATAACGGATTTGAATTCCAAAAAGCATTTCTTAATTTTGTAGAAGGCGACCTTGGTTGGGGCCACCACTACATTCACAAATCGAGTCCCAACGAGAATGCAGTGATTGAGAGGTCATTTAGAACTGATGAGGAAGAATTCTTTTGGAGAATTGAAGAAGTACCCAAAGACCTTATTGGACTTAACTCTATGTATCAAGAGTATTTAAAGTACTACAATGAGTTCCGTCCTCACCTCGGTATAGAGCTAATGACGCCCCTCCAGAAGCTACAAAGTGTTCAATAAGTTAACTGTACAGTAAGCCTCGTCGTATTTTACATTATACGAGGAACAGACATGTTTAATCTCTCGTCTTTATTAGAGCGATTCCTTATACTACCTGATCCACCTAGGTTGCTAGGGTCTCTATCTCTTGACGGTGACTTGGCCATTACCTAAAAGCCTGCGTGTTGATAAAAAAAGATCTAGAACCCTGCTTCATCAATGGCTTTGTTAACCAGCTTATCGGCTAATATATTTTGTTCTCTCCTGACATGAACAAACCTAATCGACTTAAAGACTGAGAGCTCAAGAACCTGTCCGTGAAGTCGTTTCAAGGTGCTATCCTTTACTTTATATTCTCCATTTAGCTGCTTAACGACTAGCTCACTATCAAGACGACACTCAACCTCTTGATAAGAAAAATTATTAAGGTTTTCTAAAGCTAGAATTAACGCCTTATATTCCGCCACATTATTTGTCGCCGTGCCAATATACGCTTCAAATTCTGCGATCGTGACCCCCTTTTCATCCGAGAAAACAGCCCCTATTCCTGCCGGACCAGGATTACCCCTGGCTCCACCGTCGGTATTGATAATAATTTTATTCACCTTCCCCCACTCTATTAAAATCTCGAGATTATAAACGCGACTAAAAAACCTAAAACTGTCAAAAGGCCCATACTAAAACCACCTTCTTCAAATGCTTCAGGCATCATACTGTCTGCTAACATCGCTAGGATCGCTCCGGCCGCGAAAGCTTCAATTACCCCAATTGTATTTTGACTAGCATCGTGCAAAAAGTAAAAACTCAAAACTGTTGTCGTGGCCGTTAAGAAAGCGACCACAAACCACATTATAAATATCTTTTTTTTACTAAAGCCCTCTTTAATTAAGCCATTTATTGACGATATCCCTTCTGGGAAGTTCGACAAAACAATCGCGATTAACATTAAAAAGCCTCGGCCTTGACCATTAAAGATTGAGATTCCCAAGGCGATCGATTCTGGAACCCCGTCAAGTAAAGCGCCAAGAGTTATTATTTTGCCATTAGACTCATTTCTAGCGTCAACTAATTGTTTCCGTTTGTGCTTTCTTCCTCCCTTGATATGAACGAGGTAATCACCCGCGACAAAGGTCAATCCTCCCGCGATGAAACCAATCGTCACCGCATCAAAGCCACCATGGACAAACGCTTCTTCCATCAGTCCAAAAGTTAAAGCACAGACCAAGACCCCAGACCCAAACGCCATAAACCTAGCAATTGTTTTTTGTTTAAGGTTAAAGGTTGAACCAACAACGGCCCCAAACAATAAAGAAAATCCACTTATTATTCCAAAGATGAGAGCTTGAAACATCTTACTACTGGCCTAGTCTTTTACCCTTAGCTTCATCTTCTAGCCTCTCTAATCGATCATAGTAATCGGGAATTTCCTTAAGGTGGGCCAAAGCAATTTTCGCTGTCAGAAGAGGATCATCATCCGTGATGTTTGTTTGTAGGTCAATCGTCCCATGCTCTAGCTCAACATCCATCCCTAGCCGAAATTGTTCCACATCCCACTCCGACCAATCAACCCCTAAGGCATCCCCGATTGCTTTCGCTTCATTATTTGAAAAATGTTTATCTTCTGCCACTAACTTTTCCTATTTAATTGATCTTTTTCGACTCTACCATCTAACATATAGATTGTTCTCTTACACATTTTAGCCACTTCTGGGTTGTGGGTGACAATGATAAAAGTCTGGCCCTTATCATTGAGTTTTTGGATTAACTCCATAATTTCTTTAGTCATTTTAGTGTCTAGCTCGCCCGTTAATTCATCCCCAAATATAATTGCTGGACTATTGACAATCGATCTTGCGATCGCCACTCTTTGACCTTGGCCACCAGAAAGCTCGTTTGGGGTATGATCGAGTCTGTCTCCCAAGCCGACCGATTCTAGAGCTTTTATCGCCATTTCTCTTCTTCGTTGCTTCGAGGCACCAGCATATTTTAAGGGTAATATTACATTTTCTAAGGCGGTTAGACTGGGGATTAAATTAAACGATTGGAAGACAAAGCCAAGATCTTTTGATCTAATTTCAGGTAATTTCTTATTTTTTATCCCGGTCACGTTTAGATCTCCAAGATAAATTAGTCCCGCTGTCGGTGCATCCAACAACCCTAACATATTTAACAAGGTTGATTTCCCGCTCCCAGACGGTCCGACGATTGCGACCAGTTCTCCTTTTTTTATTTCCAGGGTCACATTGTCAAGGGCATGGACGACCGCCCCCCTGTCCTTAGCTCGAGGTTTGATTGCTTTCCCGGTTATTAAGCGATAGCTTTCTTCATATTTTTCCTTCGAGAAAAGAGCTTGAGCCTGCTCTAGCAAACTTTCAGTTTCTTTTTTACATCTTGCATCATTTCGCGCACAAACATCCTCGTATTTTTTGTGTAGTTTTTGAATTTCCTTTTGGGCTTTGGCCGCATTTTTTCGGTTCCCAATAATATAAGTTTTTGAAATTTTATTAAGCTTTAAGATATTTTCAGTCATTATTATTCCTCCCTTAACGCTTTAACAATATTAATCTTCACTGCATGATACGCTGGGTAGATTCCAGCTAATATCCCTAAAGTTACCGAGAAAAAGATTGCAAAGAAAGTTAACCTATTTGTGAGAAGAAAAATCGTATTTCCATTTGCTTCCATTGCCTTGTTTACGGAAAAAACCATAATTGCACCTAATATCCATCCGACCACGCCTCCGAAAAATCCGATTAAACCGGCCTCTGTTAAGTACTCGATCATAATATTTCTAGTTTTTGCCCCGACGGCTTTTTTGATTCCAATTTCTTTGGTTCTTTCAGAGATTGACATCGTCATCGTGTTAATGATCGATAACCCTCCTACTAATAGAGAAATCGCCGCAATGCCAAACAAAATCGAGTTTAAGATCCCCGTCGCACTTGCGATCTGGTCCTGAAAGGCTTTCGGTCCTTGAGCCTTGACGTTTGTCACTTCTTTATCTATTTTTGTGGCTAGCTTGTTCGGATCTATGCCTTTTTTTGCATAGACTGTAAAATCGGTCACCAAAACCTCTGGTTTAACTTGTGATTGGATCACGGTTGGGAGGGTATCATGATATATCTCTTGGGCATCTTGAAGGGTCATGTAAATTTCGCTATCAGGCGCCGTCAAGGTTTTAGCCATGATCCCTTTAACCTTAAAATCTTTGCCTTTTAGCTTAACTGTTTTGCCAACTTCGACATTTAGTTTTTTGACCAAGTCTGATCCGACCATCACTTGACCATAGTCAGTGGCATTTAGCTTTTCGCCTTTTGCAATATCTAAATTAAAGGTTTCATATTTAGCCCCCTTATCGTCACTCCCGATGATCATGGCAGGTATCCCAAAACTAATATTCTCAGTATCGAGAAGAATTGTCACCCCGGCTTGAACCGCTTGAACGCCTTCGACCTTTTCTATCTCATTGGCTTTATCAATCGAAAGAGGGGCCGTCATAAAGCTTCCCCCTGATTTGTCATTAACAATTACCTTATCTTTGTAATAATCACTCCCACCGCTGACTAAAACATTAATTTTCTCGGCCATAGCCCCCATCACGACAAAGGCAAAGATACCAATCGTGATCCCAGAGATTGTTAATATTGTCCTGACCTTTCGGCGAAACATATTTTTTAGAATTTCTATCATCGTTATCCTCCAATAAACAAAGTTTATTATAACTTATTAATCGTCTTTTTTAAATGCAAAAACGCTTATTTTCATAAGCGTTTTTGTCTACGATAGTTTGATCTTTAACTATTTTAAAGTTTCGATAATCTATCTTGATTCTTTTGGACGTGAAACATTTACGACAATGCTTCTTCCATCGACTTCTTTACCATTCATGGCATCAATTGCCTTTTTGGCTGAATCTTCGTCACTCATCGTGACAAAGCCGAAGCCTTTTGAACGGCCAGAGAATTTGTCGGCAATAACCTTAGCATCTTGAACATCACCAAAATCAGCAAAAAGCTGACCCAATGATTCATCATTGACGCTGTAAGGAAGATTACCTACATAGAGTTTGTTTTTCTCGTCTCCCACATTTTTCCTTCGCCCCTACGGGGCTTTTAACTAATAAGACCCAACCTACATTTCTCTTTTGAGATCTTTAAGTTGTCAAGTCTAATTTTAACCTATTTAGGCTATTTGTCAATAACTTTTTTATTATCTGGTCGGGGTGAGAGGATTTGAACCTCCGGTCTCAGGACCCCCAGCCCTGCGCTTTAGGCCAGCTAAGCTACACCCCGATAAGCAATCTCGTCAAAAAATTAACCATCGTCCAAAGAATCGAACTACCAAAAAAGATGACCGCAAATAAAAAGATAAACCCATAAATCTGTAACTTTGGATCATCAAGCCCAGGAAAAACTAGAGCCAAAATCTTCGAGCCATCTAAAGGTGGAATCGGGATAAGGTTAAAAATCATTAAAACTAAATTAAGTTGAATACAGACAAGTAAAAATGAGGCATAAATAGTATTAGTGAGACCAGGTATTTTTAAAAGCATGGCTAAGGCGATTGCGAGCAAAAGATTAGCCATTGGTCCTGCCAAGGCGGTTAGCGCTGAACCTTGTCTTGGATTTTTAAAATTATTTGGATTAATTGGTACCGGTTTTCCCCAACCAAATCCAACGAGCAAAATCATCAGTGAACCAATCGGATCCAGATGCGCTAAAGGATTTAAGGTAACTCGTTTTGCGTACTTCGCGGTTGGATCGCCTAGATAATTGGCTGTCCAAGCATGCATAAACTCATGAACGGTGATGGCCATCAAAAGGGCCACGATAAAAAATATCATTAAAACTGGATCCCCAATTAAGTTTATTATCCCCATCTTCTCTTTCCTTGACTTTAAGCTCAAACAATGATAACATTTAGTTCGTTATATTTCAATTGAAGTGAAGATAGATCGCCTAAGTAAAAGGATATAAATGAGTATTGAATGCGAAATTTGCGGGAAAAAACCAATCACTGGTCATAATGTTAGTCACTCTCATCGAAAGACCAAGAGACGTTGGTTACCTAATTTACAGTGGTTATCAGTTAGTGGTGGGCCACGCGTAAAAGCTTGCGCCAAGTGTATCAAAACAACTAGTAAAATCAAATAGTCATTTGTCCAACAAAAGGCTCCCCTAAAAAGGTGTCTTTTTTAGTACTTCAAAACCACTACTTCCATCTCTTCGGGAAGATTGCTGGTCGTAATTTTTAGTTTCTCTAGTGGCATCGGACTGACTCCCATCTCGTCCAAGAAGACGGAGAGTGGTGAAAAGTCAGTCATTTTACCGTCTGCATAATGCATCGGGATTACTATTTTCGGTTCAATTTGATTAATAATCTTAACGGCGGTTTTGGCATCAATCGTGGTTTTGCCTCCAACTGGAATTAAGAGGATGTCAACCCCGTCAATTTTGTCTAGTTGCTCGCTATTAAGATCAGTTCCCAGGTCCCCCAGATGGCAAATTTTAATATCGTCTATCTCCATCGTAAAAATCGTAATCTGTCCTCTTTCTTGACCCTTTTGTTCATCATGGTCAGCAAAAACACCGATAAATTCTGATTCCCTAATTTCATATTCCCCGGGTGAATCAAGCAATAGATATTCACTTTTTAAGATCTCTAAACAGTTATGATCAAAATGATCATGACTGACAGTGACGACGTCGGCATCCTGCTTGGCTAGTTTTAGGCCGACCTTTTCAGGATCAAAGGGGTCCGTCAGAACAGATATTTGTTTTCCCATAATTTTAAAGCAAGCGTGTCCAAGATGTGTAATTTCCATTATTCCTCCTTATTTTTTTTCCATAATTCATCAAATATTACCGATAAACAGGCAAAGATGGGAACGGCAATCAAGATGCCCCAAAACCCCATAACCTTACCGCCAACTAAAATCGCGACAATGACTAATATTGGGTTTAAACCAACTGACTTTTTCATCACCTGTGGTACCAAGATATGATTTTCCAGTTGCTGCACGAGAATATACCAAGCGGCGACAATCAAAGCTAAGAGTGGTGAAATTGTTAGTGCGACCAAGGTCGCGGCAGCTCCAGCGACAATCGGCCCGATAATAGGCAGCATCTCCAACAAGCCAGAGAGAAGTGCGAGGGTCAAAGCCATATCAACCTGGAGAATACTCAACGCAATATAGTTAATAATAAAAATTAAAAAAGCCAAAAAAAGCTGTCCTCGAACCCATGAACTCATCTTTATCTCAATTTTCCTTGAAATAGCGAAACTCTTTTGATGATATTTGCTTGGCAGCAAAAAGGCTAAGGCTTTTTCGACCCCATTTTTTTGAATTAACAGGTAGAAGCTAATCACTAAGACCGCAATTAGCCCAACCGCTCCACTAAATACCCCAAAGGCCTGAACAACAACTTCTCCTGTATTTATGCTCGAAATCGAGTTACCAACGCCGCCCACAATATCGATGAATTTGCCTCTTATCTCTGGATTAAGCGAGGAGGTGAAGCTATTTAATTTATCAATATATTTACCACTATCTTGGACTAGTTGTGATGCTTGATTGACTAACGGCGGCACAACTAATTCTATGAACAAAGCCACTATCGCAATGATGATAATGTAAACACAAAAAATCGCGACCACTCTTGGCACTTTCTTTTTTTCGAGGCGGTCAACGAAAGGATTAATCGCGGCCGCAAAAATATAGGATAGAAATAGAATAACTAAAACTTCTTTTATTGTTATTACTAACCATAAAGCAACCACGGTCGCTATAACCCAAAGGACTGTTTTGGGAGAAAATTCTATAATTATATTTTTATTCTTCATCCTTTGTTTCTTCTTCTTTTAGATTGTCGATCAGGATCTTTTTGGGACTAGACATCAATTCCGTTAAAAAACGGTCAAAGAGCATCCTTCGATCATTATATTCATTAACGGTCATGACGCAAAAATTGGTTTCTCGTCCTAATTCTTTCTCCAAGTGGCCCAAGACTGATTTAAGCTTCCGCTTGTCAACCTCTCCGACAATAAAGAGGTCAACCTGACTGGCTGCATCACCGACAAACGAGCCCATCAAGGCCGCGTATTCAATATCTCCAGATTTTCTTATGCCAAAAGTAGTCTTATCTTCACCCGTCGGGGTGTGGCCCGTTTTTTCAAAAATCCGCTTTAGCTCTGTGTAAAATTCGAACTTGGGGTTAGCTTCATAATAAATCTTCCCCTTTTTCTCTGTTGACCTTAAAAGACCGATTGATTTTAAGTTGAGCAGCTCTCTCCTGACTGAATTAATCTGCTCATCAATCGTTCTAGTGATCTCTCTGACATAGAAGGCTCGCCCTGTGTTTGTCAACATCAAAGCTAATAATTTAACTCGAGTCTTTGACCCAAAAAGAGTTTCATACATCTTGGCTCCTTTATTATCAAATTTATTATATCAAATATTATCTTTTTGTCTACCTTGTTATAGCTAAGTTGAATAAATTATTTATGCAAAAGTTTTTCTATACATTTTTTATATTGTTCACCTCTATCCTTGTAGTTTTCAAAAAGCCCAAAAGAGGCACAGGCCGGAGATAGTAAGACGACATCCCCTGGTGCTGAAAGTTCATAAGCCTGATCAACAATTTGAGCCATTTTCGTCAAACCGAAGATCTTCCTTCCTCGAAAGCCCTGATCGATCGTTTTTGCTATTTCTTCGGCCGTTTCTCCAATTAGGATGAGGTCTTTAACCTTCGCTTTAGAAATAACCTTGCCCAATTCATGGTAGTTAGATTTTTTTGAGCTGCCTCCAGCGATTAAAATAATCGGCTCGGTAAAAGATTTGATCGCGGCGATCGCTGTTTCTGGGGTTGTCGAAAAAGAATCATTATAAAAAGTCACTTTATTGACAGAACCGACCAGTTCCAGTCGGTGCTCTAGACCCTTAAAACTCTTGAGGCTTTTTTGGATCACCTTTATCTCCACCCCTAAGGCGAGACTCGCCAAGATGGCTGGCATGACGTTTTCCAAATTATGCCGTCCTCGGAGAAGCAGCTCATCGACCCTTGCGATCGCGATCGGACCGGCTGCTGTCATGAGAATAATATTATCCTGGCTATCGACATAACAGCCATTCGTGGCTTTTTTAGTACTGTATAAAAGAGTCTCCCCCTTGGCAATTTTGATAAAATCAGCCATCGGCTCATAATCAGCATTAATAATCGCGACCTCATTTCTGTTCTGATAACGAACGATGCTTTTTTTGGCATCTTGATACTCATTAACGGTCTGGTGATAATCCAAGTGATCTTGAGTCACGTTTAGAACAACGGCAATCTGGGGGCTTTGTTCTAAAGATTGAAGCTGATAGCTTGAAAGTTCAAGGACGACTAATGAATCTTTTTTGATCTGGTCCAAAAAAGAAATCGCGGGGACCCCGATATTTCCCCCCAGAAAAACATCCTTTCTGTCCTCCTTTAGGATTTTTGCAATCAGTGATGAGGTTGTTCCCTTGCCCTTTGTCCCTGTCACCCCGATGATCGTCCCTGGACAATTGTCAAAAAAGTATTCTATCTGACTGGTAACGTGAACACCTGCTCTTATCGCTGACTGTATTTCTGGCCATAGAACTGGTATACCAGGGGTTTTAAAGATAATCTCTACCTTTGTTATTTGTTTTAGATAATCTTTGCCTAAAATAAATTTCTCATTTACTTTGACCCTTGGGTGTTTCTTGCAAAAATCGTCTCGCTCTAGGCTATCAAAAACAAAGGGCTTTATGCCTTTCTTCATTAGATATTGATATGTGGCCTGACCTTCTACCCCAAAACCAAGAATACCGACAGTTTTAGCGTAAAAATCGTGGTCGTTTAATTTCATCTAGATTACTCCAAAAGTCATTAACAGCAAGACAATTGCCGCCCCACCCATTAAGAGAATGGTGATAGTGCCAAAGATGTTTACCCACCTTGGGTTAACAAACTCGCCCATTACTTTTTTATTCCGGCCAATTCTAAAGATATAGAATAAGAGGATCGGCGCGGTAATGCCATTTACAATCGCGGCCAGATAAAGCGCCTTAATTGGATTTATGCCTAAGAAGTTCATTCCTAGACCAACTAACAAGGAGAGAGCGATAATCCCATAAAAGGCCTTGGCGTGATTAAATTTTCGGTAAAGACCTTCGTGCCATTTAAAAAGCTCAGCGACAGCATAGGCGGACGAACCAGCAAGGACCGGTACCGCCAATAAACCAACACCAAAAATTCCGATGGTAAATAAAAGGTAAGCGGCATCACCAGCGAGAGGTTTTAAGGCTAAAGCGGCTTGTTCGGCACTCTCAATATTACTGATCCCATGGCCATATAAGACTGAGGCCGTCGTAATGACAATAAAGAGAAATACGATATTGGCATATGACATCCCGACAATTGTATCTTTTCTCATATCAGAGATCTCATTCTTGATGGCGGCTTTATGATGGTCCGCTAATATTTTTTTATCTCTTTCTTCTTCAACTTCTTCTGAAGTCTGCCAAAAGAAAAGATAGGGCGAGATGGTCGTGCCCATGACCGCGACCATGGCAGCAATATACTCTTTATTGAATTGCACTTTGGGGATTGAGAGACTTTTTATGACTTCAAACCAATCTGGCTGGATAATAATGGCCGCTAAAATATATGAAAAAAGTGATAAGGTTAACCACTTTAAAATCCGAGCGTAGCGATGATATGAGACTTTTATCTCAAGGACTAAAATAATAATCGTCAGGAGGACCGCTCCGATATAATAATTAATTGGCACTAAGAGTTGAAAAGACGCCACCATCGCGCCAATATCAGCTCCAATATTAATCGTATTTGCAATCACCAGCAAAAAAACCAAAAATATAATTACTTTCTTACCGTAGATCTTGTTGATTGACCCAGCCAAACCCTTGCCGGTCACAATCCCTATCCGAGCACAAGTCTCCTGAACCGCTGTCATCATTGGTAAGAGGTACAGTGCTAACCAAGTGAGCGCTAAACCATAACGAGAGCCAACCATTGAATACGTCCCAATCCCAGATGGATCATCATCCGAAGCTCCAGTAATAACCCCTGGTCCAAGGGTCTTAATGAATGAGGTATGGTGCTTTTTTCGATCGAACTCGGGCAAACTCAAATAGCGCTTAATTTCAGCTTCTGGGATAAAGATTTTCCCATCTTCAATAATCGGCATAAGCAAATCGTGTTTTACCAAATAATAAGTTTTTTTAGCCGAAATACTAAAAGTTTTTTCAAGCTCTTTGATTGAATAATTCATCTTAGGACGTGACCGTGGCCGTTAACGGCACTATCTCAAACCAGGTTTGTCCTGGGTTTAATAATATTTCTTTCCCGGCTTGGTCAGTCAGTTTGGTTCGACTGGCTCGATTTGTTTTCTCCCAAAAGCCTGGGATTGCTTTGCCGTCTTGAAAGACAATGGCCTGCCCCCGACCGAGGGTTTCGATCCGGACTCCTTGTTCATTAAAGCGTGTCACGATATCAGACATCGGCTCGTATTGAACCACAACATTCTTCGTTTTTATTCTTTCGCCGGTTGTTTTGTCTAAATGGGCCACCCCGCCGACTGACCTCAAGTACTCATTACTAATCGGATCATAGGTATAATCTGCCACAAATTGGGGACTAGATAGATTAATAGAAATTTTTTGCGCTGGTGGTCTATCTTTAACCGCCGCGTCTTTTTTGAAGTTCATCGCCGTCAAAGTTGAGGTTAGAGGTAATCCAGCTTGAGTCAACGCTGAGTAGAGTTTCTCCGTGGTGGTATAAACATTGTGGGGAGCATAACGATCGGTGGAGCGCCAAAAATAATCTCCATAATTAAATTGATTGATGTCAGGGATATTTTTACTTCCGATATCGTCCAGGGCATCAATATTTCCTCCTACATGGATAAAAACCCCCCCTAGCTCTGATAGCCAGTCTATGAAATACTGTCGAGCCGAACGAACCGGTCCGATTTCGCTCGCATCCTGAGACTGAAAGATCGCTAAGGTCCTCGTGATGCCTCCTTCAGCGAGGGTCTCATAGACCACATCCGCCTTTGGATAACCTGATTGAGGCCTTGCGTCAGGATGGTTTTCTATCACGACCGCCAGTGGGGTCCTCTTTGCGACTGCTGGATCAACCAGTAGCCCCGTATATGGCGCTGGGACTCGGGTTTCCTTGGGTATCACTTTCTTTTTGATACTTATTTTTGAAATGGGAGCTTTGGTCTGTGCTAAAAAATAGTGATTATAGAAAAGTACGCCGCCTGCAAGCACGATCGCGAAACCGATAATAATAAGGGCGACTCGATGTATTTGAATAAAGCCTTTAATTTTTCTAAAATTTATTTTCATTCTTTAATTGTTATTATATATAAAATAAAGCCCCGTTGTCTATCGGGGCTTTATTTATACTGCTTTTTCTTCTTTTGACGTGCTCTCGCCTTCACTTGCTGTCTCTTCTTCTCCGTGTTCGCTCGGTGGCATTTCTTCCTCAGGTGAGACCGGTTCTTCAAGCTCAGCTAACTCTTCTTCACTCCTCGGTGGCTCGACGTAAGCAACGACTTCTTCCTCTTCGTCTAAAACCGTCACATTCTCTGGTATTTTAAGATCAGAGATATGAATCTGGGTTTCAAAGTCATTAAGAGCGGCTATATCAACCTCGATTTCATGAGGCATATCTGCTGGTAAACACTCAACTTCAATTTCGTCTGTATGGGTCAATAGGCTGCCGCCTAATTCGATCACAGCCACGGAATCTCCGACAAATTTCAAAGGAACTGCCGCGGTAATCTTTTCGTCCATTCTAATTTGTAAAAAATCAACATGAACGACTTTGTCCGTAACTGGGTCGAGGGCAACTTCGTGGATCAAAGCGTTTCTCTTCGCTTCGCTTCCATCAATTTTATCAATATCAAGGTTCAGGATCGTGTTTCCCCCTGCTTCTCGGTAACATAGTTCAAAATCATGAGAATTTATAATTATTGGAAAAGCTTCCTTGCCTTTGCTATACAAAATGGCCGGCATCATGCCGGTTTTTCGAACCAGATTCGTCTTTACGGACAAATCTCTTTCTTTTGCTTTTATTCTTAATTTTTCAACCATTTATTTCCTCATTCCAAACAAAGAAAATTCTAGCAAGAATTTGTTCTTTCGTCAATCTTATTTTGATTTAAAAGCTTTTTTAAAGTCACCGCTAAACCCAAGAACGGTTTCGTGAAAATCAATCACTTCATCGACTGTTATCGGCTCTAAATTATTCATCTTAAAATCAGCCAGGCTTTCTCTCTTGTCTTTCTGGTTTTCTTTTTCCACAAAAAAGTTGACCCAGATTGGCACCTTACATTTTCTACATGACACCTGCAATAAACAATAGCCATCGACTTGGCTAATATATTGGACTTCGTCGAGGCTATAAGCTTCCCCACAGTGTGGGCAGCGCATCATTTCTGTTAGAGTCTTTAGAATCTGTAACAAGTTGTTTCGATCCACCCCACCCCCAATTTAAGCTTTATTGATTAGCCTTATTTTAACATACCCTGCAAAATATAGAAACACTCCTTCTTAAAAAGGTTAGTCCCTTTGCCTGACTTCTGATTTTCTGACTTTTGGTGTGACCCAGAACACATCTAATTTTTTGCCTATCATCAATCTCGTCTGCGATTCTAGGGCAGGAATAGCCGAGAAAAATAAGGCCACGATTGGGATCAAAAACCACTGGAGCAAAAGTCCGATATACTTATATCTTCCTGAGCTCTTTGGTCTTGGCGGCAAGAGCAAGAAAAAGAACCAAACATTGGCGACTAATGAAATCCAAGCTAGATTCATGATTAAGGAGCTGAAATAGGTCACATTGTGGGCCAAAACAGTGTCCTGGAAACTGGCGTTAAAAAGCAATGGCAACCAAGCAAAGGCTAATAAAAATGAGGCGGTTGACCAAGAAAAATGGCCAGAAAACAACCGAAAAACCTGTAAGACCTTTTCCCCAAACGGTATTTCTGGATGCCTCATATATTCTTTGACCACAAATGGAAAGTCAGATATTCCCCAAGCCCAACGCCTCATTTGAAGATACTGATTTTTAAAGGTCACTATTCTTGTCGAGCCCAAAACACAATCTTGATAGACCGGAACAAAAAGTGCGACCATCTCATGATCTCCATTGTAGGCAAAATAGGTTCTCCAGTACTGATGACCGTCTTCGACAATTGTTTGATTCGACCAGAAATCTGTAATTAATAACGTTTGTAAACTCTGAGTGTGGGCCGCAAAGGTTCTAAGACGAAAAGGCCTGACCGCCTCTATCATCTGGAAAAAACTTGAGCTTATCGCTGCGATCCGGTTCGGGGCCGGAGCATCCCAGATGTTGTTAAACAAGAGCGGGACGGGTTGATATGTTTTCCGGTCCCTATTAGGATCAATAATATATTTATAGGTTAGTCGACTAAAGTATTCACGATGAACCAAGTGGTCCGCATCAAGAGTCGTTACTAGGACGTCTTCAGCGGCGACCTCTGGCCTTTCGTTTTTCATAAAAGATCTAATTTTTTTACTGGCCGAGTAAAGGTTGGAGCCCTTCCCTTTTACTTCTCCGTCTTGATCGTCATGGACATTAAAGATAAGGGCATTAAAGACACCGCCATATCGTTTTTCAACCTCGCTCTTTCGAGAGAGAAAATCGGCCTTCTCTCGACCCTCCCCAGCCAATAAGATGATGATTCGATCATTTGGGTAATTCGAATTAACAATTGCTTCAAAGGTTGTTTCTAAAATCTCGATATTCTCTTTATAGTTTGCAATAATGACGAGGTGGTAAATTTTTTGCCAATCTTTGATTAGGTCATAATGACCCTCTAGATTTTTTAGCTCTTCATAATCAATAAACTCCCGGCGTCCATGCTTTTTTAGATAATCTGACTCAAGTTTGTCGAGCAATTTCTTAGGTTCATCGGCTAAAAGTTTACATCTATCCAGCCAATTAATCTTCATATTACGCCAAAGTCTGGGAAAACTTCTGAAAAGATTTTTCATCATGTTGAGAGATTTTACAAACCAATAGAGGGTAAAGGCCATGACAAAGTAAGCCACAATTTTGGGCAAAAAAGGCGCTAAAACAAAGGGCAAAATGAGAATAGACCAAGCGAGAGCCCCAGGAATGATCTCCAAGAGTCGAGTAAACCACTTTTTGTCAATTATTCGTTTCACTTAGCCTCGGATTAGTACCGTCAAGTTAAACTCCATTATCATTAAGATCAGCCCAATAATTAAAGTAACAAACAATAATAAATAGGTGATCAATCTTTCCCTTTCAAAAAAGGCCCAGGCAATAAAAATATTTAAAACCGTAATTATCAGATAGGAAAATGGGATAAAATACAGTTTGTACCACATCACTGAAGTGGTGACCCCATAGATGCTGTTATAGAAAAGAGGGACCAGAGCGTCCGTCCCCTTGAGACGAAAGATCAGGATAGCAAAGAGGATAAATAGAATTATCCCAGAAACAATCATCAAGGTGATAGACAGCATATCATGGAAAAAAAATCGACCGAATTGTTCGATAAACTTTTTCTTTATATTGGGTAATATTTCTTTTATCTTCATATTTTTGAAGCGATGCTCTCTTTCTCTGGAGCCGACGGTGGGATTTGAACCCACGACTTGCTCTTTACGAAAGAGCTACTCTACCCCTGAGTTACGTCGGCAAAAACAGGATAAATCTTGGAGCGGGATACCAGGATCGAACTGGCGCCCTAACCTTGGGAAGGTCATATACTACCACTATACTAATCCCGCACTTATCTTTTTTAGGATGATTAGGCCCCTTAGAACAAGGTAATTTTATCATAACTTGCTTATTATAACAATTTAGACAGAGCGAGGCCGGCGATATCGAAATATCGCCGGCCCTTGAGTCAAAAAATATTATACGTTCAGAAAGAGCGCTTTCACTTCTGTGGCTAAGCTTGACAAGGTCTTACCCTTGATTTGATCAGGGGCAAAAATTTGTCTAACCCTTGACCATAAGGCTGAGTTGTAAATCTTGTCAGCCTTGCTAATAGCAAGATCTAGGATATCGAGGCGATCCATCTCCTTTTTTTCAACGAATTTCTCTCCTTCAACAAGAGCGGAGACAATTGCCTCCAGGATTTTAAGATCATAACTCTTCCGATCAAACTCTGCCACCACGCCATTAATACAAAGAATGCTCATTGCGACTCCTTTGCTCTTTTTTGACCGAATTATTCTATTCGCAAATCGGCCGATTGTCAATAAGATCGTTATTGTAATAAAGCTTTATTGTTGCTAAAATATCGTCACTTTCGTCTATCCAGATCACTCTGAACCTTGACAAGAAACCGAGGTATAAATGACTATCAGGATCTTCACCGATAGCGCTGCCGGTATCCAGATCGAGACGCTAAAAAAGTACCAAATTGAAACGGTTGAGCTGACTATTATTTGGGATAAAAATCTTGACCAAGAAGTTGATCATCCGACAGATGATCTCTCTAAATTCTATAATCGCCTTACCAACGAAATTGCAACGACCGCCCATCCGGAGCCAGAGCGCTTCAAGGTTGCCTTTAGAGAATGGCTAGAGGTGGATGATCTAAATGAGATAATCTGCATCACCATCTCTAAACTTTTAAGCAACACCTATTATTCAGCCGTTCTCGCGGCCCAAGCGATTGACCCCGATGGTTCGAAAATTACAGTCATCGACAGCGGCATTGCTGCTATGGGAGAAGGCTGGCAAGTTATTGAAGCGGCTCGAGCGGTCACCTTAGGAAAAACGAGACTCGAGATATGTGATAAGGTCTATGCTATAAGAGAAAAGGCGCTCGTTCTCTTTAAAGTCGGTGATATTTCTGCCCTTGTTCGGGGCGGCCGCATTCCCGATGTTGTTCTTGCAGTCCAAAACCGGATCGGCTTAATCCCCATCGTGGTAATGACAAACGGCTCTAAGGCGCGCCTTGGGGCAGTTGTCTTAAACAACCGTCAGGCCTTGAAAAAGATTGCAAAACTAGCAAAAAATAATTTCGGGGATAATGTCAGTCTTCGGGCTAGTGTCAACTATACCGACTGCTTTGAAGAAGCAAAAAAGCTCCTAGAAGAACTAGGGGAAAACCTTCATCTGGTGGAGTCGATCATCCAACAACCACCTCGGGTCATTGGCGTCCATACTGGTCCAAAAGGGGTTACGGGTGTTTGCCTGGTACCTGCTTCTGACTAACTTTTAGCCCCTGCTATAATAGCGAATCCTTTGCTTTTAGCAAGGGTTTCGCTTTAAAAGCTCTTTACAATTTCTTAATTTACTATTATAATCACCAAAGTTGCTCGCCAATCAAGGAGGAGAGATGATGTCACCTCGCAACGTGGCCTCGGCTAGAGGCGGTCGGAGGATCCTAGTGGGGGATCGGGTCGATATTTATCGAGATCCGAAGGAAAGAACTCAGTGCTCAATGCCGAATTGTAAGACAATTTTGTCGAGATACAACGATGAAAACATTTGCGCCGCTTGCGGCAAGAAGTTAGAAATCGTGGTCAAAAGACGCAAAAGAAAGGTTTTCCACCCAGAAGACAAGTAGCAACATCAACCACCCGGATTTACTTGAGTTCAATTCTCAAGCCAATCCGGGTTTCACTTTTTTTGAGCTAAAAAGATTTCTCCATATTTATAGATATCGCCTGCCCCCATTGTGATAACGAGATCGCCTGGCTTAGTAATTTTTTCCAAAAGTTTAGGAACCTCTTCTTTATCTTCCAGATAGATTGCTTGTCCCTTTTTTATTTTATTGATCTCGTCGGTAATTAGTTGACTACTCACCCCTTCAATTGGTTTTTCTCTGGCTGGATAGATCCCGACGACAATTGGTACATCTGCCAGAGCCAAGGCTTTGGCAAAACCTTTGTAGAAATCTCTAGTTCGAGAATACAAATGAGGTTGAAAAACAACCACTAAGCGTCTCTCCCAGCCCTTTTTTACACCTTCTAGAGTTGCCCGACATTCTGAGGGATGATGAGCGTAGTCGTCATAGACTAAAATATCGTTTTTTTCTCCCTTCTTCTCCCACCGTCTGTAGACTCCGGTAAATTTTTCGATTCCTTCTTTTATTTTTTCAAATTTTATTCCCAGTTCTAAGCCGATCGTAATCGCCGCCAAGGAATTTCTGATATTATAGTCTCCTGGAACCTGCAAGTGGATTGTTCCGATTTTATTGCCATCAGCCTCGACATCATAGGAAGAAAGACTCTCCTGATGAGCGATATTGGTTGCTCGAAGATCTGCTTCTGGGCTCAGCCCATAGGTCATGACTCTTTTATCTGTTATGTTCATACCTAATTCTCGTGTCGCTGGATCATCGGCACATAAAACAACAAAGCCAAAAAAAGGCACTTTCAAAATGTATTGGCCAAAGGCTTCTTTTACTTTAGAGAAGTCTCCATAAATATCCAGATGATCAGCTTCGATGTTCGTCACCACAGCGACAGTTGGGCTTAAATTTAAAAAAGAATGATCATATTCATCCGCTTCGACGACAATAAAATCACCCTTTCCTAACCGCGCGTTAGTTCCACCAAATTGACTTAGCTTGCCTCCGACTAAGACTGTCGGGTCTAAACCCCCGGCCACTAAAACCAAACTAACCATCGAGGTTGTTGTCGTTTTACCATGTGTCCCGGCAATCCCAATCCCATATTTTTTTAACCTCATTAGTTCACCTAGGGCTTCAGATCTTTTAACGCATAAGATCTGGCGCTTTTTGGCCTCTATAATTTCTGGATTGTCAGCTTGAGTCGCTGAAGTATAGATGACTAAATTCGTCTCGCTTGGTAGATGAGTCGCTTTATGCCCCTCAAAGATTGGTACTCCTAAGCTTTCGAGTCGGTCTGTGACGGGGTTTTTTTTCTGGTCAGAACCACTAACTTTAAAACCTTGGTCCAGTAAAATCTCTGCAATGGCACTCATGCCAATGCCACCAATTCCGACAAAATATATATTATTAGCCTTTATAAACATTATTCATATTCTCTCTGAAAACACCTTCTCTGGCAAGGACTTGCTTTAATCTAAGCTTGTCCAGGTTTCTTCATAAATCTTTTAGAAGGTGGTGCGAGGGGGGAGGTTTGGACACTTTGTGTCTCAAACCCTGCATCATGGCAGTCATCCTCCCTCGCACCGTTGCTACTTTTTCCTCCCGAAGGAACCTCTGATGTAGCGAACCAGAGCTCCTATAATAATGACCACGATTGCAATCGGGATCAGCCCTGCTATGATCGAAACCGCTAGATCGACCATCAGCTTTGGTGCGACCACTGCCATCACCACTGTAATAATGACAACTGTGATCACTGGGTGTCGGTACACCCACTTGAACAAACTCCGTAGAGCTTGTTCAACGACGTCAAGCATTTCTCCTCCTTTTTTGACGACAGGGTATGATCTCATTATTCTGGCCAGATGTCAAGATTATTTAGATTAAAAAACGGGCTCTTGTCTCTGAGTCCGTTTTATAAAATTATTTAGTTCGAAGCTAGAGAGACAAGACCTTGTCCCCTTCCCGAACCTGTTCTTTAACTTTTATCCCAACTTCCTGTCCCTTTTTTACCTCCATAATTGAAGCATGATCTAGCTGGATTTCTTTAATCTCTTGCTCAAAATCAGTTGTATGACCTTTGAAATGAACCTTTTCTCCCACCTTAAATGAGCTTGAAGCCTTAATAATACCAACCTTAAGGTGATCAAAATAATGAGTAATCGTTCCTAATTTTTTTTCTGCCATTTTGACTCCATCTGCGAAAATTAAAATTACATATTAAAAAATTCTAGTACTTTGTAGACCACAAAAGCTGGCCAGACAAACGCCTGCAAAAGCCCTACTATTGCCTCCCAAAACGTCGCTGCGTGTTGGATATAATAGATCACGGCACCAATAAAACCAAGACCATAGATAGCACCTACCCCAGCGCTTGCGCCCGCCTTTGAATTATTCCATTTTTTGCCATTACAACATTCTGTTTTTTCTTTTGTCATTCTTCCTTCTTTATTTAGTCGATAAAATATAAGTTGCTCCGAGCTTATCTATCTGAGTTTACCTATTATCAAAAGGGAGGAGTGTCTCATTGAGCGTTATTTAACCGTCACCGAGAAGGTTTTGTTCTTATCGCTTGAGCTTGCTTCCCATGATCTAGCATATTTAAACTCCAATTTAGTACTCCCTTTACCAACTCCCTTGAAAACCCACGAATCCTCACCTGGGGCACCAGACATGCCACTGTCTGAGGCTTTAAAGGTATTACTTACTTTCTCCACAATGTTTTTATCATAGCTATCACTCACGGACCAGGTATAACCGGTCGAAGGATTTGAGACCATTTTTATCGTAAACTCTTGTCCGTTTTTAACCTCGATATTTTCTTGTGATTCACTCACCTGAACCATCGCACTCCCGCTGAAGTAGCTGCTGTAAACCAGCCAACCGCCTGCGCCTAAAACAATAACCAAGATAATCACTACCATCCAAATCTTTTTGTCCATCTTTACCTTTCTTTTATTATTATTATTTTACCAAATTAATTTTTTATTTTGAAGTAAACTGAATCAACTTTTAACCATCTCATCTCAAACTTACCACCATTCTTTGATTTCCAAACGGTCATTTTCGATAAGCATTTTTTTCTTCATGAAGGCTTTAACTCTATTTTGAGAATTTGCTATTCCACTGGCCTTGACTCCACCATAATAGACACCACCCGGAATAGCTGCATTTGAGTCATTAATCCAAACCATTCCAACCTCTAATTGATCCGCAATTGTTTCTGCTTTTTTAATGTCTGTGCTCCAGATCGTTGCGCCGAGGCCATATCTCGTCTCGTTAGCCAACACAATCGCTTCTCTTTCATCCTCGACGACTTGTATTTGAACGACCGGTCCAAAGATCTCTTCTTTATACATTTTTCTTTTTGAATCCTTATAGAAAAGAATGGTTGGCTTATAGAAATAGCCTTCCTCAATAAATTTCTCGCCACCTAATAAAAGTTCAGCCCCTAAATCGATGGCTTCTTTTACTTGGTCATCAACCTTCTCCAAGGCTTCTTTTCGAATTAGTGGTGATATTTCAGCCTCGATCGTTAATTTTTCCGTTCCCTTGATAAATCTATCGATAAATTCTTCGGCCAAAGTTTTCATGATAAAGATTCGCTTAATCCGAGTACAGACCTCTCCACTGTGGAGAAAGCTCCCGTAAACAATTCCCTTAACTGTTAATTCCATATCACAATCATGACAAATAATTGCGGCATCATTGCCAGACAACTCAAGTAATAGCGGTTTCGTTTTGGCTTCTTTAATAATATCCAACCCTGTCTTACTCCCCCCGGTAAAAACAATCATATCAACGTTTGATTTAACGAGCTCCTGCCCGACTTTTGGGCCTCCAAGAATTGGGATAAAGACATCTTTAGGCACGCCCGCCTCCCAAATTAGTTCAGCCATCTTTAACCCGGTCATGGTTGTATATTCTGAAAGTTTGTAGATAATGGCATTTCCCACAAGAAGGGCCGGGATGGCTGTGATAAAGGTCTGCCAAAATGGATAGTTCCAAATCCCAATCTGCCCGACGACGCCAAGAGGAATAAACTTTACTTTTGCCGTTGAAGTTTCAGTTGAATAATCCAAGGTCTGGACTTTTTCATAATCGACTAGATGTGATTCAAAACTAAGCAAGATATCGCCTGTGATCTCCCCCAAAGTCTCTCCTTTATTAAAGCCGGCTTCTTTGTAGACCAGCTCGGCAATTTCATTTTTTTCACGATCAATAATTTTTTTTAATTTTAATAAAATCGCAATTCGCTCTTCTCTCTTTCGGTTTGCCCACATTTTCTGAGCTTTTTTTGCTCTTTCAATGGCTTGGTAAACTTTGGCTAGCGGCGTTTCATCAAATTCTTTGATGACTTTATCTGTTCTTGGATTAATTGAATATATTTTCATACAATTATTATAGCACTGAATCGTTCTTACTTTCTTAAATATTAACTGTCAGGGACATTTCTATTGAGTTTTGCTAGATGACACTTATCAGAGTGTCCTGACGATAAATATCTTTGTATCTGTCTCTCGCCAAATCTGCTAAAATAGATAAGCAAAGATATATTTATGAATGACCACTATATAATCAAAGCTGAAAGTATCACAAAAACTTATCACTCTGGCAGAACTATTATTAAAGCGATAGACAATGTCTCTATTAATATCGCCAAGGGTGATTTTTTAATGATTACTGGCCGAAACGGCTCAGGAAAGTCAACCCTTCTTCATCAACTCGCTTTGTTAGATTCTCCAGATAGCGGGGCGATTCATATAGAAGAAAAAAACACGACCAAATTACACGAAAAGGGAAGAATGGAGTTTCGACTTTTAAGGCTCGGCTATATTTTCCAAGAATATGCTCTCATCGCTGAACTAACGGCCATCGAAAATGTCATGTTACCGGCCATGATGTTGGAGTCAATCAAGAAAGCGAAAAGAAAGGCTTTTGAGCTCATGGAAAAACTAGGTTTAGAAGAGAAAGTCAATCGACTGCCCTCCGAATTATCGGGCGGAGAACAACAAAAAGTTGCGATTGCGCGGGCCTTGATCAATCGGCCAAAGATTATTTTTGCTGACGAACCAACCGCCAACTTAGACACGATCGCTTCAAAAGATGTTTTAGATATCTTTAAATATTTAAATCAAAAAGAAAGTATTACAATCGTTATGATTACTCATGAACCTGAAGAGTTAGCTTATGCTAAAAGTAAAGTCCAGCTCTCTGACGGGAGGATTGTCTCATGAGACAATTTTATTTACCTTTTTATCTGGCTTGGCAATATATACGACGAGGCCGTAAATGGACGTTATTATTAACTTTGTTTTTAATGACTGTTGCTTTTATCAATTTAGTCTTTGTCCCTTCTCTTTTTAGCGGTATTATCGACGGCGCCAATAAACAAATAATAAACACTATGACTGGCGATCTCTATATTACCCCAAAAGATGGGCGTGATTTTATCAATAATAAAGATCAGCTTATCAGTCAAGTCCAAGCGATCGAGGGGGTGGAATCAATCAGCGCCAAAACTCTCGTTCCAGCTAGATTAAAATACAATAATATTAGTGGTAATTGGCAGATTCTCGCGATCAATCCAAACAAAGATAAAAAGGTTTCAAACATCTCTCAAAAGATGATCAGTGGATCATATCTAAATGAATTAGATACAGACAAAATCATCATTGGGCGACAAATCGCCGGCGGCAAAGAGGTCGAAGAAGATGCCTTTTCTTTTAAGGACGCCCGAGTCGGTGATAAGGTTAGTTTAATCTTAGATGGCAAATCCAAGGAGTTTACAATAAAGGGGATCTTCGATACTAATTTTGTCGAATCTGACAAACGAGCCTTTATCACTGAGAAAGCCTTGAATGAAATAATGCCCTCATCGATCAATAAAGCCACAACCATCAATATAAAAACTGACCCAGAATCAAATCAAGGCAATATTTTTGAGTCTATTAAAGACCTAAATATTGACGGAAATATTTTCACTTGGCAAGAATCGACTGGCTTAATGAAATCAGTCAGCAGCAGTTTCTTAAGCATTAATATTTTGCTTTCTTTCACCAGCGTTCTAATTGCCGCGGTCACAATAATCATTATTATTTATGTCACCATTATTAATAAAAGGAAGGAAATTGGCATCCTTAGAGCAATTGGCATTAAACCTTATATTATTATTTTCAGTTATGTCATTTTATCCGCTGTCTATGCTGCGATCGGGATCATTGCCGGAACCGTGATTTTCATGACCATTTTGGTACCATATTTTATTGCCCATCCCTTCTCTTTACCAATTGGCGATGCCGTTTTATTTTTAAGCTGGTCAGATTTTTTAATTCGAGCTGAAATAATTATGTGGGTCTCTGTTATTGCCGGCTTCATTCCCGCCGTCATCGTAACTCGAGCAAAAATGCTCGACGCCATCCTCGGTCGTTAATCTGCCCTTCTCTTCAATAATTTATCACCATCTTTACTGGCTATCATAAATTATTCTCGTTCTTTTTTCACTTCATCTTTGTTTCATCGTCAGCGCTGTCTTCTTAGCCTAATCGGATAATAGAAAGCGGCTTCTTCTCGCTTTTTTGTGTCTTTAGCTTGATCGAAAGGCTCGAAGCGGATGACTGAAACGATTTAGCGCAGTTTATTGTAGACATATTCATAATTGAAATCCTAGGCAAGGCAAGGCTATTGAACCATTACGCCTGTAGAAGTCTCGAGCATCTTGGACACATTCATCTAAAATGAAAGGAGATGAAAGTGAGCAAGAAATATATGACAAACAAACAACTTCAAGTGTATGGAGCTAGAATTAGGTATGCCTGGTTTCGTAAAGCAGAAGAACTTGGCAATGTTAAGGAAGCCTGCAAGTACTATGGAGTACCTAGAAGTAGCTATTACTACTGGCACTCCAGATGGTTGGAATCAGGAAAGAAACTCCCAAGCTTGTATGATCAACCTAAAGTAGCTAAAACCCACCCCAATGAACTTCTA
>CAIMLA010000025.1 GCA_903842085.1 uncultured bacterium | reverse complement strand
TGACCTATTAAAAGCGAAAGGGGAGGTTGAGCCTGATTTCAAGATTGTTCTGATTACTCCTCAATCAAATACGGATATCGATCAGATTGCGGAAGTCATTGCCGAGCGCCATGATCATAAGACCGTCGTCGTCTTTATCGGAGGGAAAAGCTTTGATCAAGCTTATCAAACCTTAGCCAAGGCCAAAATACCGACCTTTTTATATCCAGAAGGCGCCGTTCAAGCCCTTGATCAGCTGTCTCGTTATGCCAAGTATAAAAAGAAAAAAGAGCCGAAACCAAGATATGTCAAAGGGCTCAAAAAGGCCGCCGAAAAAGTCATGGCCAAACATGAGGTTTTGGATGATGCCAACCTCGCTAAACTTTTAGCCGCCTATCAGATTCCAATGGCCGACTCTAAGATTACGGCCAGTCCGGAGGAGGCTGTCGCGGCCGCAGAGAGATTTGGCTACCCAGTTGTCTTAAAGGTTACCTCGCCTGACATCTTACACAAAACTGAATCAGGGGCGGTCAAACTTGGCATCGATAACGCTCAAGAATTAAAAGAAGCTTACGTTGAGATTCTCCATAATGCCAAAAAGAACTTTCCTGAAGCCAATATCTTAGGGGTAACTGTTTATCACATGATCCGCTCTTCAGTCGAGCTGGCTTTGGGGGCGAAGAGAGACCCTGTTTTTGGCCCGATCATTATGTTTGGCATGGGTGGTATTTACATCGAAGTTTTAAATGATTTTAGAATCAGACTGGCTCCAGTTAGTCTCGATCAGGCTCATGGCATGATCGAAAAAATTCGGTCGCACCAACTCTTAGTTGGTTATCGGAATACTGAGAAATTTGATCTTGAGGCAATTGCGCGAGCCATCTCAGGTCTGTCGGCCCTGATGCTTGATTTTCCGGAGATAAAGGATGTCGACATTAATCCGATTCGACTAGCTAAGAATAATGGTGGCATTATCGCTTTAGATGCTAAAGTTATTTTTGATTCAACTAATTCAGAGTAAAATAGTTTAGGGAGGGCCTTTGGCAGTAAAAAAAGAATTATTAACCGGCAATGACGTCGTTTTAAAAGCGGCCCTTTTAGCTGGTGCTGAATATTTTGCCGGCTATCCGATCACACCCTCGACCGAAATTATGAATGGTTGGGCGAAAGAAGCGGCCGATAACCCGAAATTATTATTTCTCCAAACAGAAGATGAGACTTCCGCTGGCATGGCTGTCATTGGTGGGCTTTTAGCCGGTAAGAAAACCTGGACCGTCACCTCCGGGGTCGGTCATATCTTAATTCAGGATCCACTCGTTTTAGCGGAGACGCTTTCATTACCCTTTGTCATGTACGTCGGTCAACGAGGCGGGCCGTCAACGGGAACGGTCATCTATTCGCAACAAGAGCTAAACTTAGCCCGCTATGGGGGCAACAGTGAAGGCTTACGGGTTGTCTACGCCCCGAGTAATATTCAAGAATTGTTTGAGATAACCCAAAAAGCCTTTAATACCGCTTGGCGTTATCGCTTACCGACGATTATCTTAGGGGATGGCTATCTGACTAAAACCCTTAGTCCAGTTGATACCTCCAGAGTTATTCCGGCTGAAAAAGCGGAAGCCATTTTTCTAAATAAAGACGTCAAAAATCTTCGAAATTGTTTTTCCCGTGAGGATGAACTAGCGGAGCACCTCAATATCTTATTTGCTAAATACGCCGCGGCTAGTCGTCAAATTGTTGAATCAGAGTCATATAAGACTAATGATGCCAAGATCGTGATCTTTGCTTGGGGGACCGT
This sequence comes from uncultured bacterium, assembly GCA_903842085.1. Taxonomy (GTDB): domain Bacteria; phylum Patescibacteriota; class CPR2; order UBA1875; family CAIMLA01; genus CAIMLA01. Next base: position 2,112 of record CAIMLA010000025.1, on the reverse strand, counting down.
CGGCTTTGCGGCCAAAGTCGCCGTTGCCAACTTAAGAAAACAAAACAAACGAGTTGGTCTTTTTCGACCAATTACGATGAGACCCTTTGATGATCGGGGGGCGATTAAGGCCGTCCAAAAAGCCGATAAAATCTTAATTGCCGAGTCGAGTGGGGGACAGTTTGGACGAATCGTCAGAGAGACCTTAACCCAAGCGACCGACGCTGAATACGTTCGTCTTTACAAGCCGGCCGAAGGGATCACCTCTGAAGAAATAGAAGCTAAAATTAAGGAAATTTATTAATGGAACCGCGCTATCCAAAATGTCTTGATCCTAAAACCAAACCGAGTAACTTTTGCCCCGGGTGTGGCTATGGCATTATCTTAAAAACCCTCGGTCAGGTCATTGACGAGATGGAGGTTGCACCACGGACCGTTTTTGCTGTCGATATTGGCTGTAACTTACTCGCTTGGAATTACTATAAATTAGATACCATTCAAACCCATCATGGGCGGGTTACCCCCCTCTGTGTTGGCTACAAGAGAGCCAATCGAGAGAGTGTCACGATCGGCATTGCTGGCGATGGGGGACTTTATGCGATTGGTTTACAGAGTTTTCTCCATGCGGCGCATCGGGATGACCCAGTCACCATCATCGGGGTGAATAATACCATCTATGCTATGACGGGTGGACAGTTAGCGCCAACCTCACTCTTGGGTCAAGTCACCGATACCTCGCCTCAAGGTAAGTTTACCTATGAGAAGCCAGTCTTGGGACCAGAGCTCGCTAAGGAAATGGCCAGTAGCAGTGCCTATCTCGCCCGAGGCAGCATTTTAAATATTCCTCAAATGAAAGGGATGCTCAAAGCGGCCATTGAGAGACAGCTGGCGGGACATTTTGCCTTTGTCGAGATTATGTCATACTGTCCGACGAACTGGAAAACCGATGCCCAGCAATCGATTGAAACCTTAGAAAAATTAGAAGAAACCTTTAAAGTTGGGGTCATCAATGCTTAAACGGGAGATGTATAAAATCTTGATCGCTGGCGAAGGTGGACAGGGGATTCAAAGCATGGCTCATATTCTAGCCAAGGCGGCTTATGAGTCTGGCCTTAATGTTTCCTATCTGCCTAATTACGGGGTTGAACAGAGGGGTGGGGTTTCATTAGGCTTTATTCAATTCGGCAAAGGTCCGATTGGCTTTCCTAAATTTGCGAAAGCGGATCTTCTCGTCGTCCTCTGCGATCGGGCCATCGAACGGACGAAACCCTATGTCCAAAAAGAAACTTTATATCTCTATGACACCGACCTTATTTCGTCGATTAATCTGGCCGAGATTCGAGCTGAGAAGTTACCAATTCCAGCGACTTCGGTCGCTTCTGCTAAACTTGAGCCCAAGGTCTTTAACATTGTCTTACTCGGAGCGATCACCGCTGAACTGGGAATAATTAATATCAAAATGGTGGAAAAGGCGCTGACTGAAAATTTTGCTGATAAATATATCTTAAAACCACAACTAAAAAATTTAAATTTAAAGGCGCTTGACCTGGGTCAAAGATTAGCCCAAGAGGGGTATAAAAATGACAAATAAGCCAAAAACATTTGAAGATAAAGGAAAGGTTTGGACTCAATTTCCGGACCAGTGTAAAAGCTGTTATCTCTGTATTACGATCTGTCCGCAGAAGTGTTTATCTCAAGATGACAAGATTCTGGGTTACTACGGTCAACCAAGTGTTAAGTGCGAGATCGCTAACTGTATTCAGTGCAAACAATGTGAAAGAATTTGTCCGGATTTGGCGATCAGGGTCAAGGATTAATCCGAAGTTGAGCACCTTAAATTAAAAATGTAGAAGTCTCGAGCATCTTGGACACATTCATCTAAAATGAAAGGAGATGAAAGTGAGCAAGAAATATATGACAAACAAACAACTTCAAGTGTATGGAGCTAGAATTAGATATGCCTGGTTTAGAAAAGCAGATGAATTAGGCAACGTTAAGGAAGCCTGCAAGTACTATGGAGTACCTAGAAGTAGCTATTACTACTGGCACTCCAGATGGTTGGAATCAGGAAAGAAACTCCCAAGCTTGTATGATCAACCTAAAGTAGCTAAAACCCACCCCAATGAACTTCTA
>CAIMLA010000024.1 GCA_903842085.1 uncultured bacterium | reverse complement strand
TTGACTCAAACGTCTTCAAGGAGATGGAGCCATATTTTTCAAATAAATATGGTAATCCCTCTAGTATCTATCGCCTCGGCCGAGAGGCGAAGGAAAGCTTATGTCAAGCGAGGCACCTGGTCGCCAAGCTAGTTGGGGCGGCCAAGCCAGGCGAGATAATCTTTACCTCGGGGGCAAGTGAATCAAATAATCTTGCGATCAAGGGCGTCGCTTTTTATGCCGATAAAGTCTTAAAAGTAAAACCACACCTTTTGGTCTCCTCAGTTGAGCATCATTCGATGTTGGATGCGGCTAAATATCTAGAAAAATACTTTGGCTATGAGCTTGATTTTATCCCGGTCGATCGTGAAGGCCGAATCGATCCAGAAGCGGTCAAAAGGATGATTAAGAACAACACGGTTTTTGTCTCTGTCATGTTTGGCAACAATGAAGTTGGCACGATCGAGCCCATCACCGAAATTGGTCAAGCCTTGGCCGCCATAAAAAAGGAACGGCTTGAAGCTGGCCACAACATGCCCTTAATCTTTCACTCCGATGTGGTTCAGGCTTATCAATATTTCGATTGTGACGTCAATAAACTTGGTCTTGATCTGCTCAGTTTAACGGCCCATAAATTTTGTGGTCCCAAGGGTGTGGGCTTGCTTTATGCAAGACGAGGCGTAACTTTTTTACCGCAAGTCCAAGGAGGGGCTCAAGAAAGAAATCAAAGGGCGGGGACGGAGAATTTGGCCTATATTGTGGGCTTGGCAAAAGCGATGGCCAAGGCATCAGCCGAGAGGGCAGAACACGAAAAAACCGTTTCAAAATTATGTGATTATTTAATCGAAAGAGTTCTTAAAGAAATTCCTGAAGTGGCGCTGTTAGGATCGACGGAGGTTAAAAAAAGACTCCCTCATATTGCGACTTTTATTTTTAAAAAAGTCGAAGGCGAATCAATTCTAATCAATTTAGATTTAGTGGATATCGCGGCTTCGAGTGGCTCGGCCTGTACTTCTGGCTCCCTTGAGCCATCACATGTGACTAAGGTAATGGGCTTTTCTGACTTGGAGGCTCATGGTGTGGTGAGATTTTCTCTGGGACGAACGAACACGAAAGAAGAAATTGATGAGCTGATGAAGCATTTACCAGCGATTGTGGCTAAGCTTAGAGAAATGTCACCGATAAAATAGAACTTAATTATTAGCTTGGGTTGGGCTTAGTAAAAATAGAAGCAAACCAAGAAAGGAGTAATATGGCGGATTTATATGGAAAAAAAGTAATGGATCATTTCATGAATCCCCGAAACGTTGGGGAAATAAAAAACGCCGACGGCGTTGGTGAAACGGGGAACCCAACTTGTGGCGATATTATGAAAATTTATCTTAAAATAGAAAAAAACGCTAAAGGAGAAGAGATTATTAAGGACGTCAAGTTTCAAACCTTTGGCTGTGGAGCCGCTGTCGCGTCTTCGAGTATGGTCACAGAGATGGTTAAGGGAAAAACCGTAAAAGAGGCCGAAAAGATTTCGAATCAAGCGGTGGCGAAAGCACTCGATGGCCTACCGCCGGTCAAGATGCATTGTTCTAATCTCGCTGCCAACGCTTTACAGGATGCGATTAATAACTACAGAACTAAACAATAAGGGGAAAATGAAAAAAAATTATGATATTGAAGGTATGCATTGTCGTTCGTGTGAAGTTTTAATCGAGGCTCATCTTGGCCAAATTCCAGGGGTGAAGAAGGCGACGGCAAATTCGACCAAAGGGGTAATAACGATCGAGTCAGACGACCCGATCGCCGACGAAACAGTTCGCCAGAGCCTTAAAGAGACTGACTACAAGTTGGTTAAAAAGAAACAATTAGACGCCCCAAAAAGTGAGTATGATTACAAAAATCTTTTAATTGCGATTGTTGTCTTTGGGGTCCTTTTGGTAATTGGCTATCAAACCGATTTGATCAACATTTTTTCGGTCCAACCTGAGATCGGTTCAAGTCTCGTGGCGATCTTTTTTGTTGGCTTAGCCGCTGGTTTTTCTACCTGTATGGCGGTCGTGGGTGGCTTGGTCCTGGGTCTTTCTAGCAAATATTCAAATCAACATCCGGACCTAAGCCCGGTCAAAAAAATCAAACCACAGCTTGTTTTCAATCTTGGTCGAATTATATTTTTTACTCTTCTCGGAGGAATCTTGGGTTTAGGTGGATCGATCTTGGAGTTATCAGGCTTTTCTTTGGGCATAATTACTTTGATCTTGGGGGTTTATCTCTTCTTTTTAGGGGTTAAATTGATTGGCATATTTCCAAACCTGATTGATCGGTTGACCTTGCCTAAGGTCTTTAGTAAAAAGCTTAAAGTCAACGAAAAGAGCCGTCAAAGTTATACCAACGCAAATGCCTTTTTCCTTGGTGGTTTGACCTTCTTCTTGCCTTGCGGTTTTACTCAGGCGGTCCAGGTTTTTGCGATTTCATCTGGTCGATTTACCACCGGAGCGGTCATGATGGGGGTCTTTGCTTTAGGAACGACACCAGGATTGATCACAATTGGCAGTCTCTCGGCTTTTATCAAAGAGGGGAATTTTTCTAAAGTATTCTTTAAAACCGTTGGCCTGTTACTGATCTTCTTGGCTTGGGTCAATCTGAGCCACGGCTTGGTCCTTTCTGGTATTTCGATGCCAAAGATAGATCTTGGATCACCAGAGGCAAAGACAGAAGATCAGCAACAAACGGTCCCAGTCGAAGCGGGCAAGCAGATTGTTGAAATGGAACAAGGCTCGGATGGGTATAAGCCAAATCATTTTGTCTTAAAACAAGGGGTTCCGGTTAAGTGGGTAATTACGGCCAATGATATTGGTTCTTGCTCCAGTTTCATCACTATCCCTGATCTAAATATTAAAAAGTTTTTAGATCAAAAAGAAAACATTATTGAATTTACGCCCACTAAAATAGGAAAATTAACTTTTTCTTGTTCGATGGGTATGTACACGGGCTCATTTGAGGTCATCCCCTAATGATGAAAAATATTCAATTAGATCTTCTCGATATGCACTGTGCGAGTTGTGCTTTAAACATAGAAAATGCCCTAAAGAAAACTGAAGGGGTCGTCACCGTTAATGTTAATTATGCGACCGCCCGAGCCCAAATAGAGGTTTCAGATCAAACCCTTGATTCAAATGATTTAATCAAAGTGGTTAAAAAAGCTGGCTATACGGCCAGAGCGAAGGCAGACGAAGTAGACATAACTGCCGAAAAAGATAAACGCTATAAGCTCCTTTTGTTTAGATTTTGTTTTGCTGTCATTTTGTCAATTCCGATCCTTGTTATCTCAATGCCGCTCTTATTGGCTCCATTTGGGGTAAATCCAGAAGGGCTGATGGATTTTACTGGACGGAAGCTCATTCTCTTTGTCCTGACGACCCCAGTCCAGATATTTGCTGGATGGCAATTCTATCAAGGCGCCTATAAAGCGGCTCGAGCCAAGTCAACCAATATGGATACCCTGGTTGTTTTGGGGACATCGGCGGCTTACCTGTATTCAGTCTTAAATACCTTCTGGCTTAATGGTGATGTCTATTATGAAACAGCAGCGCTTCTAATCACCTTTATCCTCTTGGGGAAAGTCCTCGAGGAAAGAGCAAAAGGCAAAACAGGCCAAGCCATTAAAAAGTTAATGGGCCTAAAAGCCAAAATGGCTCGAGTCTTAATAAACGGACGGGAAAAGAAACTACCGCTTGATGAAGTCAAAGTCGGGGATATTATCTTGGTAAAACCAGGTGAAAAAATTCCGATTGATGGAGTCGTGACAAAGGGAGCGACGGCCATTGATGAATCGATGATCTCAGGTGAACCGTTGCCAGTTGAAAAAATCATTGGTTGCAGTGTTATTGGGGCAACGATTAATAAAAACGGTTCAATTGAGTTTCGGGCAACGAAGGTTGGTGAAGGAACAGTTTTAGCGCAGATAATCAAACTGGTTGAAGCCGCTCAGGGCTCAAAGGCCCCAATTCAACGGGTCGCTGATCGAATTTCAGCTTATTTTGTCCCGCTTATTCTCGTAATCTCATTACTGACCTTTACTCTTTGGTTTTTTCTAGGCCAAGGGTTGGTTTTTTCTTTAATGACTGGCATCTCAGTTTTAGTCATTGCCTGTCCCTGTGCTTTAGGGCTAGCAACACCAACCGCAATTATGGTTGGGACGGGCAAGGGTGCCGGAAAGGGGATCTTGATTAAATCTGGGGAAGCTCTCGAGACAACCCACAAAATATCGACAATCTTATTTGACAAGACAGGCACTTTAACCAAGGGAAAACCGGAAGTCACCGAGGTGGTCGGAGCGGATAAGAAAAAAATATTAACAATGGCCACCTCACTCGAAAGGCTGAGCGAACATTCATTAGCCGAGGCGATTATAAAGGAAGCGACAAAAGAGAAAATTAAAGTGCTTGAGGCTAACGCTTTTGCTTCTATTGCCGGTCAGGGCATTACGGGAAATATCGAAGGCAGAGACTACTATTTTGGGAATAGAAAACTGATGGATAGCCATAAAATTTCGATCAATCACTTTGCTAAAGAGCTTGAGGTTCTCGAAAGTGACGGTAAAACAGTCATGATCCTGGGGACTGGTCGGAGCGCCATCGGTTTAATTGCCGTTGCCGACCAACTCAAGGATAACGCGCCTCTGGTAATAGCGGCTTTCCATAAATTAAAGATCGAGCCTGTCATGATCACTGGGGACAATGCTTTGTCGGCTAAAATAGTGGCCCAAAAAGTGGGGATAAAAAAATATTTTGCTGAAGTCTTACCCCAAAACAAAGCTAGAGAAGTGGAGAAACTGCAAGATAAAGGGGAGGTTGTGGCGATGGTCGGTGATGGGATTAACGACTCAATCGCCCTAACTCAAGCCAATGTTGGGATTGCCTTAGGGAGCGGGACTGATGTGGCGATTGAATCAGGAGATATTGTTTTGGTCAGAAACAACCTTGAAGATGTGCTCGCCTCAATTAAGCTTTCTAAATTTACGATGGCTAAGATTAAACAAAACTTGTTCTGGGCCTTTATCTATAATCTGGTTGGTATTCCAATCGCAGCTGGTTTACTCTACCCAATCTGGGGGATTGCCTTAAAGCCAGAGCTAGCGGGTCTGGCCATGGCTCTTTCGAGCGTCTCCGTAGTCACTAATTCTCTATTATTAAAATTCAAAAAGATTTAAATTTCTGATAGAATGATTAGATATGAATTGGGTAGATTTAATTATTATAATTTTGTTATTAGGGTTTACCTTAATCGGTTACTGGCGAGGGTTTATTCGTCAATCGATGGATCTAGTTGTTTTTATTTTAGCCTTAATTTTGTCTTTTACTTTCTATCGTCAGATCGGGGGATTGATTGCGCACCAGTTTCCGATTGCGAGCAGCTTTGCTAATGCGACCGGATTCTTTGTTGTTTGGTTTGTGGTTGAGTTTGTCTATTATACCTTTTTTATTATTTTCTATGACAAAATACCAGAAAAAATATTAAATTCTAAATTTAATAAATACTTTGGTTTGCTCCCAGCCATGGTTCGAGGGGTTTTGTTTATCTGGATTATGCTGAGTTTGATTTTGATCTTGCCTCTACCGACTTATGCGAAAAAACAGATTACTGGCTCAATCATCGGTGGTCCGATCGTAAAAACTTCACCCATGATTGAAGGTTATATTGAAAAAATATTTGGCAGTGCCATTGATGATACCATTACGTTTTTGACCGTAAAGCCAGAGAGCAAGGAATCGATTAACCTTGGTTTTAAAGTCTCTAGCCCGACAGTCGATACCCAGTCTGAAGAAAAAATGTTAGCTCTTGTTAACCAAGAACGGACGAAGCGCAACCTAAAACCGCTAGTAGCGGATGATAAATTAAGGAAAGTGGCGAGAGCTCATTCGGCCGATATGTTTGAGAAGGGCTATTTTGCTCATAACACTCCGGACGGGCTGACGCCTTTTAATCGAATGGATAATGGGGGCGTAGACTATTTGCAAGCAGGTGAAAACCTAGCCTTGGCTCCTGATGTCGAGATTGCTCATAACGGCTTAATGAATAGCCCAGGTCATCGGGCGAACATCCTGACTCCCGAATTTACCAAAGTCGGGATTGGTTGTATGGATGGTGGCATGTATGGCAAAATTTTCTCTCAAGAATTTACAAATTGATGTTAAAGAAATTTATTATAGCAATCTTAATCGCCCTTGGACTAGTCATCTTAATCCCTCTTGCAATTTCTTTCTATCTTTCCCCTCAAGACAAATTAGGAAAGGTTGATGCAATCGTGGTAATCTCTGGTGGTGATACTGATTCAAGAGTCAAAGAAGGAATCGCCCTTTACCGAGACGGTTGGGCACCAAAGATAATTTTTTCTGGAGCCGCTGCCAGCGGTGAAGTTTCAAATGCTTTAGCGATGGCAAGGATCGCAATCCGTCAAGGCCTCCCAGTCGATGCTATCTTGATTGAAGAAGAGGCCAAAACAACAACTGAAAACGCGATCAACGTTGCGAAATTATTGAAAACGAATAATTACAAAAGTATTATTTTAGTAACTTCCCCTTATCATCAACGGCGAGCTTACAGCAGTTTCCGGACAGAACTAGGAAAAGACTATCTAATAATTAATCATTCCGCTAAAGATGAGGCCTGGCGAAAGAAGAATTGGTGGGAGAATGCGAATGCTAGATTCCTCACCTTTGGGGAGGTCTTAAAAAACTTTTACGGACTATTTAATAAATAATGAATAAAAAAGAAATTATTAAAGCCGGGGGTGTTATCGTTAAAAAGGGTCAAAGAGAAACCGAGGTCCTCTTGATTAAAAGTAGTGAACGCGGGTTTTCTTTCCCAAAAGGCCATCTTGAAAAAGGGGAGACGCTTCAGCAATGTGCCTTGAGAGAATGTCATGAAGAAACTGGCTTGGATTTTACTATTATTAAAAAATTACCGATCATGTTATCTGTCGATGCGGTATCTGGGCGGTCTTTTCAGGATCACTATTATCTAATGGCAGTTAGCGGTGGAAAATTAAGAAAAGAAAAAGATAACGATGAGTTGAAGTGGGTTCCCTTATCTCAAGTCAAAGAGACTTTTACTTTTCAAAGTCGAAAAGAGTATATTGATCAAATAAAGAAATTGATAGTTAGATGAAAGAAAGTCAAAAAATTGCAGTGGCGATGTCAGGCGGGGTAGACTCATCGGTGGCGGCGGCTTTGATGGTCGAAAAATATGGAAAAGAGCAGGTGATTGGCCTGACCCTAAAGCTCTTCTGTTATGGGAACGCCGCAAAGGAAAAAAGTTGTTGCTCTCAAGATTCGATAGATGACGCGCGAGCGGTCTGTCAAAAGCTAGGCATCGCTTACTATGTCATAAACGCAGAAAAAGAATTTGAGCATGAAGTGGTGACCAATTTCATCACTGAATACCAAGCGGGCCGGACGCCAAATCCGTGTATTCGGTGCAATAAATTAATAAAATTTGATTTTCTACTAAAAAAAGCTGAGGGCTATGGCGTTAATAAATTAGCGACTGGGCACTATGCCAGGATAAGAGCGGTGGAGACTGGCTATCGATTATTAAAAGGAACAGATAAAAATAAAGATCAATCATATTTTCTCTATGATTTGACACAAGAACAACTCCAGCAAATTTTGTTTCCCTTAGGAGTCTTGACCAAGGCCGAGGTCAGGGTGATTGCAGAAAAGTATGGACTTGTGACGGCACAGAAAATTGAATCTCAGGATATTTGTTTTATCCCTGGATCGGTTAATGAATATTTGAAATCAAAAATAGGACAAAATCCTGGTCAGGTGGTTGATTGCTCTGGGAAAGTCTTAGGGACTCATGATGGGCTCGCTTATTACACGATTGGTCAGAGGAAGGGTCTTGGTGGGGGCTTTACAGCACCGATGTTTGTAATCGGTCTAAACAAAAAGAAAAATGAACTAATTATTGGTCCAGAGGCTGGTTTATTTAAAAAAACCTTAACCTTAAACCAAATCAGGTGGATCAACGGTCTTGCTCCAGAATGGCCGTTTGTTTGTCAGGCGGTCGTTCGCTATCAAGCCGAGGCAGTCGAGGCACAAATCAATCATGAAAACGGAGCTCTAATCGTAAGCCTTAACAAGCCTCAGCGGGCCATAACCCCTGGTCAATCGGTTGTCTTTTATCAGGGTCAAAATGTGATTGGGGGCGGCCTCATCATGAGTGATTAATCTTGACGCAGGCGACCTTACGTACTAAAATTAGTTTCCAACAAAGCGGACTGAACCTTGATATATATGGAGGGAGGTGAACAGAATGTCTCACGCCACTCAAAAAACATGGAGAGTTTTTTCTTCGGAAGAAAGAAAGATAATTCAAGGTATTTTTGAAGGCAAGGGATTTTCCAACAAAGATCTTTTTGAAGTGAAGAAAACACTTCGAGACTGCTTGATCGCTATGATTGAATATCGCCAAATGTGCTCAGTCTTAAAAGGCTCTGAATTTGTGATCAAGAGTCAAGAACAGATGCAGAAGATCAAAGAAGCAGAAGCCAAACTGGAATCTTTCGGTGCTCTGACTGAAGGGGATTTCCGGAGGTTGACGGTTCTTTTAGTTCACAAATCAACCAAATATAGCCACCACACGATCGAGACTGCCGTCAGGGAGGCAATCAGTGTTTAGTTTTTTTCTTAAAGTCCGCCAAGGGGCGCCGAATCCAAGCCATTATCGGTTTTGGAGACGGCGCCTCATTCTGTCTTTATGTCTTGGGTGAGATACATAGGTTACACATCTGATAGAATATTAGAACAATATTTTATGAGTGAGGTACTATGCAAAGCAGTGGCTGTTATTTCAAGCCCAAACCAATAATCCTTTTAGATAAGTATCAAAGATATAGAG
>CAIMLA010000023.1 GCA_903842085.1 uncultured bacterium | reverse complement strand
GTTAGCGAAAAATCAACCCAAAACGGCGTTTCTCAAACAGAAAATAAAGTCTACCTCATCACATGGTCAAAGATCAATAATGCTTGGCAAATAACCGATTTTGGAACTACTAATTAAATGAAAAAGCTTTATTATTCAATTCTGTTCTGTTTCCTTCTAATCTACAGTCTCCCTGTTTATGGTGAGTCGGTCGCTAGTTCATCCTCAAACGACGTTGTTGTAACTGAAGAATATTTAAATACGCTTTTTGCCCCCGTTTCTTCGAATTGCACCGATGGCGAAGACTGTCATGTCGTCCCTTATCAAACCCCTAAGGGCTGTACCAACGGACAACTCTCCTGTGACGGTGTCTGTAAAGATTCCTGCACGCCAGCGCCCTTAGTTTGTAAAAGCCCTCAAAAGAAGTGTTCTGACGGGAAGTGTTACAAAACCTGTCCCTGCCAAACCGGAACCAAGCGTTGTGACGATGGCACCTGCAAAAAAACTTGTGAAGTCGCAGCTCTAGCAGATTGTGATATCAAAACTAGCATCATGGGCAAAAACTTACGGGCGCTCTTTTGCAAAGTAGGTGATCGTTATAACATCTCCCCGGCCGTTTTGGCGGCACTTTATGCTCGTGAAAGTAAGGTTTGGGAAGGTCATACTCATGTCAATCGAGCTTCTTTCGGCGGCGATATTAAAAGTGAAGACAGCTTTGTCAGCCGTTGTGCCAGAAACACGGCCACAGCCACCGGTCCGGTTCAAATCATTGACATCTCCTGGGAAGGCAAGCCCGGTTGGCCCGCTCAAAATTATGAAATTCCAACCAGTGATAAAGGCAATGACAAGTGTAGCGGTGGTGCTTGTTCTGGGGCGAAAAAAGCTTTTAGTCTTGATCATTCCATGTCACGCTGCCGCTGGATAGACGCCATTTCTTCACAAGGCGCCTTATTAATGATTAAGTTTAGTTCTAATGCGTGGAGTTCAAAATCGGCCTGTAAAATTAGTAGCATTAAAGGGGGTAAGCTTGTTGGCCCTCAATGGACTGATGCTTGCGTGACCGCGATTGCTCATGCTTATTATGGTGGTCCAGGGTTTGAAGACCGCGTTATGGATCCGTATCACGACATAAAAAAATAGAGAAAACATATGAACAAAAAATTATTTATTATCATTACCTCCTTGGTGGTTATCCTCATCACCGCTTTGTTGGTTTACTTTCTCCTTTTGCCTAATTTGGATCCGGTCAAAAAAGAAACTAAAAAACTTTCTGATAATCTTTTTGAGATTCCTGGTGGAAGCTATTATGGTGACGGTTTTATTATCTCCCAAACGAAAGCGGATAACGGCCAAACTGATTTTGGAATTTTAGTTAATGCTGAGCCTTTTTCTGAATATAGTCTAAAAGCCCTGGCGTGGCTCAAAGCCCAAGAGGTGAATTTGGAATCAATTAATTACACTTGTGAACCAACTCGGTACTCCAAGGCGACCCCAGAAGAAATCGCTCAGTGCACCCACACCGTTAATTAGGTTTTATCTTGGCTTTTTTGTATAATAAAAGCATGTCACAAAATATTATTAAATCTTTCTTCTTGATCATAATCTTTTCGGGGGGATTTTTTTATTTAACGGTTTTTGCTGAAGAAACAGTCACGACTCAATTAACCGCTGAGCAAAAGGCCCAGACAGAAACGGCCCAAAATAATTGTCTCTCTTTGCCCGAACAAAAAATTCAGTATTTTCCTCTGTCTTCTTTGGGTCAACTCGGCCCTGGTCCAAATCAAGGTGTCCACACTCAAAATGACTGGGAGGGGACGAACGCGGTTGATATCTATGAGAAAGAAGGGACCGCCGTTATCGCTGTCACAAGTGGTAAAATTGGCGATAGTCTGGGTCTAATGGCAGATGCCTCCGGCGGGGTCTCTGGTTACTATCTTTATTTAATTAGTCCTGATAATACCTATTATTACGCTCATTTAAAATCAATTACCCCTGGCCTTGTTTCAGGAAAGACTGTCAACGCCGGAGATATTTTGGGTTACTCCGGCGGCGCCAATAATATAAATCATCTTCACTTTGCTGCCCAGCCACCGTTGAACCCAGAACAATTACTTTTACCTTTTTATCAATGTGCCAAAGAAAAGGGCCTTAAGAAAGCCTGGTCCTGGCCAGTCACTGGAGGCACCAAAAATAATGATTACGGTCTTTTTTTTAACAACAATTATGATGGCCTGCTCATCAACTCTGGTCTTTCCACCTCAAATATTATTGCCCCCGCTGATGGGGTTGTGCGCTATGTTTATACTGGTGGCGACCTTGGGGTGACCCCTTATTATGGTTTAGGTAAAGTCGTGGTCTTAGAGCACGAAAAAAATGGAGAAACGGTCTTTACTTTATTTGGCCATTGTGCGGACATTTTTGTCAAAGACGGCCAAGTGGTAAAACAGGGTGATGTTATCGCCAAAGAGGGCAGTTCTGGATTGTTAAATTCTTTAAAGATGAATGCCGTTGTTTTTAAGGTCGGAAAAGCTTTGCCTATTTCACAAACTAACACTCGTGATCCCTTAATTTATTTTAAATAATATGAATAAGAAAATATTAATATTAATAATTGGTTTGATCGGCGGCATTGTCCTCTTCTTGGTTGGCTTTTATGTCTCTGGTCTCATCTACCAACAAAACCATCCTCTCAAGGACGCGGTCCTGGCTAAAAATGTTATCAACTACAGGATGGAGCGCTCTGACCAAGGCCTTATTTACTATCAGGCGGTCAAAAAAAGTGACGATAAAAGTCAAAAGATCGTCATTGTTCTTGCTGACAGTGCCGGCAAAACCCTTCAGACGATTGATCTCGCTGGTGCCGCTCGTTTGTTATCGGTCAGCTGGTCACCAAATCATAAGAATGCTCTTGTGGCCGTTAAGGAAGGACCGTTTATCCAAGACCCACCTGATGAAAGTCATCTTCATGAATCTCTTTATTTAATCAAAGATTTGGGGGCGCCAGTTAAACTAAATCAATTTACCATTAATTCGGTTTTTACGACCGATGAGACCGTCGTTTCTTATCTCCCCCTCCAAGATGATGGTAGTGGTGGTGTTTTTTCGACCTTCTCAATCAAAAATACTAGTCAGATTGATAATATTAAATATTTCAAAGGGCTTAATCTCTCTCTTTATCCACTAAGTGAGCAAAAAGTTCTTTTTATTCAAAAAACTGGTGGTTTAGACTCACCCTCAAATGGCCTCGAGATTCTAGATTTACAGACTAAAACTATCTCAACCTATCTAGATGATAAAAAGACGATTGACTTGATTCCATCAGCAGATCGTAAGCAAGCAATTATCATAAAAAGAGAACTCTCTGACGAAAAACCCACGGCGCTGTCTGATAATTTTTCTTATGATAGCTATTCACTCATCTTTAGTAGTGGCCAGATCTCACTTTTAAAGAAGAATTTAATCTCAATCCGTGAAAGTTTTTCTTTAAATTCGATCTATGCTTTTTCGCCCCAAGATCAAACTAAGAGTGATAATTATGGTTCCTTTGATTATTCAGCCTCATTTAAGTTTAGTCAGCTAAAGCCCAACAAGAACCTGCCTAAGAATCTTCGTGATCAGGTCTTTTTAAATGCCTCCTATCCGACCACTTTTCAAGATTGTTTATTCTATCTTTCAAATAATGAATTACACCAGATTACAAATATTAAGTTATAGCCATCACCACAAATCGGGTCTGATTAACTTTTTCTAGTTCCGTGAAATTAATTTGGTTTTGACACTCGGCCGCCCAAACATTATTAGCCGCGGCAATTTTTAAAACACCGTTGCGACAGGAAATTGCCTTAAGATTCTCCCGGCCACGTTCGTGAAATTTTTGTTCGATCAAGTCTTGAGCGGCTTGAACAATTAAAGAAGCGTCCACTTGTTTTTTTAAACCAAGCTGCTCCATTCTTTTATTAAATGTTCCCCCAAGATTACCCATCGAACGCTCCTACTTAAGTCTCCGCCTTATTAAATTCTGACGACTCTAGATTCCTTAATAATATTTTGACTGACGTGGTCCAGATCGGTCGTTGTCACGATTGTCTGCTGGTTTCTGAAAATTTGAGACAGCATATCTCGCCTTGATTCATCTAATTCACTGAAGACATCATCCAGCAAAAGAACTGGTTTTTCGTTTGTTATTTTTTCTAAATATTCAATCTCGGAAAGTTTCAGGGCTAGAATGACGGTTCTGAATTCTCCGCGTGAAGCAAAATCATTAATATCCTTATCATTCAGAAAAAACTTAAGATCATCTCGGTGTGGACCGGTGGTGGTAACCCCAGAACAAATATCTTGGCTTCTATTTTGCATTAACTTGGTCACCATTTCGGCCCAACCACCTTCGCCCTTGATCGATGGTTGGTATTCCAACTTCAAATTTTCTTTTTTACCTGAAAGCAGACGATAGTGTTCAGTAATAATTTTGTTAATCTCTTTAACGTAACGTGCCCTTTTCTCGATTAGATAGTGGCCATATTCAGCTAACTTGCCATCCCACACTTCTAGTTCGTTCTCGCGAGCGAGCCCTTTCCCAATCC
This sequence comes from uncultured bacterium, assembly GCA_903842085.1. GTDB lineage: Bacteria > Patescibacteriota > CPR2 > UBA1875 > CAIMLA01 > CAIMLA01. The sequence continues at coordinate 20,110 of CAIMLA010000023.1, read as the reverse complement.
TTCTTAATAAACTATTTCTTTGCTCAAGCGATCGTTTGTAATGAGTCAGTTGATAAGCATACTCCCGGTCGGTTTGGCTAATGATAAGGTTCAAATAACGCCTTCTAGACTCCGGCAAGGTCGAGATGAGGTCAATCTCCTCCGGCGTGAATAAAACGCAGTTAAGGTGCCCTAGAAGATGACTGGAGGGCTTTCTCTGGCCTTTTATCTTCACCGTTTTGACGGCTCGGCCATGATTTTCAACAACGACTATTATTTCTTCCGCTGTTTCGGCTTTTTCAACTTCTCCAAGAAGCCGAAAATAATCTTTCTCCCAGCTAATCAAATTCAGATCCTTTGCCCTAAAAGATTTGCCACAAGCCAAATAGTAGATCGCCTCTAGAAAATTAGTCTTGCCACAGGCATTTGGTCCGACCAGAATTGTGATATGATCAAACTCAAAATCGTAGACAGCGTGATTCCTCCAATTCTCAAGTTTTAGTTTTTTTATTCTCATAGAACAAGCCAATATTTAGTCAAAGAAATTTTAGAGACTATTTTTTTAGCGATTACGATCTTAGGGGCATGATTATATAAACGTAATCGAGACTCTTTTCTGATCGGATTACCCCTGGGCTTAGCTTTCCTGAAATCTCCAAAGAAACGGTCTTGGCTTTTAGGTTATTTAAAACATCTAAAAGATATTTACCATTAAAGGTGATCTCGCCTTCTTTGCCTTCAACTTCGGCTTTCAAAACGGTGTCGCTTTCTCCAATTTGAGCAGAGACCGCCTTTATCTCAACTTCTCCCTTTGGTTTAACCACGAGATTGATACTATTAGCACTTTCTCTCGCGAAAAGACTTGCCACTTTAAGGGCGTTTGTAAATTCGCTCGATTCCAAAACCGCCTTCGTCTCATTGTCTTTTGGGATGATCTGCTTATAATCTGGAAATTGGCCTTCGATCAAACGAGACGTAAATTCAATATCTTTAGTTGAAAATAAAATTTGATTATCGTTAACAAAAACTTTAATTTCTTCATCCAAATCAGCTAAAATTCTCGAAAGTTCAATCATCGTTCGTGAAGGGACAATAATTTCTAGCTTCTTCTCTGCCTTATTTTCTAACTTTAAACCATATTCGGCTAAACGATAACTATCGGTGGCGGCAAGAATTAGCTTATCGCCATCTAAATTAAAATAAATCCCTGATAAAACTGGCCTTGATTCCTCCATAGCGGCCGCAAAATTAACTAAGTTTAAAGCCTCTTTCAAAACATTTGATTTAACAACAAAGCTTGGTTTTCCCTGAATTGTTGGAATAACTGGAAACTCTTCGGCTGAAATACCTTTAATCACTAAATTATCATTAAGCGATTTAACTCGGACATCAAGTTCTTCAACACTTAAGTCAATTTTTTCTGATGAAATGGAATTGATCACATCAATAAACAAACGGGCCGGAATAGTGATATCGCCTTCTTTTTCAACCTTTCCGCCTAACCAGTAGTTGATGCCGATCTCGAGATTTGTTGCCGAAACCCGTAAGCGGCCTTTTTCGGTTGAGAGTAGGATATGACTTAAAATCTCTAAACTGCCTCTTGTGCTAACAACCCGTCCAGCGACGGATAAGGCTTTCGCTAAATTATCTTTTAATATCTGTACTTTCATTTATCCCCACTTTCTTCTCTAAATAATATATATTAATTTAATAATAATCATTGTAATAAGGGTTGTGGATACTGTGGATTGTCGTAAAATCTCTCATGATTTTATCTTTATTTTGTGGTTATCCGGCTGATAAGTTGGAGTAAAGAGGCTTGTTAAGTCAAGGATAACTCTTATTCTAGCACCTGGTCGTGACTTTTTATGAACGGGCAACCGGCCTAACAGTCACAGTTTTATCAACCACCTTATCCACAGTTAGCCATAGATCCGCTCTCTAATTAAACTCAACTCATGGCGCAAAGGCTCATTAAACTCCAATTCCTTTTCAATTTTATCACAAGAATGAATCGCTGTGGTATGATCCTTTTTTCCTAACTCTTGAGCGATTTTTGGAAAAGACAGGTGGAGTTCTTCTCGAAGTAAATACATGGCGATCTGTCTTGGCATGACAATTTCTTTGTCTCTTTTGGGACCCAAGATTTCTGACATTGAAACATCGTAATAATCAGCGACTTTTTCGATGACATGTTTGGCGGTGAAATTTTTGCGTCTGGGATTGCTGATGAGCGTGTTTAAAACATTCTTCGTGACATCCAGTGAAGGCTGATTGTCATTTAATTCACAGTAGGCTAAGATTCGGTTTAAAGCGCCTTCTAACTCCCGGATATTATTTTGGATTGATCGGGCGATAAAATCACAGACCTCAAGAGGAACAACATAGCCCCGTGCTTGGGCTTTTCGTTGAACAATCGCAATTCTAGTTTCAAGGTCTGGGTGCTGAATATCCACAATTAAGCCCCATTCAAACCTAGACCGAAGTCTTTCTTCTAGGGTTGGGATGGCCTTAGGGGGACGATCACTCGCTAAAATTATTTGTTTATTAGCTTGGTGAAGGGCATTGAAGGTGTGGAAAAACTCTTCTTGGGTTTGCTCTTTACCGGCCAAAAATTGCATATCATCAACCATTAAGACGTCAGTTTTTCGGTATTTATCCTTAAAGGCATTGGTTCTTTTTTCCGAGATCGAGGCAATAAAATCATTAGTGAATTTTTCACTCGTGACATAGACAATTTTTTTCTTTTTATCTTTTTTTTGAATGGCCTGCCCAACCGCTTGCATTAAGTGGGTCTTACCTAAGCCAACGCCACCATAGATAAAGAGGGGGTTATATTTCGTGCCTAAGTCGTTGGCGACGCTTTGACAAGCGGCAAAGGCGAGCTTATTTGAATTGCCGACAATAAAATTATCAAAAGTATATTTAGGATTGAGATCCCCAGATGCAACCTGAACCTCTTCTTTGACTTCTTCTTCCTTAACCTCTTCCTCAATCTTTTTGAGATTTTCTTTTTCTGAGAGCTCTTTTTCTAAATTCTTAATTGAACCAACCCGGTACTCAACCTTTGTGGCTTGGGGTAAATTGTGATGGATTGAGTCAAAGATATCAGCATTATATTTTTTTTCTAGCCACTCTTTAGTAAAAACATTTGGTACCCCAACCACAACCTTTTCGCCATCGATTGCAACAACACTGGTGTTTTTAAACCAGGTTGTAAAATTAGCTTTTGACAGGCTAACTTCTAGCTCTCCTAAGACAGCGTTCCAAAGTTGTTCTTTATCCATCCCCACCTCAAGTGATTAACGCTTTAGAGTAAAAGAGAGGGCTTGACCCTCTACAATCTTTAACGCCAAAGAACTAATCTATACGAAAATTATACACGCCCTAAAAGTTTTCCACAAGGAGATTTTATTGCGCCCAGCTGGTTCTTAAAGATTAGGGGATAAGGTTAAAAAATTTTTAATTTTGAAAGTAAAATCGTCGTTATTATTTATCCGCTTTACGCCAAAAGCGAAGGGTTTTTGGAATGGGGTCTTTGCCACCATGGTTGCAGGGGTTACAACGAAGAATGCGCCAAAAACCTAAAAGTCCACCGATAAAGAAACCATATCGATCAATCGCTTCATAGGTATACTGTGAGCAAGAAGGGGTAAAACGACAATAGCCATAAGGAAAATACTCCTTTCTCGGACTGTGATCAAAGGAAAGAGTTTTTTGATACCACCTAATCATCGCTAGCGCAATTTTTTTTATCATTTATTTTAACTTATTAATAATTTCTAAAAGATCTAATTCTAATTGCTTAAAGTCAGCCTCGCGAACACTGCCCTTTAAGGTGATGATGATATCAAAACCAGCCGTGATTTTAGTGTAATTGAGGCGCAAGATTTCTCGAACCCGTCGTTTATAGAGATTGCGATCAGTTGCTTTTCTGGCTGTCTTTTTACTCACAACAACCCCGATCCGAGAAAAACCAAAATTATTACGGAGATAGTTAAGACCAAAAAACGCGCTCGAAAGATGTCGACCGCGTCTGTATATGTTCTGAAATTCCTTACCGTTGGTGATTCTTTGCTGTCTTTTAAGCATGTCTTTTCGAGGGCGACAAAACAGCACGGCCCTTGAGGCGGCGATTTTTCAAGACGTTTCGCCCGTCCTTAGTTGACATCCTCTTTAGAAAACCATGAACTTTATTTGTTCGGGCTTTTTTAGGTTGAAAGGTTTTTTTCATAGCCGTAAAATTCTAACACAAAAAAAACAGACCGTCTAGCCTTAGATCTTGAACAAAACAGAAATATCATCTTGTGGCCCTCGCAGATTGTCCAGAACGGACTTAGGGAGAAGGGTAAGGAGTCTTTACTTTTGGCCTTAAAACAAGGTACAATAAGCGCTGAAAATAATAAAAGGATTTATATGCACATCTTGTGGACAATTTTCGTTCAACCAGAAATAAACCTCCTGGTCTTTTTTTATAGTATTATCCCGGGCCATGATTTTGGGGTGGCGATTATCTTATTAACCGTCGTCATTCGTTTAATCGTTTGGCCACTTCAATCGCAAACCCTTCGAAACCAAAAGGCTTTAAATAAGATTCAGCCAGAGATTAAGGCGATTCAAGCGAAGTATAAAAATGATCCGGCCAAAATGCAAAAGATGCTTCAGGAGCTTTATAAAGAAAAAGAGGTTAATCCTTTTTCGTCTTGTTTGCCCTCTTTGATTCAATTACCCCTCCTCTTTGCCCTTTTTTATGCTATTCGACCTTTTGGTAACGCGGCCTATATTGACGTCACCAATCATGCCGCTGGGCTTTGGAACGATATCTATCCGTGGCTTCGAAATATTCCTTTTGTTAAGGATGCGCTCAGTCAGCCAATTTCAACCGATCTTTTTGGAATTGTCAACTTAACAAAACCAAACTGGATTCTGGCCCTTGTGGCAGCAGGAACCCAACTCGTTCAGTCAAAGATGATTATGCCCAAACACAACCTCGATCAATCCCAGAAGATTATGAACCAGACTCTCTACCTTTTTCCGGTCATGACCTTTATTATTGGACTGTCCTTCCCGTCGGCCCTGCCGCTATATTGGATTGTTCAAACCTTAATGATGATTCTTCAGCAGTATTTGATCATGCACCGAGATATTGATAAGCTCGAAGAAAGCGCCCCAGTCGTTGTCATAAAAGAAGAAAAGAAAAAGAAACCAAAAAAGGAGAAAAAGTGACCGTCACTAAAGCTTCTTTGAATCAAATAGAAGAGATTGTTGAAAAGATGCTAACCTATTTGGGCTTCAAGGCCGAGTCTTCAGTCAGTGCTGACCTCAACGGAGTCAAAATTGATATTAGTGGCACCGAGGGCGCCCTTTTAATTGGCTATCATGGTGAGAGCCTCACGGCCCTAGCTTACATTTTGGGACTGATTATTCACAAAGAAATAGGCCAAGATATTAATTTTCGGGTTGATATTAACGGCTATTTAAAGGAAAAAGACAAAAAGGTCTCCGAGATGGTTATGCGAGCGATTGAAAAGGTTCAAACGAGTGGCTTCCCGGAAGAGCTCGAGGATTTCAACGCCTACGAGCGTCGTCTGGCCCATACCCTTGTGGCTAAAGAGAATTTGATTAGTGAATCAAAAGGACCCTCCGAGCATCGTATCCTAACGATTAGACCAAGGAAATCAACCGATGAAAAAAGTTCGTAAAGCCGTCATTCCAGCAGCTGGCTTTGGCACTAGATTTTTACCTGTCACAAAAGCTATCCCTAAGGAAATGCTCCCAATTATTGATAAGCCTGTTATCCACTATGTGGTCGAAGAAGCTATTAATTCAGGGATTGAGGACATTATTTTTATTACCGGCCGGGGCAAAGTTGATATCGAAAATTATTTTGATCATTCCTATGAGCTTGAAGATCAGCTCCGCAAAACAGGCAAACAAGAATTACTCAAAGAAATAGAAAAAATTTCAAATCTAGCTAATATTATCTACATTAGACAAAAAGAACCCCTAGGACTAGGACATGCTGTTTTGAGGGCCAAAGACGTTGTCGGAGATGAGCCCTTTGCCTTGCTTTTGCCCGATGTTTTGGGCGACGAAAAGGTTCTTTATACCAAGAAGATTATCGAGGCGTATCAGGAGAAGGGTAAGTCAATTATTGGGACCAAAGAGACCACTAGAGAAAACATTTCTAAATACGGGGCTCTAAGTTATGAAGAAGGCGGTGATATTTTCAAGCTGAATAATGTTATCGAAAAGCCCGCGCCTGATGAGGCCCCCTCTAACCGCTACATCTTTGGCCGCTATATTTTCACGCCAGCCATCTTTGCTTGTTTAGAAAAGACAAAACCGGCCCAGAATGGTGAAATTATGCTCACCGATGCTATTTTAGATCTAATTAAGTCAGAAGGTGTTTATGGAAAAATGCTCGAAGGAACTGATTTTGATACGGGCGACAAGCTGGGTTATCTTCAGGCCATGGCTTGGTATGGCCTAAGACATAATGATTTAGGTGAGGAACTTAGTAAATATTTGAAAGAAATAAATAGTTAGCAATGAGCAAGCATTAATTGTAAAAAAGGAGTTTTATGAAGGGAATTATTCTCGCGGGGGGGAAGGCCACACGATTAAGACCACTGACAAAGATCACCTCAAAGCAACTTTTACCAGTTTATGACAAACCGATGATTTATTATCCGCTTGAAACACTTCTAAATGCGGGCATTAAAGACATCTTAATTATTATTGCACCAGACTATGCCGGGCACTTTCTGAATCTCTTAGGCTCAGGTCGTCACTTTGGGGCCAGATTCAACTATGAGATACAAGAAGAACCACGAGGCTTGGCTGATGCCTTTATCGTTGGTGAAAACTTTATTGGCAAGGATTCTGTGGCCATGATCCTAGGAGACAACATCCTCGACCATGATTTTTCTGATGCTATTAATAGCTTTAAATCAGGGGCCCTAGGCTTTGTTAAAGAAGTGCCAAACGCTAGTGCTTTTGGCGTTGTCGAGTTTGACAAAAACAATAAGGTTATTTCGATTGAAGAAAAGCCCGAAAAACCCAAAAGTAATTTTGCCTCTGTCGGGATGTATGTTTATGATAACCGAGTTATTGAGATTGCCAAAAATCTTAAACCATCGTCACGGGGGGAAATAGAGATAACCGATCTCAACAACGTCTATCTTAAAAAAGGTGAGTTGAAAGTAGGCATCATAGAGGGAATGTGGGAAGATGCCGGTTCCTTTGACAGTCTTTTGCGGGCTTCACAAATCATGCAGGCTAAGGCCAAAGAAATGACGGATTAAGGCCCGAGCAATTAATTGAGAGCTTTTTTAGTTATTGAAATAGAGTAAAAGCTTAAAACATAAAGGAGTTTTATGACAAAAATATTAGTTACTGGTGGCGCTGGCTTTATTGGCGCCAATTTCGTTCACTACACCCTAAAAAACAAACCTGATTACAAAATAACCGTTCTTGATGCTCTGACCTATGCTGGGAGTAAGAATAATCTAAAAGCAGCTATGGATAAAATAACCTTCATTGAAGGTGATATTACCGATAGCGAGCTGGTTGATAAGCTAATCTCAGAAAACGAGATTGTGGTCCACTTTGCGGCCGAGTCTCATAACGATAATTCTTTACTCGATCAATGGCCTTTTATTAATACTAATATTATAGGGACATATACAATTCTGCAGGCGGTTCGTAAGCATGAAAAGAGACTCCACCACATCTCTACAGACGAGGTTTGTGGTGATTTAGAGTTAGATGATCCAAATAAATTTACTGAAAGTACCCCCTATAATCCCTCTAGTCCATATTCGAGTGCTAAGGCCAGCTCAGATATGCTTGTTAGGGCTTGGGTTAGAAGCTTTGGGGTTAAGGCGACAATCAGCAACTGCTCCAACAACTATGGGCCATACCAACATATTGAAAAAATGATTCCTCGTCAGATTACAAATTTACTCTTTGGTCAAAAGCTTAAACTGTATGGCTTAGGCGAAAATGTTCGTGACTGGATTCATGTTGATGATCACAATTCGGCCGTTCATACCATCCTTGAAAAGGGTAAAATCGGTGAAACCTATCTCATCGGTGCTAATGGTGAAAAATCAAACATTGAAGTTTTTAACCTTATCTTAAAGATGATGGGCAAAGATAACTCCTGGTTAGACCACGTCAAGGATCGCCCAGGACATGATATGCGGTATGCAATTGATTCATCAAAGCTCCAAAAAGAACTTGGCTGGAAGCCAACCTTCACCAATTTTGAAGAGGGGTTAGCTAATACGATAGATTGGTATCGAGACAATCAGTGGTGGTGGGAGCCGTTAAAAGCCAAAGTAGAAGCAAAATACAAAGCTCAGGGGCAATAATGGGATTTGATAACTATGACCCAGCTTTATATGAAAATAGAGAGATTCAGATTAAAAAAACTCGAATCCCAGGCCTTTTGTTTATTGACCTGGTCTTAAACGGGGATGAACGAGGCTGGTTCAAGGAGAGCTTTCAAAAGGAAAAACTCGTCGACCAAGGGTTCCCACAAGAGTTTGAGCCCGTTCAGCTTAGTGTCTCCGCCAATAAATACAAGGGCGTCACGAGGGGTATTCATGCGGAGCCTTGGGATAAATTCATCTCTATTCAGAGCGGAAAAATATTTGTTGCAATTGTTGACTTACGAAAGGGCAAGACCTTCGGTGAGAAGGAAACTTTTGAAATGGATGCGAGTCAGGCTATCTTCGTGCCCCAAGGTTGTGGTAATTCCTTCCAAACGTTGGTTGACGACGTTCTCTATACCTATCACGTTAATAAGCATTGGTCACCAGAAGCTAAATATACTTTAGTGAACCTAGCTGACCCCGATTTAAATATTAATTGGCCCATACCTCTTGGCGAAGCAATTATCTCTGACAAAGATAAGGGTCACCCATTTTTAAAAGATTTAAAAATTTAGGAGTACAATGAGAAGAATTTTGGTCACTGGCGGTAATGGGCAGCTTGGCTTGGCCCTCAAAGAGGTTTTGGTAAAAGAGAAAATCCTTTTGACCGATACTGACAATATGGACATTAAGGTATCTGCTCAGATTGAGACGGTCTTTGCTGAGTTTAAGCCGACTCATCTTATTCATGGCGCGGCGATGACGAACGTTGATGGCTGTGAAGAAAACCCCGAGATGGCCGAGAAGGTTAATGCCAGTGGCACGAGGAATCTTGCCGAAGCTTGTAAAAACCACCATTGTCAGATGATCTATATTAGCACGGACTATGTCTTTGATGGGACCAAGAAAGAACCATATACGGAGCAAGATAAGACCAATCCGCAGAGTGTCTATGGTAAGACTAAACTCGAGGGCGAGAAATATACACTTGATTTACCAAATTCGTACGTTGTTCGGACTTCTTGGGTCTATGGGGAAGGCAAAAACTTTGTGCGAACAATGTTGGCCTTATCAGAGAAGATGGCTGAAATAAGGGTCGTTAATGATCAGTTTGGTCGACCAACTTATGCCCTTGATCTTGCCAGAGCTATCTATGAAATTATCAATAAGCAACCGAAGCCCGGTCTTTATAATGTAACTGGGGATGGTGATATAATCTCCTGGGCAGACTTTGCTAGGGAGATATTTAAAATTGCTGAAAAGAAAACAAGAGTTGTTGGCATCTCCACCGAAGAATATCTAGCTCAATATCAAGATAAAAAAATAGCTCCTAGGCCGATGCGTTCATCTTTGGAACTTTACAAAATTACTAATATATCAAAGATTAATAACTGGTCAATCTCGTTAGGAAAATATCTCAGTAAAACAAATTGATTTATTTAAGAAGAATGTTATTATTTTATATATAATAATAACGAGTTTATTAATAAAGAAAGGAGAAAGAATGAGAAAGTTTTTTGAAAGTAGCAAGAGAAGCTTAGTCAGCCTGCTTGTTTTTGGGTTAGCACTGATGCTTATGGGGGGAGTCTCCATCATGGCAAATCCAGCCTTAGCACTTCCAGCCCCAAATCCAACCGTTTATCGGTTATATAATGGGGTTGATCATTTTTATACTACCAGCCAGGACGAAGTAGAGGCTCTTAGTACAGCAGGAAGCAGCTACGTTGAAGAAACTGGCTGGAGTCGTATAGAAGGTCCGGTAACAGTTTATAGATTTTATAACGGTGTAGATCATTTTTATACCACCAGTGAAGCTGAAGCAGACTACCTAACATTCGTTAATAGCCATGGATATTATCCAGAAGGGGTAGCGTGGGAAAATGATGCAGTGCCTGGACCTGTCGTTTATCGTTACTACAATCCTTATACTGGGGATCATTTTTACACAACCAACGAGGCTGAAGGACTTAATGCTTTAAATAGATTGAACTATCGTTATGAAGGCATAGGTTGGGGTGGAGAAATTCAGCCGAACTAGGTGAACAAAAAATCAGATTAAGACAATGGCGGGCTTCTTAAGATAATATAGGGAACCCGCCATTAATTTTTAGGTAATAATAAAGATCTCAGAAAAGAATTACTCCAAAAAATCGTCATAAGTTGATTGATTAAATTATTATGGCCCACAAACCATCGGAAGATAAAATTTTAATAAAAACAATTATGTGTTTTTATTAACCACTTAAAAAATTAAGTTATCAATAGGATTAATAAAATTGCAAAAAACGATTAAGTAGTAGAAAATAATAAAAACAATTCAGACGTATAATGAGAAAATTAGTAATGAAAAAGAATAAAATATCAATAATAATTCCAATACTAAATGAGGAGGGGAATGTTTTAAGGTTAACTAAAGAGGTGATTGCTAATATCCAAAAGCACTTCGATTACGAATTAATATTTATTGATGATGGCAGTATGGATGAAACTTTAAATATCGTAAAAAAATTACATAAAAAAAATAGCAAGATAAAGTATATTTCTTTTTCTAGAAACTTTGGACATCAAAATGCTTTAAGGGCTGGCTTTGATTTTGCTAGCGGTGATTGTGTTATTTCAATGGACGGAGATATGCAACACCCGCCAAAATTAATCCCAGCATTAATAGAAAAATGGTTAGAGGGCTATGAAATTGTCTATACCATAAGAAAAGAAAGCTCAAATTCACCTTATCTTAAGAGAAAAACTTCAAATATTTTTTATTGGCTTATGAATGCCTTTTCTAGTATAAAATTAGAAAAAGGAGTTGCGGATTTTAGATTATTAGATAAAAGTGTAATTGATGTAATTAAAACAATAAAAGAAAACGATCTTTTTATTAGGGGATTGACTTCTTGGCTCGGATTTAAGCAAAAAGGAATTGAGTATATGCCAGAAAAGAGGGTTTGGGGAAAGCCAAAATATACCTCAATTAAAATGATAAAGTTTGCGATAACGGGAATAACCAGTTTCAGTATAAAACCTCTTCATATATCTACTTTTCTTGGTTATTTTATTGCAACTTTAGCATTTATCTATGGCATATATGCTGTAATGATTAAGCTTTTTACAAACAATTCTATTTCTGGTTGGACATCAGTCTTAACCGTGGTATTATTTATAGGTGGTATACAGCTGATAATGATTGGAATATTGGGCGAATACGTTGGCAAATTATTTATAGAGTCAAAAAAAAGACCGGCCTATATCATTAAGGAAAAAAGTAACTAAAAATATTGCTTATTAAATGGCTTGTATAATTTGTAACAAATCGAATGAAAAGCGGATATTTACTAATCTAACTGTTTGTGAAAACTGTGGTTTAATATATTATAAAATTAGCAACAGTCTAAAAATAGATGACTTATACAGAGAAGAATATTTTAAGGGCGAAGAATACTTAAATTACAAAGATGATAAGCAAATCATTCAAAAAAACTTTACCCAACGACTTAGAGAGATACAAAAATATGTACAGAGCGGAACGTTATTCGAAATAGGGTGTGCTTATGGTTATTTTCTTGATCTGGCAAAAAAATCTTTTTCTGTTGAAGGAATAGACATAACGAAAGAACCAACATCTTTTGCTAGAAAAAAGCTTTCCCTTGACGTAAAGACAGGCAATTACTTAGATTACCGACTGACAAATAAAAAAGATATTGTTTGTATGTGGGACACTATAGAGCATCTTGAAAATCCAAAAGAATTTATTAAAAAAATATATAATGATTTGGATTTAGGCGGACATCTTTTTATAACAACGGGAGATGCAGGAAGTCTTTTGGCTAAAATAAGAAGAGAGAATTGGAGAATAATTCATCCCCCAACACATATATTTTATTTTTCAAAAAAAACAATAACAAAACTATTAGAACAATGTGGTTTTAGGGTTGTGAAAATATCTCATCCGGGAGTGTATAGGAGCTTAAGTCAGACATACTATTCCTTATTTTTATTAAAACGGAGCGGAGGTCAAATGAAGGTAGAAAAGATAAAAAAAATTGATATGCCAGTTTATTTTAATACATATGACATTATGATGATAGCGGCTAAAAAAATATGAATATAATATTATATATATTAGGTTATTTATTGTGCAGTACGATTGGTTTGATTCTTTTAAAAATAAGTATTAACGGGTCAATCCTTAAATCGCCCAGCTCATTTATCGACCTCCTAGCTAACTATAGGTTTGGCCTGGGATTTATTTTGTACGTAACCTCTTTTATTCTTTGGTTGTTCCTTCTGAGCAGGAAAGATCTTTCTTACATTTATCCGATTGTGATTGGCCTTAGCTACCTTTCAATTATGTGCGTTTCAGCAATCGTGTTAAAGGAGAGCTTTACTGTTGGTAAGGCGTTCGGGGCGACTTTGATTGGCCTTGGTTTGATAGTAATATTTTTTCAAAAATAACCATAATGCTAAACCGTCTAAGGCAAAAAATTAATAGCATTGATGGCCTTGACTATATCATAATTGCCTTCTTTTTTATTGGGATTTTCTCATTTTTATTATTTACAGGAACAATAAACTCAGGTTACCACTTGATAGATGATCACGGCATCTTAAAAATACATAACAGTTTGAGCAATGGGAATTATTTAAAAACATGTTTTGAATATATTGCAAATGACTTAGGGATAAGGTTTAGGCCGGCCTATTATATGTACTATGTTACTGTAATAAAAACATTTGGGCCTAATTTTATCTTTATTTCAATATTTACTGGGATTTTGGCCTTTCTCTCTTTTTCTTTATTTTATCAAGGAATGCGTAGATTAGTACATTCAACCTTGCTTTCGATCATTTTTGTTTTATTAATTTTCGTTGGCCCACAGGCAGCAGTTTGGTGGAGGCTTGGCACAAACGAAACTGTAGGAATGTTTTTTCTTGGACTCAGCTTTTTATATTTAACAAAAGAAACTGGTAAAAATTATAAACTGAATAATTATATTTTTTCAGTATTTCTTATTATTATGTCTTTGTGTAAAGAGTCGTTTATCATTATTGTTCCCTCATTTATAATATTCAAGATTTGGATAGAAAAATATAGATATGATATAAAATTTATGAAGAGTCTATTAAATAATCTCGTTCTGGTCATCCCTTTGTTGGCAGTCTTTATTGAGACATTGATCATCGTTTTTTATGTTGGGACAAATCAGATCGGGTATGCCGGCATCTCGCCTTCGGCTAATGATTTTTTGTGGGGGATCAGAAAAATATTAACTAATCAACTATCCTTAAGAAATTGGATAATTTTATTAACAGTTTTGATCTCAATTAATCTATTGTCGCTTCTATTTAATAAAACCAAAAATAAAAAAGAATTTTCTAATGCTATGGAGTTAATGGCTATGTATTTAAGTTTTTCTTTATTAGTTATTATTCCTAGCCTTTGTTTGTATGCAAAATCTGGGATGTTTGAAAGATATCTCCTGCCAACTACTTTTGGGTTAGCCCTTATTGTGGTTATGGTTTTGAAAAACACTAACCAAAAAATATTAAAAGCCCTCGCCTTTCTTTTTACTGCATTATTCATTATTAATTCTTTTGGGATAGCAATAAATGGTGCTAAGGGATTTAGCCTTGTTGGGAAAAGAGAAAATATTCTGTTATCAACGGTAAAGAGCAACGCAACGTCAAAATCTAAAGTTTTATTAGTTGTTGATCCGGTTGATAGATATGAAGTTACGTATTCCATAGAGACCTACCTGTCTTATTATGGGTACAACAATTTTTTTGTTTACCCAATAATGAGAGAATATGTTTCTTCTTTTGAGCTCAATCTAAAGCAGCAGTGGCTTAAGAGATTTGACAAAAAAAGATATATAGAAACGGATGGACAACCTGATTTAATAATACTTTTTGATAATAAACAAACTGAAACATTTTTTTCTTTTAGTAAAATACTAAAAGAAAATTATATACATAGCGTACCAGCTAATACCCAGTATTCAATCTACAAGAAGAAGTAATATTTAATAAGGCCGCGGGAGATTGAAAAGTCTCTATTTTGTTATTAAAAAAATTCCAAAAATAATTATTATTGCTCCGATTCCTTGAGTAAAATTAATTCTTTCATGAAGAAATATATAATTTGCAATAATAACAAAAATAAGGGCGATTGTTGTAATTAGCGTAGTAACAGTAGTTGAGACGTTAGAAACTTCGGGAATTTTGTAAAGTGCACTATTTATCAGAAGAAACAATAACCTTGAAGCAAAAGCAAAGAGGGCCCCCAAAATAAACTGCCAAGTTAACAGGATTTGAAAAATTCTCAGAGGAGTCATCGCCCCAGAAAGAAGCGTTCGATCTCCGAGTAAAAGAATAGAAACAACAGTAGAAAATGAAAACAAAATTGTTAATAGGATTACTTGTATCATGTTATTAAGTTTATTATACAGTATCATTAATGACTAAGCTTAATGAAATTTCCTTTATTAAGCCGTTTGCACTTATTTACTGAAAAATTTAAAATATTATAGATAATAATAATTTTGTAATAATTGAGCTTATGTAGGAATAATGAAAACGGATATTTCTTTCCATAAAGGTGAGCAATCCTAAGCTCGTCTAGAAACTGATTTTTATTTACACTTCCACTTTTGCTCGATGGATAATACCTAAAATTCGATAAATAATAGCAAATTATACCCGCATCATATTTTTGTCCAATCCTAAGCCAATATTCATAATCCATACAAAAGTGTTCGTTTTCGTTTAGATAGCCGATTTCTTCAATGAGCTCTCTTTTCCAAAAAACTGCTGGTTGTGAAATAAAATTTTCTTTCAATAAATTTTTGTAGGTGTATCTTTTTAATAACAAATTTTTATAAAGAGTGATATATCTTCTAATCTCCACATCGTTAATATTGATTATCCGACATTTACCACAAGCCCATTTTTTATCAGGGTTGTTTATAAAATATTCATTTACCATAAAAAAAGATCCCTTGCTATAGGTATCGTCAGAGTTCAAGAAAGCAATGATATCCCCGGTTGCTTTTCTGAAGCCTTTATTGATAGCTTCGGATTGACCTTTGTCTTTTTCGGATACCCACTTTAAATGTTTATATTTTTTTAATATATTAAGAGTATTGTCTGTAGATCCTCCGTCAATAATGATATGTTCGAATTCCGGATAATTTTGCTCGAGAACGCTAATAATAGTTCTCTCAATAAAAGAAGCTTGGTTATAGGAGGGAGTAATTATAGATATCTTCATTTCTTGTTTTTTATGTTCTTTAGAGCTTCTTCTCGTACAATTTCTGACAAATTTCTTTCTATTTTCTCGATAGAATTAAGCAATTTAAAAATAATTAAAAAAACAACAACAAAACCGATAAAGATTAAAGTATTCAAGTTTTCTCCAAAGCCAAAAAATCTTGAAAGAGATCGAGATAGGGCTGGGGATATAGCGAGAACGAGAATTGAGGCCCAGACAATCTCAGTAGAAATCAATTTAAAAAAAGTTTGACCGCTTTCTCGTTTAATAAACTTAATAAGATAAGTCGTTATAAATGCAGTCGAGATAATAATTAGGATGAACTGATATATGGAAATATTAAACATAATCTATCCTGAAATGAACATTTTAAAAATCGTTTTTACCCCATTTTTTATTCCTTGTTTTTGAGCTTTGTTCATAGAATATTCTGTATACCTTACCTCAATCGGAGCTTCGATGTATTTTAGTTTATTCCGACATACTTCTCGAATAACCTCACTATCATATTCATACCTGTCTGTTCTCGTTTCTATCAAACTAATAGCCTTTCCTGAATATGCTCTAAAACCAGACTGGCTATCAGTGACCCACAGACCATATATCAACCAGGTAAAGAAATTTCCTATATAATTTGCAATAATTTTATACAAAGGCATTCCTTTCGGATTCTTTAGTCTTGAGCCTAAAACAACGTCGTACCCTTGGTTAATTAGTTTTAACATTTTATTAATATCTTTAGGATTGTGCTGACCATCACCATCCATTGTTATTACGGCATCGGCACCTAATATCTTTGCAGCTTCCATGCCAGTTTTGACAGCAGCGCCCTTACCTCTATTTATCATATGTTTTATAACCATAACTGAAGCATCCTTAGCCTTTTGGCTGGAACTATCATTACTGCCATCATCAACAACAATAATAATGGCCTGAAGATTTGCACGCTTTATCTCTTTAACCACCTCGTTGATTACGGACCCTTCATTAAAGATAGGAATAATTATATAAATTTTTTTTTTCATTCCAATAATATATTTTTTTATTATATCAGCTACAGCCTTAAAATAATAGAGTTGAGGTTGAAGGGATTTAGCAGTCTGTTATAATATAAAAGTGAGGTGTTTTTGAGAGAAAAAAAAGTATCTACTAGTTTGAAATTTATTCTGACGATCTTTGCCTTGGTTACAATGTCGTCATTTTTTATCGCACCAAAGAGCGTGTCGGCTACCTTTGATCCCAGTTACATAATACCAGACGATGTTTTTACGAATTCGTCATCTATGACCCAACAGCAGATTCAGGACTTTTTGAACACAAGAGAGGGGATACTTAAAAATTATAGAGAAACCAGGAATTCCTACATTGGTCGATACAACAATTGGCCAGCTCAGGGGAAAACTGCCGCAGAAATAATATGGCAGGTTGGACAAGAATATGGTATTAGCCCAAGAATAATTATTACAACCCTAGAAAAAGAAGAAAGTTTGATCTCTATGCCAAATCCGCAACAGTGGAGGATTGATTCAGCTATGGGATATGCATATTTTGACTCAGCATGGGATGATAACCATTGCTTAGCGCCAGTTGGGACAGCAGCAAATATTACAAACCCTACTGGCTCTTGCAAGGGGTTTGCGATACAGGTTGATTGGGGCACCTCTGGTGCGCTTGATCCTAATTTTAACCACGCCAAAGACGTTGGGTCTAACAGAACGATATGTGCTTATTATGATGGTAATTATTTAACATATGGCATGTACCATTGTCCAGAATCTGCCGTAACCTCTGTTTATATTGGTAATAGATCCACTGCTTCAATTTACTCTTATACGCCATACCTTACTATTGGGTCCCACTTTTATGATCTATATTATGGTTTTTCTTGGATTGATGGTCCCCCAAGTGCAGTTTATCGTTTCTGGAATACAAACGGTACCCATTTTTATACAGCCAGCCAAACAGAAAGAGACAATATTAACAAAACTCTAGGTTATGCATATCGATACGAAGGTGAGGCATATCCGCTAAACTACAATTCCGGAAGGAATACAGTGCCTCTTTATCGATTCTATAACACGGCCAACAAGACGCATTTTTATACAGCAAATCAGGCAGAGGCAGACAATATTAATTCCAACTTCGGATATGCCTATAAATTTGAAGGGGCAGCTTGGCATGTTACTTTGGATCCAGCAAATTCTATGCCAGTATTTAGATACTTTAATGTTGTAAATGGTACACATTTTTATACTGCAAACACGACTGAAAGAGATGATATTAATTCACGCTTAGGTTATATTTACAGATACGAAGGGATAGCCTATTATGTTCCCTATTAAAATAATAAATTATTGATGGTTCGGACAATAAAGATAATTAGCCACAAACTAGATGAATTATTTAGCGAGAAACAGCTAATTATTTTTGATTGGAAAGTACAATTAACATTACTTCTCTCTTTTATATCTTTTATTATTTTATTATCATTGGCCATAAATCAATCGTCGATTAGATACTGGGACAACATTATTGGAAACTCAAATGATAAAAGTAAGGTAGCGGGCACTCCAAAAGGAATACGTAGTGATGATTGGGCGATAACGACACCCTTCACTCTATCCCAGAAGGCAAAAAACTTTTCAATTTTTAACAACAACATTGGAGCAAATACAGACGCGTTATTGAATAATGTTCCAGCAAGGCACGTCTCGACAATTTTCCGACCGCAATTTTGGGGATATTTTTTTTTGAACATTGAGACAGCATACTCCTTTTATTGGCTTTTTAAGGCTTTTATTTTACTGTTAGGCTTTTTTCTTCTTCTCTTATTGTTAACTAAAAATAACTTTTTGGTTTCATCCTTTGGTGCGATTTGGTTATATTTTTCGCCCTTCATTCAGTGGTGGTTTTCTACTAATATACCTGAAATGATCGGGATGTTTAGTCTCTTAACACTTAGTGCAACATACTTATTATTCTCTAAGAAGAAAGTCAACCTATTGATCGCAGGTTTATTTTTTATTATATCTAGCGTAAACTTTGTTCTTTTTTTCTATCCCCCGTTTCAAATACCCTTAGCTTATCTTTTTTTAGTAATAGTTTTAGCATTATATTTTCAAAATATTAAAAATAGCAACGAATTAATTAAAAAAAATTTATTTCTGAAAATATTTGTTATTTTAGCTTGCTTGATTGTATCGTTATTAGTTCTAGTAAAATTTTATATTGATGCAAAGCCTGCCATAAACGCTATATTAAATACGTCTTATCCAGGCAAGAGAGTTGCTATAGGAGGAAATTTTAGCTTAACTAGACTCTTCTCTGGTTTTTACTCAATCTTTATGAATGAAAATAGTTATCCAAAGTTATGGAATAATATTTGTGAAGCTAGCTCTTTCCTTTTTTTATTTCCTGTAGTTATTCTTCTATTAATAAAAAAATTTTTAGGAAGAAAAAAGATTAATTTAATACTACTGCTAATATCGGTATATTTAATTGCCTTAACATCTTGGTTGATGTTCCCCATGCCAAGTATTTTTTCAAAAATAACCTTACTATATATGGTCCCATCAAGCAGAGCTATAATCGGGCTTGGCCTAGGAGGGATTATCTTGGTTTCTGTTTTTCTTGCGGTAGAAAAAATTGAAAAATTAAAAAATAAGAAATATCTGTGGATGATAACTGTTGCAACTTTTATAGCCAGTATCGCCTATGGGTTGATGCTAAGGTCAACCACGGAGGGCTTTATAAGGCTTAGGTGGGTAATAGTCGTAAGTCTTTTTCTAGCAGTTGGAATGTATCTATTTCTTCTTAGCAAAAAAAAGCTTTTAATGTTTCTAATTTTATTTATGACGATTTTGTCTACCTATTATGTTAACCCAATTAATAAGGGATTGTCTACAATCTATGGCAGCGATCTATCTATAACAGCTTCAGAACTAAAAGTTAGCGGAAAGACTGGAGGTAAAACAATAGTTTTTGACGATTATTACATAGGCCAATATTTGATTTCAAGTGGTTATGATGTTTTTAACGGAGCAAAATACACTCCAGACATTAAATCATATAAAATTTTAGACCCTGACCAAAGGTCAGTAAATATATACAATCGATATGCACGGGTCGACTTTATCGTTGGTGACAACACAAAGCCAATTTTTAATCTAATCCAAGACGATTATTATCAGGTTACGATTAGTCCCTGTTCAGCTCTTTTAAAGGATTTGGGGATCAAAAACTATATATTTAAAGAATCCCATAGTGGAGCCGCACTCGCGTGCTTGACTAAAATTCGCGAAGCTAACGGGATAAGCTTTTATCGGTACAGATAGATGGATAAATGTCTTGGGTGAGATACATAGGTTACACATCTGATAGAATATTAGAACAATATTTTATGAGTGAGGTACTATGCAAAGCAGTGGCTGTTATTTCAAGCCCAAACCAATAATCCTTTTAGATAAGTATCAAAGATATAGAG
>CAIMLA010000022.1 GCA_903842085.1 uncultured bacterium | reverse complement strand
TACCGTGTTACACTTCTGAGAGTTCTTGTAAATCAACCGCCGCAACTTATTGCCCAGTCCCAAACCCTAAACTTTATTATTGTTCTAGCTCAACTGGTTGTACTTCAACCACTTCTTACAAAGATGCTTCAACCTGTAAGACCGGTGCTGGCTTACCGTGTTACACTTCTGAGAGTTCTTGTAAATCAACCGCCGCAACTTATTGCCCAGTCCCAAACCCTAAACTTTATTATTGTTCTAGCTCAACTGGTTGTACTTCAACCACTTCTTACAAAGATACTTCAACCTGTAAGACTGGTACTGGCTTACCGTGTTACACCTCTGAGAGTTCTTGTAAATCAACCGCCGCAACTTATTGCCCAGTCCCGATCAAAAAATATAATTTGGAAGTTGTGAAATTTAATGATGAAAATAATAACGGACTTCTTGATGAACAAGAACCTTATTTGCCAGGTTGGTCCTTTAAGGTAACTGGCCCAAATCTCGATACAACAATCACGACTAATTCAGTTGGAAAGGCAGCTCTTGATAATTTGGTACCGGGAAAATATAAGGTTGCCGAGCTATTAAAGGATGGCTGGATCTGTACGACTGGCTTAGAAAAGATCGTAACAATCAAGGCTCAAGACGAACGTTTAGTCTATGGTAACTACAAGGAAAGTAAAAAATACTCAATTGAAGCAAAAAAATTTGAAGACCTGAATGGGAACGGCACTAAAGACAGCAACGAAACTTGGTTAGCCGGCTGGAAGATAAAACTTTCAGGCAATGGTCTGATCACTGAGTATTCTACAGACGCAGATGGAAGAGTGGTTTATCGAAATTTAAACCCAGGAAGCTATACCGTGACTGAGGAATTGCAGGCGGGCTGGAAGAATATTACACCAATTTCCAGAACCATTAATTTACCGAGCGAAAAATCAATAGATGGTTACATCGAGTTTGGCAATCAAAGAATTCCCCAGATTGTGGCCCCAATACATTATCTGCCGGTCACTGGTCCGGTCGAAGCAATTGCTGGGACCTTAGCGGTCATCGGCATTGGAACGGCAGGCTATGCTTATCGAAGAGGCCGGGTTCGCCTCCATAGAGCTCATAAGAAATACTAGTCACCTTGCCTTTCACTGTCTGCGACTAATGCTTTTTTAAGATTAAACTGCTATAATTTCTAAATGAATGATATAAAAGAAAAGGCTGAAGGTCTCTGTCAAAGTCTAGAAAAAGCTTTGGCATTGCTCAACCTTGAAAATGAACGAATTGAATTAGCCAATATTAAGAATGAGTCTACGCGAGAAGATTTCTGGCAAGACCAACAAAAAGCTCAATTAATAATGCAAAGGCTATCGGAATTAAAAAAACATATCGAGACCTGGGATGAGCTAACAAATGAAATCAATGACCTAACCGAGTTGATCGAAGCTGCAGACGAGACAGATCAAGCTTTTATTAATGAATTAAAGGCTAATTTAGATAATATAACCGCAAAATTCCAAAAATGTGAGTTTGAGCTTTTATTTTCAGAAAAATATGATTCAAGTAATGTCATCTGCAGTATTTCAGCCGGTTCAGGAGGCACAGATGCCCAAGATTGGGCCGAGATGCTGGAAAGAATGTATTTACGCTTTTGTGAAAATCACGGCTTCCAAGCCCAAATACTGGATCAGACGACTGGCGAAGAAGCCGGGCTTAAAAGTGTCACCTTAAAGATCTCTGGCTATTATGCCTATGGTTATTTCAAAAGTGAGCATGGTGTCCATAGATTAGTCAGACTCTCACCTTACGATGCTGATAAAGCAAGACACACTTCGTTCGCTTTGGTTGAAATTCTGCCAGAAATCGATAACGAAGACTTAGTGATAGACGAAAAAGACTTAAGGATTGATGTTTATAGGGCTGGCGGCCATGGGGGACAGAGCGTTAATACAACTGACTCAGCTGTTCGCATTACACACACCCCAACCGGAATTACAGCAACCTCCCAGAACGAAAGAAGTCAATTACAAAACAAGGAAAGTGCCTTTCGTGTTTTAAAGTCAAAGCTCGTGAAGCTTGCTGATGAAAAGAAGATCAGTCAAATTTCAGAGTTGAAGGGCAAACCAATCTCGGCTGAATGGGGGAGTCAGATCAGATCTTATGTTTTACACCCCTACACAATGGTTAAAGATGTCAGAACAAATTTCGAGACAAGCGATGCCCAATCTGTTCTAGATGGCAAAATTGATGATTTCATCGAAGCCTATCTAAGGCATAACACTTTATCAAAATAATCTTTCTCAAACACAGTTGACCGATTAAACGTTATCCCTTAAGATATAAAGGTAATAGAAAATTAGGAGGATTTACTTTGATCTATTTTGAACATGTGACAAAAAAGTATGAACAATCAGAAGGAGAAAAAACCGAAGCGCTGAGCGATGTTACGCTTCATATCAAACCTAAAGAATTTGTCATCGTGGTTGGTCACTCCGGGGCAGGTAAATCAACCCTCATAAAACTTATTAACCGCGAAATAAAAGCCGACGAAGGAAAAGTATATGTCGGTGGTATTGATTATAGTGAACTGAAAAAACGTGATATTCCATACTTACGCCGAAAAATTGGGGTTGTTTTCCAAGACTATAAACTTCTACCTAAGAAAAATGTCTTTGAAAACATTTCATATGCCCTAGAGGTCTCGGGGGTGAAAACAAAAGATGTTAAGATAAGAGTGCCTAAGATTCTCGAATTAGTTGGCTTACAAAAAAAGGCTAAAAATTTCCCCAGAGAATTATCCGGAGGAGAAAGACAGAGAGTCGCAATTGCAAGAGCCCTTGTCCACAACCCCAGAATCTTGATTGCTGATGAACCGACCGGCAACCTTGATCCCAGAAATGCCTGGGGAATTATAGAGATTCTCTTAAGAGTAAATCAGCTTGGAACAACGGTCATGATGACAACTCATAACCAGGACATTGTTAATAAACTTAAAAAAAGAGTGATTGTTTTGCAAAATGGCAAGGTTTTAAAAGATAAAGAAGCAGGAGCATACGAGGCTTAAATGTCAAATTTTTTTAGATTATTAAAATCAGGATTATCAAACTTTAGACGAAATGGTTGGCTCTCTTTGGCTTCTATTATTATTATGGTTTTAACCTTGATCACGATGTCATTATTTGTCATCGTAAACCTTGTTCTTAATACAGGGATTAAGACGATTCAGGATAAAATCGATATCAGCGTTTATTTTAACGATACCGCCAAACAAAATAATATTATCGACATGCAAGACAGCTTGGCCGAACTTACCGAAGTCAAGTCCATAAATTATGTCTCTAAAGCTGAGGCACTGGAGAAATATAAAAAACAAAATGCTTCTAATCCAAAATTGTTAGAGTCACTCAAGGATACCGACAACCCACTTCCGGCCAGTCTAGAAATCAAAGTCACTAATCCCGACCAAACTGATGCCCTTGTAAAAATATTTGACAGTGAGGAATATAAACCATATATCCGTGAGTATAGTCTCAAGGAAAATAAGGTCATCATTGACAAGCTATTTAAGGCCACCCAATTTATCAAGCAGGCTGGTTTTGTTGCAACCGCCGTCTTTACCGTGACCGCGCTTGTCATTATTTTCAATACCATCAAAATGGCCATCTTCGCTCGTAAAGAAGAGATCGATATCATGAAATTAGTTGGGGCAACACCTAGTTTTATCAAGGGTCCATTCATTATTGAAGGCGCTATCTATGGGATTATCTCAACCGCCATCTCGGTTATTGTTATCGCCATCTTTATTTATTTCTTATCTCCAGCCTTAATTAATTACTTTGGAGGAATAGGGAATAGCTTAACCGATTTCTTTTTAGACAATATTGTTATTCTTGTTTTTGCTCAACTCTTTATGGGAATCTTGATTGGCGTTTTGTCAAGTTTGCTGGCCGTTCGTAAATATGTAAAAATAAGCTAATTAGGTATTGACAATTATGGTTAATTATCTTTATAATAATATGGCACGGAGGGTAAATGCATTTTCTCAAAACTGAGAAGGCAAAAAAAAATAAAAAATCATTTCATATAATAACCAAGTTGCAGTTGTTTGCTATCTTGGTTTTATTTTTTATAGCGAATCCTGTTTTTGCCCTGACGCCTCAAGAAATAGATCAGAAGATAAAGGAAACAAATGATCAACTATTACAGATTAAGTCTGATAAAAAAACACTAGGCAATCAATTGGCAGAATTTGATAATCAAATATACCAAGCACAACTTCAAATTGATTCAACGCAAGGGAGTATAAACGAAACTTCTTCCCTGATTGAACAGACAGGTCAACAAATAACAAAAGCTGAATCAGATATTAGAATGCAGGAAGACATCATGGATGAATACTTACGAACGATGTATATAGAAGGCCAAGTTTCAACTATAGAGCTTATTGCTAAATCAAAAAATTTTTCTGAGTTTGTCGATCGAAGCGAATATCTTGGTTCAGTTCAAGAAAATGTCCAGGAGACAGCCAACAAAATTTTATTATTGAAAGATAGCCTTAATCAGAAAAAAAATGATCTAGAAACTGAAAAGGCTAAGTCAGAACAACTAAAAATGTCTCAGACCCTTCAGAGGCAAGCGATTGAAGGCCAACGAGGCATAAAAGACTCTTTACTGCAAGAAACAAAAGGGAGTGAGACCAATTTTCAGAATATATTAACAGGACTTTATGATCAAAGAGCAGCTATTTCTGTTAAAAACAAAGAAGTGGTAAGTGTTAGTGGTTCAGGTGGCGGAGGTGGTGGCTACCCGTATTCAGGTTCAGACCCAAATGGGATTGATCCCTGGGGAATGTATTATCGACAGTGCACTTCTTACGCTGCATGGAAAAGTTCAACTTCTGGTCCGGTCCCTGGTGAAATCATCTCGGATTGGGGGCATGGTCATACCGCAAACGGGGGAGACTGGGGAGCACTAGCAAGCAGCCATGGTTATACAGTTAACTATGCCCCAACCGTTGGTTCAATTATGTCGTTTCCTTATGGACCGGGATTACCTTATGGACATGTTGCCATCGTTACCGCGGTGGTAAGTGACGAAAATGTTAGTGTTTCTGAGTATAACTGGAGCAACCCCTTAGGTTACGGTACTAGATCAAACGTTAATCCAAAAAATTATGGTGCCGTATTTATACATTAACATGATAAAATTGACTTTAAGATTAAAATTATTATCATCTCATAAGGCCAATTATTAACTATGATATTTTTTATTTAAATGAAAAATAATATATTAACTACAAAGATTAAGCATAGTTTTTTTGTTTCATTATTAATGTTTACTTTCGGTATTTTATTATTTTCAAATATGACTTTCGGTGAATCAAGTTCTGAACTAAGACAAAAGATTACTGCTTTATCAACTCAAAGAACCACTCTTGAAGGCGAAGTCGCTAGTTTCAATAATCAAATCTCGTCTATAGAGGCACAAATCACGCAGACCGAAAGCCAATTAGAAACTCTAGATATAAAGATAACAAAAAACGAACAAGAGCTAACGAGACAAAGAGATTTCCTTCGAGAATATCTTCGAACAATGTATGTTGATGGCCAAATCTCAACCGCTGAATTAATTGTCAAATCCAAGAATTTTTCTGATTTTATTGACCAAAATGAATACATGTCGACGATGCAACAACACGTCCAGGACACAGCTGATAAAATTACGCTTATCAAGGCAAGCCTGGAAGAAGAAGAGATAAAAGCTAAAGTTCTTCAAGCTCAGCAAAAATCAATGAAAGTAGCCCTAGAACAACAGAAAGCTCAAAAAGATGCATATCTAGCCCAGGTCTCGACCGAGGAAGAGGCAGCAAAGAAAAAACTAAGTGATATGTTGAGTCGAGGAACGATTACCTGCAACGGCAGCAGTCCCGTGATTAAAGCTAAAAATCCAATCTTTAAATTTCCCTTAGCCTGCGGCTACATTTCACAGGGTTGGGGTAACACTGAATATGCGACCGTTGATCGAGCCTATAGCGGGAAAATACACAACGGCGTCGATGTTGCGGTTGGTGCCAATACCGGAATTCATGCGATTGGCCCAGGAACAGTTTACGCCACCGGCAAAGACGATGGCGCAAGTGGCTGGGGGAATTGGATAATTATTAAACATCAAGTTGATTCAAAGGATTATTACTCATTATATGCTCATATGATTACGCCTTCTTTATTACTAATTGGTGATAGTGTGACCCAAGATGATGTCGTCGGTGGCGTCGGCGGCAGTGGTGGCTGGCCGGTCCATCTTCATTTTAGTCTGTATGAAAACAAACCCGTCTATGGGGGAGGTGGTCCTTCTTATCCAGGAGATACCGTTGATCCTTTAAATTTCATGGATATTACCATATCGACCGGTGGGACTGACTGGGACCCAGCTAATAAGCATTAAAATTGACTAAATTCCATATTTTGCTAAAATATTAAATGTCCGGTATGGACCTTTATTTTTTTAAGGACTTATGATAGAAAACGTAAAAGAAAAAAACATTCAGACCAAAAAGCGGAACAACAAGATCTTGATCGGTTCCTTGATTTTTTTGTCTTTTCTTTTTGGTTGGGCTTTAGGCCATCTTGATACTCAGAAACAGGCCAAAGATTATCTGCCAGGAATTGAGATTAGCAATAATAAACATCCTGATTTTAGCTTATTTTGGAGCGTTTGGGATCAGATCACTCAAAATTATGACGGGACCTTAGATTACAATAAGCTTATCTACGGGGCGATTGATGGCATGGTGAAGTCCATTGGTGATCCATACACGATGTTTTTGACTCCAGACCAATCGAAAAAATTTAACGAAGATCTTGAGGGTTCCATTTCTGGAATCGGGGCTGAAGTAGGGATGAAAGACGATCGAGCGGTCATTATTGCGCCGATTGATAATTCGCCCGCCCAAAAAGCAGGTTTAAAACCTCAGGACATAATCCTCAAAATTGACGATCTCGACACAAAAGGGATTGATATAAACACCGCCGTCACGAAAATTAGAGGTGAGGTTGGCACAAATGTAAAGTTAGTCGTCCAAAGAGGAGATAAAACTCTCGACTTTACCATCACACGAGCCCAGATCGATATCAAAAGTGTGACTTGGGAGGTTAAAGATAACAATATCGGCTATATAGAAATTTCACGTTTTGACAGTAAAACCCCGGAGTTAATAAAAGAAGCCGCCACTGATCTAGCGAACAAAAACGTAAAAGCCATTATTCTCGATTTACGAAATAATCCAGGGGGTTATCTCGATGCGGCAGTTGATGTTTCCAGTCAGTTTGTCAAGGACGGTGTGGTTGTGACTGAAAAAAGAACCGTCGGGGATGAAAAGAAGAAAGAATATAA
The DNA here is from genome assembly GCA_903842085.1 of uncultured bacterium. GTDB lineage: Bacteria > Patescibacteriota > CPR2 > UBA1875 > CAIMLA01 > CAIMLA01. Next base: position 17,085 of record CAIMLA010000022.1, on the reverse strand, counting down.
AGCAAGTGGTAACGGCGTCCTAACTGACACAAACATCCCTATGGTTGTTTTGGTGAATGAAGGATCAGCCTCTGCCTCTGAGATTGTGGCTGGAGCGCTCCAGGATCATAAACGAGCAATCTTAATTGGCGAAAAAACCTTCGGTAAAGGGTCAGTGCAAGCCGTTGAATCACTTGGCCAAGGTTCAACTCTTCATGTGACCGTCGCTCATTGGTATACTCCTAATGGTAAGAACATCGGTAAAGAAGGACTAGTGCCTGATACCACTGTCAAATTAACTGATGAGGACTTTACAAATGGTAAAGATCCTCAGCTCCAGAGTGCCATAGATTATCTGAAAGCAAAGATTAAATAGAAAGGACAAGATGAAAGTCTTATTTTTACAGAATTTAGAACATCATCAAATTGGGGAGATTAAAAATGTTCCCGATGGTTACGCCAGAAATTTTTTGTTTCCGAAAGAGATTGCAGTTCCAGCCACCGAAGAGGAGATAAAAAAGATTGAAGCCAAGATAGTTAAGCTCAAAGCTGAGGAAGAGAAAATTTCCTCAGAGCTTGGAGACTTAGCAATCAAAATAGAAGGTAAGGTTTTTGTGGTTGAAGCCCAAGCTGGCGAAGAAGACAAGCTTTTTGGTGCAATTACTAACACAGATCTAGCGGCTGTTTTAGCAAAAGAAAAAATAAATGTCGATAAACATGATATCGAGATTCTTGAACCAATTCATTCACTGGGAGAGCACGAGGCCTTAGTAAAACTTGGTCACGGCGTTCATGCCAAGATGAAAGTATTAGTTAAAAGATTAAAATAATATCGCTATTAAAAAAACCGCTTATTTAACTAAGCGGTTTTTAATTTAATATCGGCTAAACGACAGGTTCAACGTTGACGATCGTTTTTCGTTTTTTCTGTCCAGTAAATTTAGTTAATCTCTTTTCGGTATATTTAATTATGCCAGTAATCTGAGCATAGATGGTATCGTCTTTGCCAACCTTGACATTTAAGCCTGGTTCCCACTTTTTGCCTCTTTGACGAACGATAATCTCTCCAGCCTTAGCGATTTGACCACCATAAAGCTTAACGCCCAGTCTTTGCGCATTTGAATCGCGACCATTTTTTGTCGAACCGCCGGCTTTTGTGTGTGACATGCTCTACTCCTAAAACAGTAGTTATTATAGCTATTTTATTATCGGAGGTCAATAATATTTATCTAAATGTCTTTTTGTACTAGAATAAACCAATGAAAGACAGACAAATAGTCCTAATATTAAATGATATCCGGAGCGCTCTAAACGTTGGTGCAATCTTTCGGACCGCCGATGGAGCAGGCGTTGAAAAGATTTATTTAAGCGAGATTACGGCGACTCCTGATCATGCTAAAGTTAAAAAAACCGCCTTAGGAGCAGAAGAGGTGATCGAGTGGCAGTCTTACCGCAATCTACCTAGGCTTCTGACAAAACTAGAAGCAGCCGATTATCAAATTGTGGCATTAGAACTTTGTGATCAAGCCACAGATTTTTGGGAGGCCAACTTTTCTAAAAAAGTGGCCTTAATTGTTGGCAATGAGTTAACTGGTCTTAATAAAAGGATTCTAGATAAGTCAAAGCTCGTTATAAAAATCCCGATGTATGGGCGTAAGGAATCCCTCAATGTTGCCACTGCCACCGGAATTGCTGTCTATGAGATTGTCAAGTTTCAAAAATCATTGCTTCAACAGTAAATTAATAGTAATATTTACTTAATAAATTTGTTATGAAAGGAGGTGAGTATAATGTCAGAAGAAGAAAAAAAGGAAGAAGTAAAAGAAGCGCCCAAAACATCTAGTAATGAACCCAATATTGGTATGGCGGTCATTGCTTATTTTATTTTCTTTATCCCGCTACTAACGGATTCTAAAAATGACCCGTTTGTTAAATTCCACGTAAAACAGAGTATTGTTGTTTTAATCGCGGCCATTTTAGTTTCAGTAATAGGAAGCATCATTCCTTTCTTAGGCTGGTTCTTGATTCTACCGATCGGTAGTATTGTTGTCTTCGTTCTTTGGTTGATCGGTGTTATAAATGCAGCTCAAGGGAAGAAAAAAGCTGTTCCATTGATTGGTCAATTTGGTGAAAAGTTCAATTTCTAAGAAGCTTTAGTAATCTAGATTATTATTAAAACCACTTGCTTTAAGTGGTTTTAATTTGTTTATTTTTTTGATATGTTATGATTTATATATGAATATCGGAATCCATGTTTCAACTTCAGGAGGTCTTGACAAGGCCATAGATCGCACCACCGAGCTTGGCTGCAATGCTTTTCAGGTTTTTGTCTCTAATCCAAGAGGCTGGAAGTCGACCTTGCTAGATGAAGGAACAATTGATCTTTTTTTAGAAAAATACAAATCGGCCCAGATCAAAAATGCCGTCAGCCATAGCATCTATCTAATCAACCTTGCCTCTCCTCGTCCTGAGCTCCGTCAAGAATCAAGTCAGTCGTTGCTGTCAGACCTTCAGAAGACAGCCAGGCTTCACCTAGACGGGCTTGTGACCCACATTGGCTCTCATCAAGGTGATGGCCTCATGATCGGCCTAGAGCGAGTCTCTGAAGCCTTAAAAGAAATTTTAGATAAAGACATCCAGACCGATCTTTTATTAGAGAACACGGCTGGGGCAGGAACTTTAATTGGTAAAAACTTTTCTGAGATTGGCGAGATCTTTGATCTGGTAAAATCTGACAGGCTCGGGGTTTGCCTTGATACCGCCCATGCTTTTGAGTCTGGTTATGAAATCAACACCGAAAAGGGTTTAGATGATTTAGTCAAAGAAATTGACCATAAGGTTGGCCTAAAGAGATTAAAGGTCATCCACCTCAATGACTCTATGACTAGTCTTGGCAGTAATCGGGACCGACACGAGGAATTTGGAGAGGGTTGTATCGGCCTCGAAGCGATGATCAGAATCATTAATCACCCGAGTCTTCGGGATAAGCCTTTTATTATGGAAACACCAAAATTAAAAAGTGGCACAGAAGGCAAGGAATTTATTATGACAATAAAATCTTATGTCAGATAAACCGATCTATCAAAATAAGCCATTATATCCCAACCTTCTCTGGCAAAGGCCAGTTCATCTTTATAAAGCCGAGGCAGGAAAAGTTTTGGTTATCGCCGGATCTAATCAGATGACCGGATCAGCGATCCTGGTTTGTGAGGCGGTTTTTCGAAGTGGCACTGGGATTCTCCTGTTGGGTTTTCCAGAAAGCCTCCAAAAAGTTTACAAAGGGATCTTACCAGAAGCCATGATGCTGCCCTTGCCTGAAACCCAAAACGCGACTCTTTCTCAAAAAGCTTTAGCGCCAATCCAAGAACAGTCAAATGCCTGCGACGCGGTTATTCTCGGCCCTGGTTTAAGCCAAAATTCAGAAACGGTTCAACTAGTCTGGCAACTGATCTTTGAAATAAATAAACCGTTAGTCCTAGATGATGATGGCTTATTCGCCCTAATAAAAGGACTTCAAATTATTAAAGGTAAAGAAAATAATGCCTTTTTGGCTGATTATTTTAAAAAGAAAGTTGGTGAGTTAGTCTTAATTCTTGATCCAAAAGAAGCTCACAAAATAATCCAAGTGATTAAGCCTCGAGAACTTGAAGGAATTAAGATTACGGAAAGCTATTTTGAAGATCATAAAGATAAAATTGCCTTAATCATCTCCGATTACCTCAATGCGATTGTGCTTCTAAAAGGACCAGAAAGTATTATCTGCGAAAAAAACGAACGACTGGTGATAAATAAAAGTGGGGTCGGTAATTCGATCAGGCTAGCCTCAGAGGATGTTTTGGCAGGCGTCATTGGCTCATTCATTAGTCAAAATCCAAATCAAATCTTTGAGGCCTGTTGTACCGCCGTTTATCTCCATGATCTAACCTCAATCATCGCTGCCGAAAAAAACACGACCAGAAACGTCCTGGCCTCAGATATCATAAGATTTCTACCTGAGGCAATAAAAAAAGCGGAAACTGATATTTAAATAACATTTGGTGCCGAAGGGGGGACTCGAACCCCCATGGATTGCTCCACACGATTTTGAGTCGTGCGCGTATACCAGTTCCGCCACTTCGGCATTAGCCATGATATTTTAACGTAAATTTAGCTTTTTATCAATTATTTGCTATGATTAAGATATGGAAAAAGAACCAACGGTTGAGGAGCTCGAAGGATTTATCGATGCCTTTAGGAAATTAGGCGGAAGTAATGCCGAGCTGGCTTTATTGACTCAAGAAATTATGCAAGACATCTTACCTCAAAAGGAACGTGAATTTTCTACCGTTTTTAGCTCACTTGATCATTCCTCAATCTCTAAGATAAAAGATTTTAAAAAAACAGAGATTCATCCGTTCTGGGATTTTTTAAAAAATATTTGGGGTAAGAAAAAAATTCGTTATTCGGTAATCTTTGTTTTGTTGTTTGCAATTATTTTCAGTATTTTGAATCTACCCTTATTTATCGCTCGAGTTCAGCCGATCGAAGTCCCAAAGAAATATGAAAAAGTCACTGAAATTGTGACCCCTGAAACAGATAAAAGCGCGCCTCTTGACCCAGGAGAAGTCGTCCCAGCTGGTAGCCACCTCGTTATTCCCAAAATCGGTATTAGTGCTCCAATCGTTTTCTCGACTTCTCTAGATGAAGCCTCGGTTCAAAACGATCTCCAGAGCGGTGTCGCTCATTATGCCACAACAGCTAATCCTGGTGAGGTCGGGAATGGTTTTATCACCGGCCACAGCTCTAATTATTGGTGGAACCCCGGAAAGTTTAATTATGTTTTTGCCAATCTCGATAAAGTTGAGGTCGGGGATCAGGCCATTATTTATTATCAAGGTAATAAGTATGTTTATCAAGCTATTGAAAAAAAGGTCGTTAACCCAACTGACTTAAGCGTCCTTCAATCTGGGGATGCGCCCACCCTAACCCTTATGACCTGCACTCCCCCAGGAACCAGTTGGCAAAGGTTAATCGTTCGGTTTAACCAAATTGCGCCTGTCTACCAAAAACCTGTCGTCGTCGAAAAAACAGTCGAAGTCCCTAACCTGGAGAAGCTCCCAACGACAAACTCTAATATTTTCCTTGATTGGGTTGCAAAGTTATTTAATTTCTAGAAGCTAATGATTGATTGATAAAAGATATCTTTGCCCGTAGTTTTTGTTGAATAAATAAATGACGAAATGTTGAATAAAGACTCATTCATGGCGCTAGAGACAACATTAACTTTGTTTTGACCATCAAACTCTATGACAGCGAGATTACCTTCAAATCTGCCCCACAAATGATACTCATCATAATACCAATCCAGCTTATCTATTTTATTCAACAAGGGCACTTCCTCGTCTGATATTTTTTCCCAGTCATAAATATGAGCTTTGGCTTCATTGTAATAGACGAGCTTATTGCCTTTTTTTGACCATGACATATCTTTTATATTGGAGCCTAAATTCACAGAGTTGGTGAGCCCATTTGTTTTTTGATAAGCCACCAAATTGCCTGAATCATTAGCCAGAAGGGCGAGAATATCTCTTTGTTTTGAGAGGGCAAATTTATATTTACTGCTCCGCTGAACCGCCTTATCGATAGTAACCTTATTTGTCCCATTTAAATTCATTTTATCTAAAACATAATTACTTTTTTCTTCCTGGATATAATAAATATTGCCATCATTGGCGACGTCGTAATCGATGACCTTGCTCACCAATGGAACTTGCTCTAATTGTCCCTGACCATTAATGGTCAAGCGAGTTAGGCTTTGTTGGTAGAGCCCGATTAACTCATTTTGATTGCCAGGATTCCATAATAATTCATCGTAACTAAACCCATACTTGCTAATTTTAACAAAACTACTCGGTTCGTTATTTACTAACTCCTCGATAAACCAATCAATTTTGCCAGACTCGATATATTTGACGAGCACTTTGTTTCGATTACTACTAATCTCAACGCTTAATATCTCCGGGTTGCTCGGCAGATCGAGAAGGGTCATATTGGCTGGTGGCCAGAGATTTCTTTTTGTGCCATTGGCCGGGTCGTAGATAAAATAGCTCATTCCGTCTTTGGTCGATTTTTTAAAAAGTAAGGCTTTATTATCTTTGTCAGCAGAAATAAATTGACTATCAGTGAGTTGTTTGACTGGTTCGCTTTTTATTTTGGCAGGAAAAAGTAAAACATACTCAAGCCAAGTGACCAGGTCGGGCTTGACAACTATACTTTTTTCCCACTTCTGGTAGTCCTTCTTCACAATAGCGAGGTTGTGTTTTCCCGGCAAAACGCCAGAGACCTTCATCGACAGAATCGAGAGCGCGGCATTATGGCCCTTTAAAACACCATCTAATAAAATCTCTGAATCCTGAGGCTTGGTCGCAACAATAATCATGCCAGTTTTTTGAAGTTTAATCAGGCCGTTTGTGTAGGAGAATTTATATCCATTCGCTAACACAATCACAAAAAGTAAAATCGTGACAAAAACTACCCCGACGATTGGATAGATGACAAATCTATATATTTTTGAAGGCTTGTCCTGTTTCTTGGTCATTGGATGTATTATATATCAAAAGATTGGCTTTGTTAATTTTGAATGTTAAAATACAATATATGGAAAAATTAGTAATCGAAGGTGGCCACAAACTTCATGGAGAGATAAACGTCTGCGGATCAAAAAACGCCGCTCTTAAAATAATTCCGGCGTCAATTCTTTCAAAAGAAACAATTGTCATAAATAATCTACCGGCGATTGAGGATATTGACCGATCCTTAGAATTAATCGAGTATCTTGGGGCTAAGGTCGTTAAAGGAAAAGGGACTGTCGAAATAACGACCAAAGATATTAATAAAACTGATATTCCACCTAAGATAGCAAATAAGATCCGGGCTTCGATCATGTTTGTCGGCCCACTCCTTTCTCGATTTGGAGAAGCCAACTTCCCACATCCCGGCGGTTGCGTCATTGGGGCTGGCATAAGACCAATCGATTTTTTCATTGAAGGTTTTGAAAAAATGGGCGCTAGTTGCAAGATCAAAGACGGCATGTATCAACTTCGTGCTAAAGAACTTTTAGGATTTGAGTATTTTTTTGCCAAACCGAGTGTGACTGGCACTGAAAGTTTAATGATGACGGCCGTCCTCGCGGTTGGGATAACAATTTTAAAAAATTGTGCTATGGAACCCGAGATTCAAGCCCTCGCTGAATATTTAAACCGTCAAGGCGCTAATATTTCAGGTGCTGGAACACCAACCATTACGATTAAGGGAGTCGCATCAGTCGGCGCGGGTAAGTTTAAGATTATCCCGGACCGAATCGAAACCGGCACTTTTGCGATTATGGCGGCGGCAACTAAATCAAACCTCTTGATAAAAGGCTGTCTCCCAGAACATATTGAATCCTTGCTAAGTATCTTAGAACGAATCGGGGTTAACTTCGTCACCGGCCCTGACTATATCGATATTAAGGCCAGTGAAAAGATAAAGCCTTATGACATTATTACGCATGAATACCCAGGCTTCCCAACTGATCTCCAGTCGCCGTATACTGTTTTAATGACCCAAGCCAATGGAACGTCATTAATTCATGAGACCATTTATGATCGTCGCTTATTATTTACCGATATGCTCACCCAGATGGGAGCTAATATCACGATGTGTGATCCGCATCGGGTTGTTATTTACGGCCCGACAAAATTATACGGGCGTAAACTCACTTCGCCAGACCTCCGAGCCGGGATTGCCATGATTATTGCGGGTTTGATCGCAGAGGGCGAAACACAAATAGATAATATCTATCAGATCGATCGGGGTTATGAAGCGATCGATCAAAGACTCTCAAGCTGTGGCGCCAAGGTCACCAGAGTCAATATTTAATGAGATTGCTAGATTGTCCTATTTTTGCTAGAATAATCCTAGATGTTAGCTAAAAGAATTGGAATTGATTTAGGGACCGCTAATGTATTGGTGTATGTCCCAAAACGGGGGATTGTGATAAACGAGCCCTCTGTTGTTGCTGTCTCCGAAGATAATAAGGTTTTAGCTGTTGGCAATGAGGCTAAAGAGATGGTCGGCCGAACGCCAGATACAATTACCGCCTATCGCCCTCTCCGAGATGGTGTGATCGCAGACTTTAGGGTCACCGAGGCGATGATTCATTATTTCATTAATAAGGTTAGCGGTTCGATCCGATTGTTCCGTCCTGAAGTTATGGTCAGTGTTCCCGCTGGTGTCACCTCAACTGAAAAAAGAGCAGTTATTGATGCCACCAAAGCGGCCGGAGCAAAAAATGTTTATATTATTCCGGAGCCAGTTGCAGCCGCCATCGGAGCTGACATTCCAATCGATTCTGCCGCCGGCAACCTCGTCGTCGATATCGGCGGAGGCACGACCGAAGTCGCGATTATTTCTCTTGGCGGCATCGTCGCTTCAACGTCAGTTCGAGTTGGTGGCAATCGTCTTGATCAATCCATTGCCGATTATATCAGGAAAAAATATGGCTTAGCGGTTGGTGACCAAACCGCGGAAACTATCAAGATTAAAGTCGGCAGCGCCCTCCCGGCCGATAAAGAAAAAACCATGGAAATCAGAGGTCGAGATATGATTGCAGGCTTACCAAAAACAATTACAATTTCTTCAAATGAGATTACTGAGGCCATGCAAAATGAGCTTGATAAAATAATTTTAGCCGTTCGTAATGTTTTAGAACAAACCCCACCAGAGCTTTCGAGTGATGTTATCGATCGGGGCATGGTTATGACTGGTGGTGGGTCTTTACTTCGAAATCTTGATAAAATGCTAACCAAGGCCACCGGTGTCCCTTGTCACGTGGCCGATGATGCGCTTTTCTGCGTTGCCAAAGGCACTGGCTTGGCACTCGAGAATCTAGATGATTACAAAAGAAGTGTTTTAGCAAAATAATTATTTGCTATACTAGTATGAGGAGGGGATTATAAAAAATTTATTTGTCAAAGACTTAAAAGCCGGGATGAGCTTATTTAGCGAAAGCTTTTCTATTAAGTCGCTTAAAAGAATGTCGACCAAACAAGATAAGCCTTATCTCGATATTGAGCTTTCCGACAAAAGCGGGAATCTCCGCGGAAAGATGTGGCACGATGCCATGGAGAGCTTTGATGGCGCTAAAGAAGGGGATATCGTAGAGGTCAATGCTTCAATAGAAACCTACAACGATAATCTTCAAGCCAAGATTTCATCGCTAAAAAAAGCCAAGGATTACAATCTGGCTGATTACCAGGCGGTTTCAGCCATCGATATCAACTCAATGATCGACCAAATTAATCAAACGATAGATTCAGTCAAGAATAAAGATCTTAATAAATTACTTAAAAATGTCTTTACTAAAGATTTTATGAAAGATTTTAGTGAATCTTCAGCCAGCTACCGGCTCCATCATTCCTACAAGTCTGGCTTAATCGAGCATGTGACTGAGATGCTGATAATGGCTGAGGCGGTTTTGCAACGTTACCCAAAAATGAACAAAGATTTATTGCTTTCAGGGATTCTTCTTCATGATATCGGTAAAGTTATTGAGTATGATACGAAAGCGACCATAACAATTTCAACCCAAGGAAAACTACTTGGCCATATTTTTATCGGGACTGAACAGGTAAAAAATAACGCCCCTACAGATATTCCAGAACTTCTTTTAGATGAGCTTTTACATTTAATCCTTTCTCATCATGGCCAATTAGAGTTTGGCAGTCCCGTCTTACCAAAAACCCCTGAAGCGATTACTCTGTCTTCATTAGATAATGCCTCAGCTAAAATTAACTCGGCCTATATGGCTGTTCACGAAACCGATAACGATGATGAATTTACGGTTTTTTATCGACACCTCGGCACGGAATTATATCGTTCACCATATTTAGATAATTTAACTAATGAAGATTTAGCATTTTAGGAGAGACCCATGATTTGTCCTTATTGTAATCTAGAAACAATCCCTGTTGATCTAAATGGAAAACTTTTTTGTCAAAATTGTGGTCTCTCTCTAGGAAATTCCCCAATTGCAGTCGAGGAAGTACCTTCAGTGATGGGGACAAGCCAAGACTCCCAAGAAGATCTTAATAGGACAGATGAAAGACCAACTCAAGAAGCCGAGGCTGATCTTCATGACGGAATTAAATCGATTCACGAATTTGAGCAAACTGAAGCTTCTCCAGCCGCGGCAGAAGTAATGGGACCAAACGAAAAACCAATCAAAGATGAAAAAAGAATTTCAGAGCTTGCGAGCGAACCGGATATTCAAAGCATTTCTCTAAATACAGAAGATTTAAAGATTCCTGAGGTCTTTAAGCAAAATGATCAGCTAATTCGCAATAGCATGAGTGCTCCAGCTGAAACAGATTTTTCGAAAGAACCAGAGGAACCAAATAAGGCCGAGAGCCCCTCAGAAGAAAGACCGACCTTGATGGCCGCTCCAGATAATAATAAAGAAGAAGTCATATCACCTCCTCCCGCTGAAACAATCGAGAAACCCGAGCCGAAATCAGACCAAGCGCCTGAATCGACAGAAGAAGAAATTATCGAGCCTGAAACTGAACCAACCGTCCTGACTGACCAGACAAGAGAGATTGATCCCCAAAATGAATCTGAAAACTTAGAAGATGAGCCAATCCTCCCTGATTCTGAGACTATTCAATTACCAGAAAAAGATCAAGAGCCTGAGATAGCCCCAGATATACCAACTCCTAAAGCTGAAATCGCGTTAGATTTATCGCCCGGGCCACATGAAAAGGAGTCTCCTGGAGCGATCGATCTGTCGGCGAGAGTCAAGACCGATGATACTGTCTTTACGGAGAAAGTCCACCAGATCGACACCTTGGGTGCAAGCGGAATCCTTCTTGATATCTTAGATGACAAGGCCATCAGTGCTGAATCTGAACAGGAAGTGACTTCCCTCGCGGCGGCTCATGATCTGCTAGAGGACAATCCTGATATTTTTTCTAGCATGGCCCTAGAACCAGAGGAAAAGTCTCCGATTTATAACGAAACAGCTGAAAGTGTTGATTCTCAAGAATTATCCGAGAGTTCGACTTTACCCATAGAAGAAAAGAAGGCTGTAGAGGAAACAATACCGACAAAAATTGAAGACCTTGAGCTAACAACCGATGATCTTTTATCCCTTGAAAAACAAACCGATCCACTCTACAACAGTCCTGCCAACCCTTTACGGCACCCCGAATTTATGGATATCAAGCCTCCAGCCGATCTACCGACGACTCTTGAAACAGAGAAGGAGGAGCTGGCTCTTCACCCCGAGACTGAGAAAATCGAAGCCTTCGATCAACCAGGAGCAGTCCCTCTCAACCAAAACGAAAGTGATAACTCTACGACAACCACTGATCCAAAACACTTGGCCGTTAAAAATTATTTTAATAACATTTTTGAGCAAAAACCATGAATGATGACAAATGGGAAGATTTAATAGATTCTGTTGAATTGAAATTTGGCAAACTTGACCGAAAAATCAAGAAGACTGTTGAGACCGATGAAATGGGACATAGTTTAGACACCACAGAAGAGTGGATTGAATTTGTCACAGAACTCGGTCGGATCAAGCTAAGTCGGCTGACTAAACCAATGGTGATTGATAAGAAGTATCACTACAATCGTTCGTCTACTGGGACAGGCCATGTTGAATATATTTATTCTGAAGAAGAGAAGAGCCAGAAGGTGAAAGTCTATAAATGGGATGAGATGAGCCATGACTGGAGCGAGATTCCCCTAAATCCTAGTGAGATGAGATTCTAGTGAGCAAAGAAACGATCAAGGTGGCTCTTTTGGGGCTTGTTATTTTGATAATCATGAGCATTTTAGTTCTGGTAGGGGCTTGGTTTCTATTAAAAAAGAATATTCCTACCAGCGATCAAGAAAAGAAAAATGTTCAAAGCTTAAATAGAACGCCGTTAAATGGTCAAATCATGGCAACGGAAGAAAAACCAGTGGCAACGACCGCCTCAAACATTGTCGATTTACCTAACTTAAAAGTTGGCGATTCTCTGGTCGGATTGACCGTCGCCTCATTAAGGCCTTTTTCTTCTGAGCCTAAGTATCTGCCCATGTCAGAAAATAATGTTTCAATAAAATTTAATGGCAAATTGACTTTAACCGGTGAATATACGTATAATGAACCAAAATCATCAAACACATTCAAGAAAAAGGATTTGTATATTACAATTACAAATGCGAGTGATCTGGCAAAAATCCCAATCTTAAAAGGTGATGATCCAAAAAAAGTTGTTTTTCGTTTTGAATATTATGATGATATCTCGAAGTTAACAAAGATGTTTAGTATCACTGATAAAAAAACAACTGGGACGGCTGTTTTAAGCGTAGAGGGGTATACCTTAAACAGATTCACGTCCGGTGAAGCCTCAAATTTAGCAACTTTAATTGAGATAAAGGAGATAAAATAATGACCCTAAAAAATGCCGACCAAAGAATTGCGATTTTTATAGACGTCCAGAACTTGTACTATTCCGCCAAGGCCCTCTATAACGCCAAGGTGAATTTTGCCGAGATTGTAAGAACAGCCACCGCTGACCGAAAGTTAATTAGAGCAATTGCCTACGCTGTTAGAGCAGAGATGCCTGAGGAGCAAAGCTTTTTCGATGCCCTAGAGAAGCTCGGGATTGAAGTAAAAACAAAAGACCTTCAAACCTTTGTTAGTGGCCAAAAGAAAGCTGATTGGGATGTCGGAATTGCTGTAGATGTCCTGGCCTTAGCCCCAAAACTCGATGCGGTAATCCTATGTTCGGGAGACGGTGATTTTCAACTTTTACTCCATCACGCTAAAAGCGTTGGCTGCCGAGCCGAAGTCATTTCATTTGGCAAGAGTACTTCAAGTAAATTAATCGAGGAAGCTGATGACTTCATCGATTTAGATCAAGAATCAAATCGATATCTTCTAAAGTTTAATGAACCAAAAATTGAACCTCAAGTAAAAGAAATACCATCAAAAACAAAAAAGATGCCATTTTTCAGAAAAAAATAAAGACTTTAAGTGTCTCTATTTAAATTAATCCTATATTAGGCTAAAATAGAGAACATGAAATATATAACTAGATTCGCCCCTAGCCCGACTGGAAACCCCCACGTTGGAAATATTCGGACGGCTTTATTTGATTATTTAGCTGCCAAAGCGACCAAGGGAAGTTTTCTTTTACGAATAGAGGATACAGATCGCGAAAGATTTGTCCCAGAAGCAGTTGACTATATTCATCAATCTCTCTCCTGGCTAGGACTGAAATCAGATGGAGAAGCGGTTTATCAATCGGCCCGCCTTAAAATCTACCAGGACAAAGTTCAGGAATTACTGGACAAAGACTTGGCCTATAAATGTTTTTGTTCCAAGGAACGCTTAGATAGCTTACGTCTTGAGTTAGAAAAAACGGGCAAACCCCCAATGTACGATCGTTGTTGCTTAGCTCTAAGCGATGATGATTTAGTAAAAAAAGAAAAAGCAAAGGAGCCATTTGTCGTCCGGTTCAAAATCCCCGAGTCTCCCGTCGAGATCTCCTGGAAAGATAAAGTTAGAGGCACCGTCACTATTCCAACCAAGGTCCTTGAGGATTTCATTATCTTAAAATCAGATAGTTGGCCCACCTACAATCTAGCCCACATTATCGATGATCATGAAATGGGGATCAATTTAGTCATCCGAGGCGAAGAGTTTGTTCCTTCAACTCCAAAATACATCTTGATCTATCAGGCTTTTGGATGGGACCACCCTGAATATGCCCATATGCCACTCACCTTAGGGAAGGATCACAAAAAGCTATCAAAAAGGCACGGTGACACCTCGATTCTTGACTACAAAGAAAAGGGTTACCTCCCAGAAGCAATGATCAACTTTTTGGTCTTTTTAGGCTGGAACCCCGGCGAGGGCTCAACTAAAGAAATTTATTCATTATCAGAACTTAAACAAATCTTTAATATCAACGACGTTAACAAAGCTCCAGCAATTTTCGATCTTGAGAGACTTGATTGGATGAATGGTTTATACATTAGAAATCTTTCTCCATTAGAACTGACTGATCGGCTAGTCTTGTTTAATCAAGATTACAAAAAAATAGATCGAGCTTTTCTAGAACGGCTTGTAATAGTCGAACAAAGTCGGTTAAAAACATTAGCTGAATTTAAGGAAATAAGCCAAGCCTATTTCTCCTTGCCAGAATATGATAAAAACATGCTTGTCTTTAAGAAGAGTAATCACAAGGACACCAAGAAGGGGATTGAAGCAACTTTAGAAAAACTTAGTAATAATGAGTGGGAGACAATCGAAAATTTCGAAGAGCTTCTTGGTCACATTGTGCATGACAATGAATTAACAAATGCTGATGTTTTCTGGCCAGTGAGGGTGGCTTTATCCGGAAAGGACAAAAGCCCTTCGCCAGCAGAACTCTTGTGGGTACTTGGAAAAGAAGAATCAGTACGGCGCTTAGAAAAAGCAATTAAGATTCTTTAACTGAACACCATATTTGTTCAAACTTGATAAATATCTATTTAAGTTATAGAATAAGTTAGTCTTTTTTGGGGAGTGGCCAAGTGGTAAGGCACCGGGTTCTGGTCCCGGTATTCGGGGGTTCGAATCCCTCCTCCCCAACCAATAAAATATTCAAGTATTTTAAGTGTTTATTGATGAGATGTTAAGATCATATAAAATGAACTAATGTTAATTAGTGATATAGCCATACCCGCTCTTTTAGCTTGGTTATCCGGACTTTTTTGCCTTCATTGCGACCTTGTTCTTGTACATATTCTGATCGGCTAGCTTAATCGCTTTTCCAAGTCTTTTCCCATTTGTTGCAGTTGCATGCCCGATCGAAAAAGCTAAAGTTGGATTCAGTTTTTTTTGATTATGAAGCTTCAAGTTTTTATTTATTCTCTTGATTATGTTAATCGTTGTTTTTTCGTCGGTAAAGGGAAGCAATATGACAAGTTTATCTCCACCAATACGACAAAGACTGTCTTCGGTCCTAAAGTCACTTCCGAGCGCTAGGCTAACTCTTTTAAGTAACTTATCTCCGGCGTCATGGCCAAAAGTATTATTAATTAAACTTAGATTATCAACATCTATATAGATAATACTGACCGGAAAATGATGTCGTCCACCCTTTAATCTTTCAACCTCTTCTTCATAATAATTTCTACTATATAGCCCTGTTAAACTATCCCTTGAATTACTTTCAACCAATTTATTTTCAAGAATTTTCTGCATTGTGATATCTTGGATTATTGATCCGACGCCCCTAAAATCTTTATTGTTTATGGTAAATATTGATTCTTTTATTATTTTAATCCCATTATTCAGAGTAACAATTTCCCGTTCTATTATTTTGTTCTTTATTTTGGCTTTCGAATTAATCAAATCCAGTATATAAGACTTAATATCTTCTAATGATTCTTGATTTTTTTCATTTATGGGATTTACATTTTGTTGAACTTCCCATAAAGGTTTTCCAATTGCGTCAATTGATTTAATCCCCGTAATAGCTGCCATGCCTTTATTCCACAAAAGAATCTTCCCACTCCCGTCTGTAAGCGTGATGCCTTCGTTGGCTCTTGTGATTATAGATTTATATATATTTTTGTGCATTTGTTAATTGTAGCTAATTTTTAAGAGATCTTCAAGCAAAGCCCGGGGGCCAAAGAAGATATAAGCTTCTTGGTTCTAGTCCTTGTTTGAAAGATTTAGCTGTGTTTTCGTTCGGCCCATGCTTACCGCTTGGAGGAAATCGATAACTAAACTAGGTAATCCATGAATGGATCACAGTCAATTTGTTTGAATAACTTTTTTGTTCTAATTATTTGGATTTGAATCTTTGAATTATTGATTTAGAATTTCTCAATACAACTCTCGATTTATCTAGATTTTGTCGATAATTAATTTGAGAGTACCGATATTGGAACCACTTCTAAAACGGCTGAACCATTTTTTAGCAACTGATTTTATTTCTATCTCATAACCATATGCTTCGAACTTATCGCCCGTGATAACGGTTTTCTTGATTGGCTCACTAGTCTCGCCATCTTTTCTGATCGTCAGCCAGGCTTTGTCATTATCAACATTAGTTAATCCGATCGAAAGGTCGCTATAGCGCAGCTGAGTCCCTTGACTAAGAGATTTCCAATCGACAGAATCTTTTTCATAAGGATGATATAGATACGCCAGACAGATGACAATCAAAACAATTGTGATAAACAAAAATGCTATTTTTGTTATTTTCAAAAGATTTGCTTTCTTTGGCGTCTTGTCTTTTTTTATTAATATTACTTCCAGAAAGATCGACCGTTTAAGCTGTTGCAACTGCAGGCCTTACATAGCGCTGTGTAATAAGTATAAGAAAAGGAATCATAGCCACTATAGCTATAACCGTCATTTGGACAGCCCTCCGCCCAACAGCCATAACAACTAATCGAATAATACATTTGCTTTGTTGTTTGATCTGTCGGAGCAGTAGGTTGTGATGGCACTTCTTGAGTCCCTGGGGTCGTGGGAGTCGCTGGGGGAACAGGGGTTGGGGTTACTGGAGTCGGCGTGGTCTTATCAACCTTAAAAAACCCGTCTATTTGTGGTTTGAAATCAACATACCCGACATATATCGTCAGACAAAGACAAGTCACCCCGAGTATGGCTAAAACATTTTGCCATATTTTATTTTTCATTTTATTGCTCGCGGTCACTAGTCCGACAAAAAGCGCAAATAATATAATAAGGTATGATTTTTGCGTCGTTAAAAAAGCTATTAAGTGGATAAAGGGTTGATAAATAAAGGTGGTGTAGATATTTTGGAAAAAATTATCCATACTGCATTCCTATCTTTTCTCTATATTAGCACTAATGTCATATTTAAACAGACTTATCGCTCAAGGGCCGCGTTTGTGATGTGTTTTTGACGAATCAAAATTAAATTATATGTGTCTTGGGTGAGATACATAGGTTACACATCTGATAGAATATTAGAACAATATTTTATGAGTGAGGTACTATGCAAAGCAGTGGCTGTTATTTCAAGCCCAAACCAATAATCCTTTTAGATAAATATCAAAGATATAGAG
>CAIMLA010000021.1 GCA_903842085.1 uncultured bacterium | reverse complement strand
GGGAAGAGAAATTATCTCCCACGAGGCCATCTACCAATATATCTATTTTGACAATCCTAACCTAAAGAGATACCTTCGCTGTCAGAAAGGTAAATTCAGAAGAAAACGAGGCACACTTCTTCGAGCAAAGCAGAGAGAAGATGCCAAGAAGAGAAGAATAGAGCTAAGACCAGAAATCATTAATAAACGAGGGAGAGTTGGCGACTGGGAAGGTGATACAGTTGTCGGCCATGGACATTCTGGAGCACTTTTAACACACGTTGAGAGAAAGAGCGGTTACCTTGTCGCTGACAAGCTCGCCAGGGCGACTGCAGACACGGTTAATAAAACTACAGTTATTAGCCTGAGCAAAATACCAAAGGATAAACGCCTAACCTGTACTTATGATAACGGACTAGAGTTCAGCGAACATGAGAATACAGAGAAGCGACTTGAAATGACTATCTACTTTGCCGCCCCATACCATTCCTGGGAACGTGGTACTAACGAAAATACTAACGGACTACTAAGACAATTCTTTCCTAAGAAGATGAGCTTTTGGCATATAACCCAGAAAGAAGTAGAAAAAGTTGTTAAGTTGATTAATAGACCTAGAAAAAGATTAAATTACCTAACACCATATGAAGTCCTAATGAGAAATTGCACTTGGGAGCAGAAACCACCCAAAAGACCTTGACTATTTTTCTTTTTATGCTATTATATAGGCCGTTGTACCTTAAAGATAGCTTTTCTCAAGCAAAAAGCACGCAAATAGAGTCCTGTCCTTTGCCCTCGTAAATCGATTTAAGGAGAGAGGATGTCCAAGAAGTTGTTCTTCGCCCTGACCGTTACTCTGACGGTCGCAATCCTCACCGCCTTCGGCCTTGGGGTTGCTCTACACGACCTTAATAATCAATACGACAAGTTGGTATTATTCACCGCTAGCTCCTTAAGTGAAAAAGAAGGGCTCTATGCAGAGCAGGCTTGGCTGATAACTGAAAATGCCCAGCTCGAAGAAGAGTTGACTGTTGCTTGGGAAACATCCAAGCAGGTTCAAAATAAGTTGATCGACTACGAGGAGAAACTTGCTCGCGAAAATAGACGCGAGCAGGTCAACGGACTTCGGGCCGACTTTGCTCTTCTAAGAGGAGACCCGACTTGGAAGTTGTGGGATGAAGACTACCAGGCTTTCCTGAACTGGTTTGTCGATGGTCAACCGGCAACTTGGGGAAACCTCGGGGATCTCTGTATCCCCGTCCTCTATGATCAAGCTCAAAAAGGAGCTGCTGGGTCGGCCGAACGGTATCAGCTTCTAAGCCGATATGTCAAACTCTCAGAATCAGTGTTAGGAGAAACTGACAAACCGAGCCAACAAGCTCTAGAGCAAATAGAGGCGACACTTTAAAAGCTCTTTATTTACACCCTGGCCGGGGGCGCAGACGCGCTCCCGGCCACTTTCTTTTTTAGCTCCTACTTCAATCATATTAAATTGTTCATTTTTCTCGAGGCCGAATGACAGATCGCTATCGCCAAGGCATCCGCAGCGTCGTCTGGCTTTGGCATTTCCTCAAGTTTTAGAAGCAGCTGAACCATTTTTTGAACCTGCTTTTTATCGGCGCCACCATAGCCACAAATCGCGTTTTTGACTTGAAGCGGGGTATATTCAGCAATGGCGCAATGGTTTTGCTTGCCCGTCATAATAATGACGCCCCGGGCTTGTCCAACGGCGATCGCTGTTTTTGCATTTGAAGCAAAAAAAAGCTCCTCGACCGCCATCTCAAAAGGCTGATATTTCTTAATTATTTCTGATAGCTGATTACTAATTTCCTCCAACCTGACATCCATTGATTTTTTCGATGAAGTTAAGATACAGCCATAATCGATTAATTTGATATGCCCTTTTTCTTCCTCGATGACACCATAACCAGTTGTGGCCGTCCCTGGATCAATCCCTAATATAATCATTTGAGGAACCCTAGGATAAACAAGCCGCCAACAACAAATATTGCATCAAAAACCAAGTAAATTGGCTGGCTCATATGCCTTTGGCGGGTACTATGCCAGAGGCCAATCTTGCTTTTTTTCAAAGTTGGAACCCCAACAAACAAAACATCCATCATGACCCCACCGGCTAAACCGGCCCAAAAGGAAGTATCACTAAGCGGAAAGCCGTTCTGAAGAAAGAAAATCATTAACCCAAGGGCCATTAATATTTCGCAAATCGTGAAGATGGCTTTATTCTTTGTTTCTTTAGGAAAGTAATGAGGAATCTTATCCATTAGGAGGTGTGATAAAAAGCCGAATAAAAAAGCCCAATAGGGGTTACCCAGCTCCTGGCCAATCACGCCACCGATAACCTCATGACTAATTACCATCATGACGAAAGTTTCTCTATGATTTCTTCCGGAATATCGATATTGGCATGGACCGCGGTCACGTCTTCTATCTCTTCTAGGGCCTCAACCAATCTGACGATCTTCTGCGCCGTTTCGGGGTCCGCAATTTTTATTTCATTTTTAGGAATATAGGTTATCTCTGATTCGTTGATCTTTAGTTGTTTTGTCTCGAGATTTTCTAGAACCTTTTGAAGATTAGTTTTGGTCGTGTAGAGAATGACCTCATCTTCATTAATTTCATAGTCATCAGCGCCCGATTCGACAATGACTAGTTCTAGGGCTTCTTGATCTATTTTCTGCTCATTAAGCAAGAGACTGATCTGACCTTTATTTTCAAAGATATAGGCAACTGAACCAGCCTCAGCCATATTACCACCATGCTTGGAAAAGAAACTCCGGACTTCCGAAGCCGTCCGGTTGCGATTATCGGTCATCGCTTCGACTAAGATAGCCACTCCTGCTGGTCCGTAGCCTTCATATATTAGTTCTTCTGGGGCAACCCCGCCTAATTCGCCTAACCCCCGTTTAATCGCTCTCTCGACGTTCGTCGCTGGCATATTAACGGCTTTGGCTTTATCGATCGCAAGGCGCAGAGAAAAATTCATCTTCGGGTCTTTGCCCCCGACTTTAGCGGCAAGGGTGATCATGTTGGCGACTTTGGTAAATTCTTTACCTTTTTTAGCATCAACAATCGCCTTCTTATGTTTTATCCCGGCCCATTTTGAATGCCCTGACATCTTAATACCTCGTTCTTTGTTTATTTTAAATTTGGCAGAACCCCTCTTGGTTAAATTATAAGCTTGAATGCCGACAAAATCAATTTCAGCGAGAGTTAAAGGTGGCTGGTGTTATCGACAAAATAACCTCGTCGTCATTACCTGGTCTGTAAATTTGGGCCACCTTCAGAGAATTAAAAACCGTTAATTGAGCTATTGAGTCGTCGCAATCTAGATCAGCTCCGATGGATCAATTGCTAAATTCTGATTAAATTAATATAATTTACTTGTTAAACAACCATTATTGCCAAAATAAATATGAAAACAATCTTAAAAATCATTCTCGTCTCGATCTTATTCACTTTTATTTCTTTCATTTTCTACAAAATTGATTACTCAAAAGTTAATTCACTCTGGGATTTAGTCAGAACAGGTTTTCCAGATGCGATTAAGGCCGTTCTTAACAATGAATATCTCAACAAAGTCCCAAAAGCCCCCTTGTTTGTCTTTTGGGCTATTATTGGCACCCTTGCTTATCTTTTGTATCATTCCCTAGATCGAATCTACAGCAATGTTTGGAATTGGACGGTTATCAAGCTTTATTTTGTCAAAGCAACCAATGTTCAAGGTTTTGATAAGGCCCATTATGCGAAGCGGATCTTGACCCATCTTGGCGTGGTCTTGTCCTATCTGGTCTTTATTATCTTGATGGTTGTTTTTGTGCTGCCTTTGAGCGCCGCTATTTACAAAAATACCAATTATCTCAATCAACTTTCAACTATCATTGAATATCAAGATCTGATTATTAAAACGATCCTTGTCTTTAGTCTTTGGCTTATTTTCTTATCTCTATTTGTGGCTCTCTTCAAATTCATCCACAAGCGCATGGTGGCCGAAGATATTATTGAAGAACACGAACTCGGTATAGAATAAAAAAAAGGCCACTTGCTGAAGATTTCTCTGGTGGTCTCAAACCAGCGATAAATCGTCGCGGGGTTGGCGCCTCGACTTCATCTAGGCAATTTCGAACAATAAGAAAAGGGAGAGGTTCTTTCGAACTTCTCCCTAAGTAACGCGATTGATATTCACTAATTCAGCCTTGCGCCATTTTGTATCACAAATGACGCAGCGACGGACCTGGACGAATTTGTCCAAAAAGTCATCCAGCGAAAGGTTGGCCAAGGGGGCAAACTCCGGGAAAGAATCGAGAATCCCCTTGGTTATTTCACTAGTGTGTCCACAGCCCGAACAAAAGACCTTGACCACCGACTCTTTGGCCATAAACGGCTCGTTGAGTTTGGCCAAATCTGGTTGGTTGTCGTCTGTAATCGGTAGCTTCTGCACGACGCCTAGTAGCTCGACTTTAGTCTTCATATTGAAGCTCCTCATCTGGTGGTTTTGATTCTAAGATATGAGCAAGAGCCGCGGCTGTTCGCTTAACAAACGTCTGATAGCCAACGCCATTGTCCATATCTCGATCTGGTTTGACCAACATAATATAGTCGACTTCTGGATTATCCTTTTTTGGATTTTCCGTGTGGTCAACCAAAGCAAAGACTTTCTGACCATCATCTCTGGTAAGCTCAAACCAACAATCGACCCCCACTGAATCAGCGGGTCCGTGGACTCCGATAAAATATTTAAGATTATTGACCTTATCCTGATTCCAAAGACCGATTTTCTCGGCGATTTCAGCATGGAGGTCATTTGAAAAGTCAGTTCCAGGGCAAGTTGGAGTGTGAGAAACACCTTCAGGGTTATAGCGATTACGTTCAAGGACGACCGGTTGCATCGCCCTCGTGTCGCTAAGAGCCACAGCCATTGGGAGATGGGACCATCTAATCGATAGTTCCCGTTCGGGTTCTTTGCCGACTTCTCCGAGGAGCATGACTTCATGGATTTTTGATTCACCGGTGATATGATCTGTCATACAGGGAGAATATCAATATCAGCCTTACTTGTCAAGGTACGAAGATCTATTATTATATATTATTAATAGATTTATGTCAAGAGCGTTTAAAGCAAAAAAAAGTCCCTTTAAAGGACTTCTATTTGGTGGCTGTGGGTGGATTTGAACCACCGACCAACAGCTTATGAGTCTGCTGCTCTACCCCTGAGCTACACAGCCAAGTCGGCGGTAATTTTTTTTCAAATTTTTATCTGGTAGCGGGGGAAGGACTCGAACCTTCGACCTCGTGGTTATGAGCCACGCGAGCTGCCACTGCTCCACCCCGCGTCAAAACAACCAAAATTATATCATTTTAGATGCTATTTATCAACCCCGAAGAAATAGTGCCACCACTTTAGATAATTTGGTGATTTATCGACCGTCTTCTCTTCCACCACGGTCGGTCTAGCTTCAGGGACGATGACCACGACTTCTTCCCCTGGCTTTTGTAGACCAAAACGTTCTCTGGCAATTTTTTCTTGATATGATTGGCTTTGGTAATATAGCAGGTCATTTGAAAATTTAGAGTTAGCTATTCTTAAATCACTGATCTCCGTTTTTAAGAGAGCCACTTCTTGGTTTATTTTCCAATTTTGGTAAAGATTTTTGCCCAACGAAAATAGCAAGAAAGCAATAACAGCAAATATTAGAAGACGACCGATGATTTTTGAACTCATGAAAATATTATAGCATAGCTTATTCCTTCGTGTCTTGGGTGAGATACATAGGTTACACATCTGATAGAATATTAGAACAATATTTTATGAGTGAGGTACTATGCAAAGCAGTGGCTGTTATTTCAAGCCCAAACCAATAATCCTTTTAGATAAATATCAAAGATATAGAG
>CAIMLA010000020.1 GCA_903842085.1 uncultured bacterium | reverse complement strand
TAATCAAACGCGAATTGCATTGTTTTGATTTTAATGTACTTCCGTCGAAGCCTGGCAGCCCCCATTTTGTATTTTTTTGCCAATAGAATATAGCATAAAAAGCTACAAAATTCAAGATTTTATTCCGGTCGAGTACATCGGTAACAGCTTCTGCTGTTTTTCTAAAGTATCTTCAAGATACTCAATAGGGGTCATATAGTCAAGGGTCACGTGAGGTCTGACGAAATTGTATTCTATAAGCCATTTAGTTAACTCCTTGTTAAATTTATGGATATTAGTAGTAAAGTTACCATCATTAATCCACTCCTCTTGGATGGTTTGGTTAAATCTTTCCGCCACCGCATTATCTTCGGGGGTATGGGGACGAGAGAACCAATGAGTAATCTTAAGGAGAGTAAGGGCTTCCTCAAACTGATCATAGAACTCGCTCCCGTTATCGGTCTGAATATTAGCAATTGGAGCATCAATTAGGTAATGCAATCTGTAGAGAAAGTCCTTAGCTGAAGCACTGGACTTTGTCGTATACATTCTGGCATAAGCAATCTTGCCAGTATGGTCGGTAGCTGTTAGGACATAACGCTTTAAGTGCTGCCAATAGAAAACAATGGTATCTAGATGGAACAAGAACCAATGTTCTTCTTTGATATCAAGTTTCTGGATTCGGTTTTTCCCCTCGTTCCTTTTTAGTTTCCTTTTTAACTTTTCGTGCTTAACTTTGTCTGGGTAGAGGTTGTGTTTGTTAATGATAACTTGGACTTTGTAGGCAGAGATCTTCTCGTGATAAACCGTCTCATATATTTTAGAGAGTTTCTTCTTGCTCCAGTGGAGATGCTGTGTTCGTAGTTCTTTAACTCGTATTTCTTCCGTTAAGGTAATCGTTGAGCATCTCTTTTTAGCTGGAGCCCTGGAGTATTCTTCAAGGTTTCTAACTCTACCGTCTTTGAATCGCTTATGCCATTTGTAGAAGGTCTTAGGAGCGACACCAAAGTGTTTGGCAGTAAGATAAGCATCTTTGTCACAAGCGACCTCATAGAAGATCATCCACTCTAATCGAAGCTTAGCCTCAGCTGAAAGATTAAGTTTCTCTGCTAACTTTCTCCATCTTTCAGGCATAGCTAGGAGTGGTTTATCTTTTGTGATAAATGGATCGAACCTTTTATATCCATTCCGCCTAAAGGTTGGTTGTCCTACATTAGGGCTTTTGATAGCTGCTATATACATCGATAATCCTCTCTGATTTAATCAAATCATTTTGACTTGAGATTATACCAGATTTGTTACCGATGTATTTCAACCTACGCATAACAATATTTAATTTGTCAACGCAAAACAGAAGCAGCAGTTTTAGTTATGTAATCTTATGGTATTGCATCCAAGAAAGATTGATTAGTGGTACCCATGATTATGACTCGGGAACTTTTCCGAAGATAGACAATAAGTATCATGAAAGTTGAAAGTTTAGTTTTTTTGATTGTTTAGATATCTATCAAAAACATTATATGGACTGATTGTCTCGAATGTAGCATTTGGGTACATCCGGTTAAAGGTGAGTGGCAACTTTGCAATTTTTGAACTATATTTACACTCATATGCCCGTAAATCTTCTGATTCTTCTTCAACTATATCTATTTCTCTTTGTTCAGGATTTCTCCAATAATAGGACCGCACCCGGCGCCTTTGTGACTGCAACAACTTGAGTCTCTCAACAACACAAAAATTCTCCCATAAATTTCCCAGGTCATCGCGAACTTGCAAAGGTTTAAAGTTATCAATAATAGCGTTCCGTATGCCTAGATCAACAAAATACACTTTTCGTAATCGCCCTACTTCAACTCGCTGGTTACGGCGGTACTGGTTTCTGCGCAAGACTATAAATGCCTTCTCAAGTAGATCTATATAACGCATAATAGTTTCTTTAGTAACTGACAGTTTACCAGCCAACTCTCCATAGCTAACTTCTTGGCCAATCTGATAAGCAAGTAATCTTAAAAGATCATTTATCACGGTCTGGTTAAACATAACTTGTGGGCCAAAAGCATCTCTGTAAATGTAATTATTAGCAAGAGTGCTTAGACGGTCGTGCGCTTCAGATTCTGATAATTGCCAGATTGCCGGATATCCACCTCTATCCAATATTGTGCGTAGGTTTGCTTCTGACTCTGGTCGGTTTGACGATACTTCACTAACGCTCAAAGGATAAAGAATTATCTCTTCGGATCTCCCGGTTAAGGGTTCCGATACCTTATTCGCCAAATCTAAACTTGTCGACCCTGTGACTAGGATCCGTATTTCTGGGTAAGTATCGTGTAATAGTTTAATAATAAGACCAATATTGTTAACTCGTTGGCCTTCATCAATTATCACAAGGTCAGCGTTGCCAACATATGACTTTAGCTCAACAGCAGACTTATCGGCAAGACCCAATATAACGTTTGGATCATCACAATTAAGGTAAAGAGAATTTTTAAAATCTTTAGCGGTCTCCTTGGCTAATGTCGTTTTACCGACTTGGCGTGCACCATAAAGAATAGCAACCAAGCCATTATTAAGGACTGATTTGAGGTGTAATTGTTCTTGGCGTTGTATATACATGATTTAATACTAACACATAATACCGTTTAACGCGAGTGGATTAGCATTATATAGCCGTTTAAGGCGACTACCCGTACTAATTATTTAGACAATATTGGTACTTGATTATATTTTTTGTGATATTTCCTTCATGCAATGTTTATACCACATTGCGGATTAAAATCGCCAATATAAATTATGGCGATTATTTACTACGTAAAATAATCCAGCTCGGGGGTAATAAACTCAAGACCAATGTTATGGAAGTTGATTTAGGGTAGAACCAGAGATTGTAGCCTCAGTAATTTTATCTTCTGGAGGTTGGTATGGCTGGAATTAATCAAGATCGATCTTATAGATACGCGATAACTATTGATAAAACAGTTTACTTATGATAACCTAGCAAAGAAAGGTTATCATGACAAAAAGATATTTGAGTACATCTGAAGTGGCAAAGCTATTAGGGATAAGTCGAGTGGCTGTCTTAAAGCAAATTAAAACTGGCCGCTTAAAGGCGATGAGAATTGGTCGTAACTATGCGATTGATATTCGTGTCCTTGGAGCGAAAACAAACATTGTTATTGAGGTCAAGTCTGGAGAAAACGAGGTTCAAATTGAGCAAGCAATGGACAGAGTTCTAAAAGAATACTCCGTTGCCTTAAAAAGACTTGGGAATGAGTAATGATTATCCAAAGACTGACAACGAATAATGTCAGAGAGATAGCCTATCGGTTAGCAAAGGAATCAATGGATTGGGATGAACCAATCCCAGAATTTGAAACTCGATACAAAGGTATCTTGGAAAGCTGTGTTAATGAGCCATTTCAAACGTATAACAGAAAAGATTTATACCCGTCATTTGAAGACAAAGCGGCAACTCTATTCTATCTAATGATAAAAAATCATCCATTCGAAAATGGTAATAAACGGATTGCTGTTTGTACCCTTTTTGTGTTTTTAGCCATAAATGGTAAATGGGTTGATATCTTGAACGAAAGCCTTTATCGTTTCGCAGTTTGGGTAGCTGAAAGCATGCCTGAGATGAAGGATGGGACGGTCTTGGCAATAAAAGATTTTATAGTCAAGAATACGATTAGTTTGCCTAAAAATAGGAAATAATTGTAATGCGGTTAAATCCTTAGCAAAAACAGAAATTGAGTGGTTTTAGAAAGCGAATTTAATTAGAGTTATTTGAGTTTGTTGACTTCGAGATAACATCTCCGATTTATTGGATCCATGTGGGCTATTTTGTAACTAAGTCCCAATTAGACTTTATATAAAAGTGGTCGAGGTAATTATGGCTGTCTTGACGGCTATCCTTATCCTCGCTGTAGTTTTTGTTGCGGCAAATACTTTTTTCGGAAAGGAGTATGGGCTTAATAAACCATCTAGTATGTTAAGAGCTAAACGATTAATAATTACTTATGGTTGCCATTTGGGGTGTTATAGACACCTTTAAGGCTCAGCTTGACACTATGTTAAACTTAATGGATGAGTACAAATATTACTAACTCAACAATTAGTCTTAAAGAGTTGCGCGAGCAATTTCCTAAATATATCGACCGCCATCTTGTGTGGTATCTAAATAATTGTATTCCTAAAATGCTCAATTGTAAAGTATGCCGACTTTCTTTGTAAAGAAACTTGACATATATGACCATACGCTTATAATAGATAGTAATAAAGGAGGGGGTGAAACTATGAGTACAATTGCAACGAAAATAAAAGATCTACGGACCAGAAGGGGTTTAACTCAAGGCGAAGTCGCGGACGCACTAGGCGTTAGTAGACCTACCTTTGTGTCTATAGAAGATGGAAAGCGTGAGCTAAATATCTCTGAACTGAGAAAAATCGCCGCGACTTTCGGGATAGCTGTCCATGATCTTGCAAGTGACATTGCTCCCGAATTTCTTGGAGAAGGTAGCGTAGATAAATATAAGCAGATAATCTTAAATGCTCTATATTTTGGCGGTGATTCTTCGGACGGAAAACTAACAAAAACGAAATTGGCAAAACTAGCTTACCTGGCCGACTTTGCATGGTATTACGATAAGTTTCAATCAATGAGTGGACTAGCCTATAGAAGAATTCAGCAGGGGCCTGTACCAGACCAGTATTTTAGAGTAATAGATGAACTCTTTGAAAGCGGCGAGATAACTATAGAACACAAAAAAGATGGCACGGTTCAGATGATTAATCTAACTTTGGTTGAAAATTATCCTCCGAACAATAAGCTAAATAAGGACGAGATCGACTTGATCAAAAAGGTTGCAAAGAAGTGGAAAGACAAAAGTACTTCTGATATAGTCGACTTTACTCATGGTCAGCTTCCTTGGAAAATATGTAGACAGGGAGAGCTGATTCCTTTCAATATTATTACCCAGGAAGACCCGGGCAATGTCTATTAGTTTTGATGAGTACTATGTAAAGTTTGAGTCTTTTACCGAAAGACACTATATTAAGTCCTTCTCAAAAAAGTACAAAAGTAGCTGGGCAGAAACAGAGGGCTCTATGGTGAGTTTTCTTTCTAGGATTGACACGGTCCTGGGTAACACTACTAGGGCAGAAATAGTCTATGCCAAGGGTTGCAAAAAGATTATTAAGTTAGATTTTAAAATAGCTGGCTCGAATGAATCGGCTAAGACATCTGGCAACAGAGCCGTAGTCTTCGTTGACGATAACCAAAAAGAATGTCGGGTTCTCTTGGTTTATTCAAAAAACGATATTTCTTCGCCAAACGAAACACAGAAATGGCAGGCGATCATTAAAGAAAATTATAGTGATATCTGGTCAATTTTCTCCTAGCTAGTAATTATGAAGGGTGTGATGAGCTACAAATACCTTCAGGATAAATCGTATTATGAAAATCTCTATGACAAACAAACTGTCTCTCTTTGTCGTGCTGGAGAGAAGACAGTTAATAGTATCTTTTCCGAAATGGAAAAGAAGGCCTCAAAAGCTGAGCTGGTAAAGCATCAAGCTGGATGGTATCTCTGGTATAGTATTTTCTACTTCCAGTTTGTCGAATCCCTTGCCGCGCAAAGATATCAGGATCGTGAGAAGGCTATACAAGAAAAGGCTGGGAGCGATCAAGAAAAGGACAATCTGCTGGAGACTTCAAGGCCTCGCAAAAGCTATTTTTGTCTTCGCTGTGGTAAGGATATGGCTTTGATTAGTAAAGAGTACATGCCACGCAAGAAATCAAGCTCAAACAATTGGGGATTGACACTAGTATTACCAATAGTATATACTTTAGGTATGAGTAAATACGCAGTCATAAATTTGAAAACAGATCCTGAACTTAAGCAGCTAGCTGCTAAAACAGCTGACAGACTAGGGATTAGTATTAGTGCGGTTCTTAATAACGAGCTTCGCCGCTTCACAGCAGAACAAAGCGTAGTCTTCGATGTCCCCGAAGTGCCCAACGACCAGACGGCAAAGATACTTGCATCTTCCAAAAAAGAAATCGACTCTGGCGATTACCATAAATTCAATAGTAATAACAAGGCCGTGGAGTTCTTAGCTAAAGAATTAAAATGACAATCGCCTATTCTAAAAGTTTTATGAAACAAGCCAAAAAGCTTAATAAGCCTGTGAGGCAAAAACTGATTGAACGAATAGTGTTATTTATAAGTGACCCCCTCCACTCAGATCTAAACAATCATCCTCTAAAAGGAAAATACAAAAAATACAGGAGGATTAACATAACTGGAGACTATAGAGCGTTATACCTAACGCAAGATAATAACATCATTTTCGATGCGGTTGGTACGCATAGTCAGCTTTACGGATAATACTTGTAACATATTATTATCGTGAACGCTTCAGTGATGATAAACTTTAAGAGACGTGCTTATATTTGGTTGTCTTCAGACATTACCCTTAGATTGTCTAATTTGCTAGTCAACAATACTAAACTAGGTAGAGTATAGTGTTCCAGCTATAGGCAACTAGCCCAGCCTGCTCTCCTTGCTTCCTTTTTGAGGCAGAAGGTCGACTGTTTTGGGTTTATTCTATTGTTCTAAAAAGGAGGTCAGAGATGCTAAATATGTTAACGATTCAAGCCGTTAAAATTGCTTTAGTTAATGATCGGTTTCGTCTCTCTGGAGAAGAGGTTGTCTTAACCAATGGGGTTCAATCTGGTTTAACTTAAAAATTTCTCAAGCCCAACATACTTAAGGTGAGGTTTCTGCAGGTTTGTGTCAGTAGGAATAATCATCGTCACTTCAGAATTATTGGTCTTATCATTATCGAAATAGTTTTCACCAATTTCCTGCCAATCGTCACGATATTTGACTTCAAATTTTTCTGTGCCATAGACAAAATCAATTTCTTGTCCGTTTTCAACAATATATCCAAAATTCACGCCTGATTTAGCATATGACTGTGCGAGGCGAATCGCTACCAAATTCTCTGCTAATGCACCTACGACATTATGTAATGAATACGAACTGATGATGCCATTATCCAGAAAATAGTATTTTGACGGATTGCGAAGTGCTTTTTTTGTCGAAACTGTAAATAACGGAAGCTCAAATAACAATTTTATGCTTATTAAATATTCAATTAATTTTTTTGCTGTCGTATCGTCAATATCAAGTTGTGATGCGATGCTTCTAAAGCTAACTGCCGTGCCGATTTTTTCAGACATTATCCGGATTAAATCAATCAGTTTTTTTGGGTTTTGAATACCATATAGCCCAATTAAGTCACGGTAAACGGTTGAGTCTACGATCTGTACTATTGTTTGATCTGGATCAGGCAGTCCTAAGATAATCTCTGGATAACCACCATAATTAAGATATTCGTCAAAACTATATTCAGCTTTGAATAAGCGGACCTCATCCCAAGATAGAGTCCATATTGTATGAATATTAATTCTACCAGTCAGTTTTCTAGCCTGCTCATCTATTAACAGACTTGATGAACCCGAAACAACAAACTTAATTTGGCTATTATCATAATAATATTTAACAATTAATTGCCAGTTTTTTACGTCCTGGATTTCGTCAATAAAGATATATAACTCATCAGATAATGAGAATCTAGACTGTTCAATATATGATTCCAATAGATCACTTAGGTTCACATCAATTAGAAAGGGATTGTCTGCTGTAATAAAAAGTATTTTATGAGGATCAACCTTATCCGACAAAAGCTTATTTATCAAAGATCCCATAATAGACGTTTTTCCGACTCGACGTGCGCCTAATAGAACCTCAATATGATGCCTATCTGGGTGAATCTCAGCCAAAATTTTGGGCCTATCAATAACCGGATAGCGAAATGATGAATCTTGCCACCAAGGATTGGTGCTTGATAATATTTTTTGTGTTTTTTCTTTCATATATAATGATTATATCATATTGCGGATTAAAATCGCCAATAAAAATTATGGCGATTCTAACTGTGTCAAATAGGCCAGCTTAAGGGCGATCAGGCTGGGACCAAAGTTAATGAAAAAGACCTAAACAGAGCTAGAGATTGTAGTCTCAGTAATTTTCTTTCTAGTAAATCAGATAGAGAGGAAATATTCTGGATTGGTGGTCGATGTTTTCAGTCTAGGCATAAATTGATTCGGACAAACTCATTATCTAAGACTAAAGATATGATTGGTCTGGATAGCGTAAAAAAGGTTACAAATTGAATTCTTATCTTTTATTGGTAGAAGGTCGATTATCCCGGATTAATTACGCTTGTCTTAAAAAGAAAATCAGAGATGCTAAATATGTTAACGGTTCAAGTCGTTAAGATTGCTTTAGGCAATGATCGGTTTCGTCTCTCTGGAGAAGGGGTTGTTTTAACCAATGGGGTTCAATCTGGTTTAACTTAAAAATTTCTCAATAATCAGAGTAAAAGATTAAAGTGTTGACTAAAATATACAAGAACTATACAATATACCTATATAAACAAGGAGAGTCTAAATGGCCACAAAAACACTTAATATCGCTCTTGATGAAGCGCTAATCAAGGCAATTGATCAGGCGGTAAAAAAAGACTTCGGTAGTCGGAGCGAGTACTTTCGTCGTTTAGCCTTGCTTGACCTTGAGCGACGACGAGAATGGACCGAGCTTTTTGATACTGCCAATGAGAAAGGGCGTCAGACGGGCATAACAAGCGAAGACCAAGTCTATAAAATTATTAATGAGTATAAAAGTGGAACGCGGAAAAAATCTTAAAGCCGTCCTTGACACGAATATTTTAATTTCAGCCCTTGTTTTTGGAGGAGAGCCACAAGCAGTAATGCACTGGCTAGTGGAAAATGGCTCTATTTATATCTCTCAAGATATCTTAACCGAAACGCGACGGATCATTCATGCTAAATTTCCTAATTTTCTGATCGACCTAGCCCGATTAGAAAAACTTCTTAAACGCGATGCTCTTTGGATTGTTTTAGGTAGTATTGAAGTAGATATTTGCCAAGACCAAGACGACAATATGATCATTGAAACCGCACTTTTAGGCCGGTGCCAGTATATCATAAGTGGCGATCATCATCTCCTTGCTTTGAAGTGTTACCAAAAGATAGAGATAGAAACACCAGCCCGTTTCCTCAATATCATTGATCAGTGGTAATAAGAACAGGTCAGTTCAGCTCAAGGTTGTCCCGCTCTTTAGCGTGTTGGTGGGGCTCCACCTTAACCTGAACAACACGCTGTTCTGGCTTTCTTTTTGAGGCAGAAGGTCGACTGCTTTAGATTAATTACGCTTGTTCTAAAAAGGAGGTCAGAGATGCTAAATATGTTAACGATTCAAGTCGTTAAGATCGCTTAGGTAATGATTGGTTTCGTCTCTCTGGAGGAGGGGCTATCTTAACCAATGGGGTTCAGTTTATGTTTAATTTAATTAATTCTCGAGCCCAAAAAATTGAGATGTGACTTAAAACGAGGCTGATCTGTTGTATAATTAAGACATGACAATACAAAAATTTGCCGCTAAAAAACCATTAATTTTTTGGTCAACTAGGAATTACCGCAATCTCTCTGACGAAGCGATTGTGGAGGGGGTTCTTGAATATGGCGATTTTGATGATATTAAAAAAGTAATCAGTATTTTGGGACGGAATAAAACTGCCGAAATATTCAATAATAAAATCAAGTCAGATCGACATAATTTTGATCCTAAGGTAGAAAATTATTTTAAACTTTATTTTAACAATGAACCAAGAGATACTGACCGATAGTCAACGAAAACTTTTGCCTCTACTTTCGACATTTTCGAAAGACTTTGGCTTAGTTGGCGGGACGGCCATTGCTCTACAGATTGGTCATCGCCAGTCTATTGCTTTTGATCTCTTTTCAACAAAAAAATTTAGTAATGGCAAGATCAGAAATATCCTAGTCGAAGAAGGTAAAATTGAAAGGGCGATTCGAGACGAAAAAGATCAATATGAGCTGATTTTTAACGACGTCCGCTTGACCTTTTTATATTATCCCTTCAAGATTTTATTCTCAGAAGAAATAGAACAGATAAAAATGCCTGACCTTTTGACCCTCGCCGCCATGAAAGCTTACACCTTAGGACGCCGGGCTAAGTGGAAGGATTACGTAGATTTATATTTTATTATGAAGGACTATCATTCGATAAATGAGATTATCAAAAAAGCGAAGTAGCTTTATGACAATGAATTTAGTGAGAAGAACTTCCGAATTCAACTTGCTTATCACAAGGATATTGATTTTTCGGAAAAGGTAATCTTTATGCCAAACTTTATGGTAAAGGACAAGGTCATAAAAGAGAAACTGATTGAATTTAGTTTGAATTAACTGCTCAGTCACTTGAGCCTGAGTTAGTCAAGATCAAGGTTGTCCTTTAAATCAACCCCGCTCCAAGAATAATGCTAAAAAGATATTGACACATAAATCAGACACTACTATAATAATATAGTAATAAAAGAATAGCAGGGTTTATATGTATAAAACAAGAAAATTAGAAAAAACTATCTTAAAATATTTATCTAAGAGAGAAATCTTGGCGATCATCGGACCAAGGCAGAGTGGCAAAACGACCCTTCTCCAAAAAATACAGTCAGAATTACCAAATTCTATATTTATTAGTTTTGAGGATAGGGACGATCTTGAACTTTTTGAAACAGACCCAAAAGGTTTTGCTGAGAAATATTTTGGTTATCGGTATCTTTTTATTGATGAGTTCCAGTATTCTAGAAGTGGAGGAAAAAATTTAAAATTACTTTATGATCTGTACCCAAAGAACAAAGTTATTCTTTCAGGTTCTTCAGCCATTGACCTCACTATTAACACAATTAAATATTTGGTTGGTCGTATCTTTGTTTTTAATTTATATAATTTAAACTTTGAAGAATACCTAACCTTTACCGATAACCCATTGCTAAAGGTCTACCAAGAGTATAAAAAGGGCTTTAATCTAAAAAATGTAAAAATTAACTTACCAAAAGTTTCTCCTACCTTGAACAAACAATTCAGTACTGTTTTTGAAGAATTTGTGATATGGGGTGGTTATCCACGCGTGGTTCTCTCAAAAAGTAAAGAAGAAAAAACCTTGGTCTTGAAAAACATTTATAATACCTACTTTCTAAGAGATATTAGAGATTCGCTTGGCTTAATTGACGATTTTAAACTCTCCGTTCTCATAAGGGCGATTTCACTCCAAATTGGCCAACTAGTTGAGTATAATGATCTAGGACAAGTTTCAGGATATGACTACATAACTCTAAAAAAATATCTTAATGTTCTTGAAAAGACCTTTATTGCAAAACCGATAAAACCATACTTTACTAATAAAAGAACTGAGCTTGTAAAAAATCCAAAATTATATTTTTTTGATACGGGATTAAGGAACTTTATCGTCAAAGATTTTAGAAAACTAAATGAAAGAACGGACTCTGGCTTTCTTCTTGAAAACTTTCTTGAAAATCAGCTCCAAAAATCAGAAATTGAAACAAAGTACTGGCGGACAAAATCCCAGGCAGAAGTTGATTTTATCCTTAAGGTTAAAAGTCAATTGGTTCCGTTGGAATGCAAATTAAGCCTTAAAAAACCTCAAGTTACTAGATCCTTTGCTTCATACGTTTCGGAATACAGGCCAGTGATTGGTATAATCACTTGTAATATGGTACCAGAAACAATAAATAGAGATTCTTCGAAAATATATTTTATACCCCCATGGTTGATCTAGACCGCTGTCGTCTAATAAGATTATGGTGATTTGTTTTGTGCAGATTGTAGTAATATAAATAACTTAGAAATAACTAGCTTCGGACAAACTCATTATCTAAGACTAAGGATATGATTGGTATGGATAGCGTAAAAAAGTATACAAATTGAATTCTTATCTTTTATTGGTAGAAGAAATAAGCCCTCGACTTTAACAGAACCAGAGATTGCAATCTCAGCAATTTCGGTCTAATGAACTTTTTTGTGTGGTTAAAACAGTCACTTTTTGTTAATATAAAGTCTAAAACATACATATTTTTAACTTGAAGGATAAAAATGATAAAAAAATGCCCGAAATGTGTTTCTGGGAATACTAGAAAAGATGGTTCTCAACGAGGCAAGCAAAGATATCGTTGCAATAACTGTAGGCATGTTTTTCAGAACCAAAGGAGAGGCTCTGGGATTAAGGAAGAAGTTTGGGAAGATTGGGCTGACCACAAACAAACGTATCAGGAGTTAGCTGAAAGACACCTAAAAGAGAGACACTGGGTTCAAGCAGTTAGACACTCAGAATACACCTACCGCCTTGCTTGCTCCTCAACCTACTTGTATCTGTATTGACTCTTCTGGTTTCGGTGATTTTGGAATCATGGTCTGGCGTTCCTCTGAACTTAAAAAGAATCTCTATGCCAAGGTGGTTCTCTCAGAAACCATTGAGGAATACAAATTAGGCCTTAAAAGTGACGTATTTTAGCAAGATATGATAAGATAAATAAACAATGAATCTTAAGCAAGCAGAAAATAATTTAGAACAACTTATTCAGGATTATAAATTATCAAAGAAGATATCCGTTGCGATTGTGAAGGAGTGGATTCTTAACGATGAAGGCGATTCTGTCATGGATGCTTTGAATCGATTTATGAAGAAGTGGTCAAAATATTTTAATTCGATAAACGATATCGATAAGTCTAATCAGATACTTAATACTTTTCAGGATGCCTGGAATTACTTTCCTCATAATTCACTTAACGGTAAATCACCCGACCAGAAAGCTAGAGACTATCACAAAAGTGAAAATCCAAGAAAGAAGGTTAATGTTGGAAAAATGCCTGACGTTGTTGTTGGTAATCATAAGATGTCTTGGTCGGCTTATGAAACGATGCTCAAAGAAATGGAATGCGCTCAAGTTCCATTTAAGAAATGGATTGATTGGCTTTTGCCTGAGTACCTCAGTCATCTAGAGAATCTTTATAAAGAAAAAACTATAGAAAAACATTTTGACGTAGCAGAGGTCTATTTTAGAAGAGTATTACACGTGGGGTTTGTTAACTTTAATCAAATACCTCCAGATTTCATTCAAATTGAATTTCCATTGTGGTGGCAAACTCATATTATGTATAGTAGCTTAACTGAGAACGAAGTCCTTTCATCGTTAAAAAAGCTATATACCTACGTTTATGAAACTAATTCAGATAGCAAGGAACTTGACTAATAGAGTGTTGTGATAGTTTCTATAGAAGAAGAAAATTAACAAAAGTAGTAAGAAAATATGTTAAAGGGTATTATTATAGTCATAATTTTAAATAATAAATGTTGGCAATTCTATAGCGACAGATTTTGTAATAAACTTATTAGCTAAACGTGCGTAGGTTGAAATACATCGGTAACAAATCTGGTATAATCTCAAGTCAAAATGATTTGATTAAATCAGAGAGGATTATCGATGTATATAGTAGCTATCAAAAGCCCTAATGTAGGACAACCAACCTTTAGGCGGAATGGATATAAAGGGTTCGATCCATTTGTCACAAAAGATAAACCACTCCTAGCTATGCCTGAAAGATGGAGAAAGTTAGCAGAGAAGCTTAATCTTTCAGCTGAGGCTAAACTTCGATTAGAGTGGATGATCTTCTATGAGGTCGCTTGTGACAAAGATGCTTATGGCAGGTACCCCAAAAACTAGACAAATACTCTTTACCTCTGGGACAATAGAAAAGGAGGTATGAAGATGTATAAAATAATTCCCAAAGAGATCCGAGAGCAAATACTCTCAAGAATAAAGAATGATGGTATTGCTGTGCCAAAAGCAGCTTCTGATGCTGGTGTTGCTTCTGGGACCGTCTACGCTTGGCTTTCTGGTGAGTCTAAGACCACAGGCTGCGACCAACTAAAGTTAGCTAGAGTACAAAGAGAGTGCCAAGGACTCTATGAAATAATTGGTAAGCTAACCGTCGCCGTTGAGAAATCAAAAAAGGGGCGGTTATGACTGAAATTGTAAAAGGTGAGATTGTTACTGAGAAAAAACTCACTAAAACAACTCTCGCTAAGTGGTATTGTCTACTAAAATAAAGCGATAAAGTCAGTTATAATATCTCCAATGAGTGAGATTTTACGTGGCTTAAATGAAAAACAGACGGAAGCGGTCCTGACGACAGAGGGACCGGTTTTGATCTTAGCGGGGGCGGGAAGTGGCAAAACCAAGGTTTTGACTCACCGAATTGCTTATTTAATTCGAGAAAAAAAAGTTGAACCAGAAAATATTTTAGCGGTCACTTTTACGAACAAAGCGAGTAAAGAAATGACCGAAAGAGTCGTAGCCTTAATGGGCGGGAACCCGCTCGAAAAGGTTAACTATGGCGCTCGCTTTTCTGGGCATTTCCCGATGATGGGGACCTTTCATGCCATTTGTGCTCGGATCCTCCGTGAGGACGGCCATTATTTAGGCTACAAGCGAAGCTTTGCGATCTATGACGAATCGGATAGTCTCTCCACCATTAAGAAAGTTTTACAAAGATTAGAGTTGTCTGACAAAAAGACGTCACCTCAGGGGATTAAATCAAATATTTCAAGTGCCAAAAATGAACTTCTATCACCCAGTAAATATGCTAAAGTGGCGAGTGGTTATTTCCAAGAACTTTCCGCCCAGGTTTACCCAGAATATCAGGCAGATTTGTTACGGAATAATGCCTTAGACTTTGACGATTTACTCTCTGAAACCGTCAAACTATTTCAAAAGTTTCCTGAGGTTTTAAGGCGGTATCAGGATCTTTGGCCGTACATCCATGTTGATGAGTATCAGGATACTAATCATGCGCAGTATATGTTTATTAAGTTGCTTTCGGCCAAGAAACATAATTTATGTGTCGTCGGAGACGATTGGCAGTGTTTAGCTGAAGGCTCAAGGGTTCAAACTAGCCAAGGGTTCAAAAAGATCGAAGCAATTGAACCAAAAGATCTAGTCTTAAGTGCGAGCGGCTATGGCAAAACAAATTATTTTCCAGTTTCGAAAAAGAAGAGATTCAGTTTCAAAGGCGATTTGATCGAAATAACCACGACCTCAGGGAGAAAAATAGCTTGCACCTCAAATCATATTTTATTTGCCAGAATCGACTGTTCTGATTGTTATTTTGTTTACCTCATGTTTTCAAAAGATAAAGGCTATCGAATCGGTCTGACGAAGGGCTCGCGTTTTGATGGCAAGAAAAACAAGATTGGACTTAGGATACGGGCGAACCAAGAAAGAGCCTCAAGAATGTGGATCTTGAAAATATGCCCAACGAGAGAGGCCGCCGTCTACTCTGAAGCTCTCTTTGCGAGCAAATACGGTCTCCCAACGATGGTTTTTCATGCCTACAAAAACAGATCGATGAAATTAAGACAAGATTTGATCGACCGGCTTTATCGAGAGATTGATACTGTCAAAAGAGCCCAGGACTTAATGACTGACCTAGAAATATCCTTCGATTACCCCCATTTTATGCCACCAGCGACAACGAGGACTGATCAAGGGCAGGCTAATGTCAATGTGGTCCTTTTTGGCGATCGAAGAATTACTGCTAGAAGCCCCTGGGCGGCGAGTCGACTTTCGATTGAGTCTTCCGCCCCTTTGGATTTTCTCTCTGAAAAAGAGTTTAGTCTTCGGAAAAAAGCAAACGGGCAACAAAAAGTAGAAGTTCATAATCTAGATTACGGTAAAATTGAGGGTTTGATCGAATCACTCGATAAGGGGAGTAATTTTAATATCAACCGCTATGCATTTCTGACTGACCGAAAATTTATTTTTTTACCTGCGAGTCAACTTCATCCGGGGATGACTTTGGCCGATTTGAGCTCTGATAAAAAAGTGATCAAAGAGGACCATATCCAAAGCATCGAGAAAAAACCTTATGATGGCTATGTCTACGATTTAGATATTGAAAAAGTTCATAATTATTTTGTAGAAGGAGTTGTCGTTCATAATTCGATTTATTCATGGCGAGGAGCAAACTTCCAAAATATTTTAGATTTTGAGAGAGACTATCCTAAGACAAAGATTATCAAGCTCGAGCAAAACTATCGGAATACTAAAGCGATCATTGATGCGGCTCACAAGGTCATTGCTAAAAATGAGAACCGAAGCGAGAAAGAGCTTTGGACCGAGAATGAGGCTGGCGTCCCAATTGTGGTGGCTGAGACTTACAATGAACAAGAAGAAGCCCGGTTTCTAATCCAAGAGGCGGGCCGATTGACCAGAGATGATGGCTACAAGCTCAACGATATTGTTGTCTTGTATCGAACTAATGCTCAATCTCGAGCCATTGAGACTGAACTAATTAAATTAAACTTGCCGTATCGGATTGTTGGCGGAGTCAGGTTCTATGAAAGAAAAGAAATAAAGGATGTTCTCGCTTATCTTCGGGTGGTTAACTCAGACGATGATTGGGTGGCGTTCAATCGAGTCATTAACGTCCCGCCAAGAGGAGTGGGGGATGTTTCGATTAAAAAATTGACCGATTTTGCCCATAAAAATAAACTTGCGATTTCGCGGACACTTGAGCTCGTCGATGAAATGGCCTTATCACCGAAGGTGAGCCAAGGTTTGAAGGAATTTGGCTATAATTTAGAAACAATCCGGCGAGCGAAGGACGGCTCAACCCTAAAAGAATTAATCGAGCTCGTTTTGGACAAGTGCCACTACGCCGAATTTCTTAATGACGGCACCTTGACTGGTGAGGAGCGTCTCGAAAATGTCAAAGAACTTTTATCGGTCGCGGAGGATTATACTAGCATCCACGGGCAGGCTGATCTGGAGGGTTTTCTGGAAGAAATTGCGCTCGTGGCCGATATCGATAATTGGAATCCAAGTGAAGAAGCCTTAACCTTAATGACTTTGCATGCGGCGAAAGGTTTAGAGTTTAAGGCCGTTTTTATTATCGGAATGGAAGAAAATCTATTTCCTCATGCCAATAGTTTTTTTGACCCGCAGCAATTGGAGGAAGAGCGACGACTGTGTTATGTCGGCATTACGCGGGCCAAAGAGCGGGTTTATCTAACTTTGGCAGAGCAGCGAATGCTTTATGGTGGGATCCATAATAACTCACCGAGCCGTTTTTTAGCTGATATTCCAGAGAACCTGATTACGAGTCATAAAAGTATTGCCATGAATAATTATACGGTCGAACCGATCGCCGAGGAGAAATTAACTAGTTTTTATCGGATTGGGGACAGAGTTATTCATGAAGAATTTGGAGCGGGGAAGGTCGTTGATATCGATGATGATGATGTTAAAGTGGACTTTGGCGATGAGGCTGGAAGAAAGTGGCTTTCATTAACTTACGCTAGACTTAGAAAAAAACAGTAATTTGTTCTCTTTCTTTTAAACAATCTCGAGACTAGGGCTCTTGCATCTCGACTTGATGACTGGTTGGAGAGAAACTAAGCCTTATTCTTTGACTTCTTTTGCGACGATTCTGTCGATCTCCTCATTAACTAAGTGACGGGCAAGTTTGGTCAACTCTGGCTCTCTTCTGGCGTCTGAAAAGATTTGACCCGAGCCAAATGTTTTATCAACGCCGGCCAGACCTCTTTTTTCCTCATTATCATAAATTCTGGGCGTTAGATTATTTAGGTGCACTATTTCACCCAAATCAACCCGCTCCATTCCTGGTGAGACTAATCCTGTTGTGGCCGTTATGTGTTGGAGGTTGAGCTGGTTAAGGGCTTTGACTAAGGGGAGTAAAGTGTGTCCTCCGGCAATGGAGTCGGTCACAATCAACACTTTTTTTTCTTGATCTAAGTCTTTTGTGACTAGCCACTCTTTTATTTTTAAAGATTTCATTTCTGCCTCAGGCTCAGATAATCTCATATCACCGGTAAGGAAGAAAGTTGGGACTTTGTCTTGACCATTAGCTTGGTATCTTTGATTGATGACCCCTCTCATAATGAGAGTGAGCAGCCTGCCACTGATATCATCGCCAATAATAAGGCCGATCTTTCCTTCGTGAATATCGTCTTTTAGTTTTTCCAATAACTCTTCTGCATATTTCCCTAACTCAGCAATGTCGTCTTTGGCGATAATGTCACTTTCGTCTACGGCCTCTAGGCCATCGAAAGGATAACTCGTTAAATAAGCGCCTAAGTCACCCTTTTTCAGACGCATTGATCTAGCCTCTGGAGTCTCGGTGTCTTCGTTAGGGTTGTCTGGTCTTGTTGTTTCCATCGAAAAAATAATAACAGAAATTCTCTTTTTAAGAAATGGATTAATAAATATTAGATAACACTCGTCAGAATCTATCAGAAAGAAGGATGGAAAAACTGGTAGAAGGGGGAAAGTAAAATAGGCATTTTGTGGGTCAAGAGCCACACCCTTAAACTCTGAGTTCCTATCGTTCTAGTTTGTCGAGAACAACCTGGTGTCAATCGTTCAGGCTTGTCGAAAATCGTTTGACAATGGGCTCCTAAAAAGTCTACAATATTTCTTGCATCTATTAATTGGGCTAGATGGATATTAATCAAAAAATTCAAAAAATATTACACTCAATCCATGTTTATTATCTAAAATACCGCTTTACAGCGTTAGCTATCTTTTTTGCGGTTATCTTTGTGGCGATCAGTCAGTCGCCGAAGGCGCTTGGAACGAGCTTGGTCGCTGGCGTCGAAAGCTCTGTTAAGATAACTTTTGATAATAAACAAAAAGAGCTTACTACGACTCAAAATACGGTTGCGGGAGCGGTCAGTGAAGCCGGGATCGCCCTAAACAAAAACGACATCACTGATCCACCTTCCGAGAGTTTACTCAACGGAGAAGGTCAAGAGATTACAGTCACTCGAGC
Organism: uncultured bacterium; assembly: GCA_903842085.1. Taxonomy (GTDB): domain Bacteria; phylum Patescibacteriota; class CPR2; order UBA1875; family CAIMLA01; genus CAIMLA01. Next base: position 9,581 of record CAIMLA010000020.1, on the reverse strand, counting down.
CCTCCCAGTTTTAATTTCTGATAATAATCAGGAGCATTTGGCTTATTCAGCCTATACCAACGAGACTGATATTCTTAAACAACTGAAGATCGAGATTTACCCTGAAGATAAAGTGAGCTCTGATCTGATTACAGATCCGGCCGACGAGAATGCCATTGGCCAAAAAGTGACCATTATTAGGGCTCCAGTCTTCACCGTTCATGTTGACGGAGCGGATCAGACCATTCGGAGCTGGGGCAAGACGATCGGGGAGGTTTTGACTAATAAAGTCACCTTAGGCCAAAGAGATACCGTTGAACCGGCCCTTACGGCTCTCTCGACCGGTAATCAAGAGATTACAGTCACGAGGATCAACTATGAAGAAATAAAAGAAAGCGTCGCTCTTCCTTTTGAAACCGTCAAACAGAAGGATTACGGCCTGTATAAAGGCCAGACTAAAGTTACCCAAGAGGGAGAAAATGGCCAAAAGGATCAAACCGTTCGCCTTATTTATCGGAACGGTCTGATTGTCGATCGAATTATTTTAAGCTCAGAAATCGTTAAAAACCCGACGAATAAAATTATCGCTGAAGGCGCCAAGCCCTACAATGCGGGCATGTGGTGGGAAGCGCTCGTTTCAGCTGGAAGCACCTGGGGCGTCGATCCATCCAGTTTGTATAATGTTATGATCTGCGAATCAGGTGGTAACCCTTATTCAGGCACTTATTATAAAGGGCTCTTTCAATACAGTCCGGAAACTTGGTCAGGTGCAAGCAGCGCTTATCCTGGCGGTGCTTACCGCGGGGCGGCCATTACCGACGGGACCGCCCAAGTCAATGTTACGGCTTGGAAAGTTTCAAAATCTGGCTGGTCCGCCTGGGGCTGTAAACCATAATCTTATTCATATCTTGAGGAGGTTCGATTATAATGAAGCCAAACAAGGGCTTCATTTATGGATTTAACGGATATTACAAATATTAAAAAAACGCTTAAAGCCTTTGGCGTCCATACCAAAAAGGACTTAGGGCAGCACTTTTTGATTGACGAGAAAGCCCTCGACCTGATCGTTGAATCGGCCAATCTGACAAAACTAGATCGAGTCATAGAGGTTGGGCCAGGAATGGGGATTTTGACGCGGGAGCTCTGTAAAAAGGCGGGCACCGTTATCGCGGTCGAATTGGATACAACGATGTTGACTGTCGTTAAGACAGCTTGTATCAAATATAATAATCTCACGGTTGAGAATCACGATATCCTAAAGTTTGAGACCTCAACTCTGGGTCAATACAAAGTGGTCTCAAATCTCCCTTACTATATAACCTCACCGACCATAAGAAAATTTTTGGAAGTAGACAATAAGCCAGAAGAACTGGTTTTATTGGTCCAGCGCGAAGTCGCCGAAAGGATCTCCGCTAAGCCCTCAAGGATGAGTATTTTATCGGTCTCGGTTCAGTTTTATGGTTCACCTGAAATTATTGGCATTGTGCCTAGGACTTCTTTTTATCCTGCTCCTCGGGTTGACTCGGCCATTATTAAAATCAAGGTTTACAAAGAGCCTCTCTTTAAAGTTGAGACCAAGTTATTTTTCCGTATTGTTAAGTCAGGTTTTGGCGAAAAAAGAAAACAATTAATTAATTCGCTGTCTGGCGGGATGAAAATTAGTCGAGACGAAGCCGAGCGCTGGCTAACCCAAGCCAAGATTGATTCACAGATGAGAGCCGAAGCGCTTTCAATGACAGATTGGGATAAATTATATCAGACTTATGTGGAGCTATTTGGTGAAGAAAGTTAGAATTAGAGTCTTTGGCGATGTCCAAGGCGTTTTTTATCGATATTCAGCCAAAAAATTGGCCTCTAAATTAGGGCTCAAGGGTTGGTGTCGTAACGAAGGTGATGGTTCGGTTCAGATGGTTATCGAAGGTGACCCCCAGCTAATCGATTCTTTTGTCGATTGGTCTAAAAAAGGTCCGCCGATGGCCCGGGTGGATAAGATTGAAGTAAATGAAGAAACAAGAGGAGCAGCCGAAGGAAAGTTTGAGGTCAGATGAGTCGATTATATGTTGTGGCAACCCCAATTGGAAACCTGGGCGATATTACCTTAAGAGCGCTTGAGACCCTTAAAGAAGTCGATCTGGTGGCTTGCGAAGACACCAGGCACACTTTGCAGCTATTGAATCATTTTGAGATAAAAAAACCTCTTCTTAGTTTTCACCAGCATTCAAAGATTCAAAAAGTTGAACAAATAATTAGTTCAATAAAAGCTGGTCAAACGGTCGCCTTAGTGACAGATGCGGGCACGCCAGGCATTAGCGATCCTGGACAAATCCTGATCGCGGCTGCCTACGAGGCCGAGATTGAAGTGATCCCAATCCCTGGGGTTTCAGCGGTCGCAACTCTGGTCTCGGTCTCGGGTCTAAAAAATAACGAATTTGACTTTGTCGGTTTCCTGCCGCACAAGAAAGGGCGACAGACAAAATTAAGAGAAATTGTCCAATCATCTAAACCAGTGGTATTATACGAATCCCCATATCGAATAAAAAAATTGATCAAAGAACTGTTAGAAATGGGGGGTGATCAAACAGTCGTCGTTGGTCGAGAACTGACTAAAAAGTTTGAGGAGATTTACCGAGGCCGTCTCTCTGAGGTCTTATCTCAGATAAAAGAAAAAGGGGAATTTGTAGTCATTTTTGAGAAAAAACATGATTAAAACTATTATTTTTGATAACGGAGGTGTGCTCGTTGAAGATTTTTGGCCAAAGTTCGAAGAAAATCTGAAAGATAAATATCAACAGGTTCCAGGAAACAATCTAGCCAAAATCTTTGAATACAGTCGTCAGACAACGACCGGGCAGCGATCCTTCGAGACCCTGATCGAGGAAATTAGAAAATTAACCAAAGATGATGAGGATTTTTATGATTTATATCATCCCAAGGCCGTCAGGCCAGAGGTTATCGCTTATGCTAAGGAAGTGGGCCAAGACTTTGAGCTGGCTTTACTAACAAATGAGTTATCGAATTTCGATCGAGATAATAAGTTATGGCAGCTAGAAAGGTCCTTTGGTCAAAATATTTTTCAATCATCAAAAATAGGGCTTTCAAAACCTGATCCGAAGATCTATCAATATGTTTTAGAGAAACTCCAGCGAAAGCCGAAAGAAGTAATTTTTATTGATGATAAAGAGAGAAATCTAGAAGGGGCTAGGAAGGTCGGGTTGAATACGCTACAATTTATGTCATTAGACCAACTAAAAAAAGATTTGCCAAAACTGGTGAAGGAGGTCAATGACCGTAAATAAATTTTATGTGACGACGCCAATTTATTATATTAATGACATTCCCCACATGGGCCATGCCTATACGACGATCGCGGCTGATATCTTAGCCCGACATTACCGCAAGAAATACGGCCATGATCATGTTTTTTTTATGACTGGGACCGATGAACACGGGGCCAAGATCCAGGAAAGCGCCAAAAAGAGGGGACAAACTCCCAAGAAATTTGCGGATGAGGTCGTTGCCAAATATAAACAAACCTGGAAAAATCTCAATATTTCCAATAACTACTTTGTTCGGACCACTGACCCGGAACATGAAAAAGCAGTCCAATGGGCAGTTCAAAAATTATATGACCAGGGCGATATCTATAAGGGTGTCTATCAGGCTTTGTATTGTGTCGGCTGCGAACAATACAAGACTAAATCAGAGCTAATTGATGAAAATATCTGCCCCGACCATAATCGGCCGTGTGAAATACACGAAGAAGAAGCCTACATGCTTAAACTCTCTAAATATAGCCAAGAAATCGAAAAAAGAATTACCAATGATGAGATTAAGGTTAGGCCAGAAACTCGAAAAAATGAGATCCTGTCTTTTTTGAAGAATGAAGGCTTGGAGGATGTGGCAATTTCGAGAAAGAAAGAAAATGTTTCCTGGGGGATCGCTCTACCTTTTGATCAAGCCCATACGACCTATGTTTGGGTCGATGCCTTCTTAAACTATCTGACCGGCTTAGGCTGGCCTCAAAATATGGAAAAAACCGGGTTATTCTGGCCCGCAGACATTCAATTAATGGCCAAAGATATTATGAGAGTTCATGCCACAATTTGGCAAGCCATGTTGATGGCGCTGGATTTACCAACCTCAAAAGAATTATTTATTCATGGCTATTTTACGGTTAATGGTAAGAAAATGAGTAAGTCATTGGGTAATTCACTTGAGCCCAATGAACTAGCCGAAAAGTATGGCTCTGATACGGTTCGCTACTCGGTCTTAAGAGAGTTTCCCTTTGGGCAGGATGGAGACATTTCAGAAGAAAAAATGGCGAACCGGTACACAACCGATCTTGGGAACGAGCTGGGCAATTTATTACAGCGAACAATCTCGATGATTAATAAATATGAGGTTGCGGTTACAAAAAAAGAAACCAAACCAATCGAGATAGACCAGGATATAGAAAACCTGGCCTTTGAGAGCGCTCTTATAAAAATCTGGTCCGTGGTCAAGGCCGCCAACCAACATATTGAAGCGAAAGCGCCTTGGATTTTAGCCAAAACCGATCAAAAAGAGTTAACAGAAGTTCTGGAAAAAGTTTATAATGATTTATATCGGGTTGGCGAGGCCCTAGAACCTTTTCTGCCAGAGACCGCGACGAGAATAAGTAAACAATTAGAGGACAAGCAGGCCGAGCCTCTTTTCCCTAGATTGGACAACTAGATGATTATTTCCGAGTCACATCTTAGCCAGCATCATATCTTTCGGTTGAAAAACACCGAGCTTAATGAAATCTATGCTGTCATGAGTATTAGATCAACGGTGATCTCGCTCATTAATATTTTTATCCCGATTTATCTTTATACCATTACTTATTCAATTCGAACGATTGTCTTCTTTTGGCTGGTCATGTTTGCCGTTGAGATGCTCCTTGAATATCCAGCCATGAGGCTAATCGCTCATTTTGGTCCTAAGCATTCGATTGCCTTTAGTTTACCTTTTTTAGTTTTATATTTTTGGGGACTTTGGACCTATCCGGTTTATCATTGGCCGATTTGGCTGATTGCTATTTTGGGTGCGATCACGATGGCCTTTTTTTGGCAGGCCTATCACTATGATTTTTCAAAGTGTAAAGAAAAGAAGAGAGCGACCAAGCAAATCAGCACAATGTATATTATTATTGCCTTTCTCACCGCGGCTGGACCCTTGGTGGGGGGCATAATCGCTCAAAGGTTTGGCTTAAATTTACTTTTTGGGGTGGTCACGGGCCTAATCTTAATCACAATATTCCCTCTTTTTGTTCAAAGGGAACCTCATGTTAGACACAAGCCTCAGATAAGAAAAATTTTTAACAAAAGCATTCTGAGGCAAATCGTTGCCTATGGTGGGACGGGGGTAGAGCTTAGCACAACCATGGTCTTTTGGCCGCTTTTCCTCTTCTTTGTCGTTGGGACTTATGAAAAGGTTGGTTTTGTTGTGGCCGCCTCTTTAGCCGTGACTGTCATCGTGACTTACTTAATCGGGCAGATCGCCGATAAACGAAGTAAAAAATATTTTATTAATGTTGGCGCTTTGCTAACCGCCGCCTTAGATGCCCTCAGAATCTTTGTCTTTTCAGTCATGACGGCCTCGATTGTTAATGTTCTGCGGGGGGTCACCCATTCTCTCTACGAGTCTCCGTTTACGGCTGAATATTACCTCCATGCTGACGAGCAAAGTCGGATTGAATACATGTTTTTAATGGAAATTGGGGTCGACTTCTTTCGCGTTATCTTCTTTGGCTTTTTATTCTTCTTAACCTTCTATCTGACTGGACCCCAAGTCTTGGTTTGGGCCCTTCTAATCGGGGCTGCTTTTACCTTCCTTATTACCCTTATGCCAGCCGCAAAAAACGATAAAAATGCCATTAATTGATTCTCACGCTCACTTAGATTTTGCTGAATATGATGATGATCTCGCGCTGGTTCTTGAGCGAGCTAAAGAAGCCGGGGTTGATAAAATCATCAACATTGGGGCCGACTTAAAGCGAAGTAAAAAAGCGGTCAACCTTGGCGATCGCTTTGATAACATTTGGTCAACGATTGGTCTCCACCCAGAGGCGGACGGAATCGATCTAGAAGAAGCAAAAAAAGAGCTGGCAGACTTGTTGTCTTTATCGACTAAGATCGTGGCCATCGGCGAATGTGGCTTAGATTATTTTTATGAGCAGTTTAAGGAAAGTGAACAAATAGCCCTCTTTGAAATGCAAATATTTTTGGCCAAAAAATATAAGTTACCGCTCGTGATTCATCTGCGCAACGGCCAAGACGATCAAGCGGCCGAGACTGGTTATCAACTTTTGCTGAAAAATAAGGTCACGACGGGGGTTATTCACTGCTTTACGCTAGAAAAAAAATGGGTTAAGAAATTTATTGATCTAGGGCTCTATCTTGGCTACACTGGCATTGTGACCTATAAGAATGCCGAAGCGGTCCGTGATTCGGTGGTCGAAACTCCTTTAGAGAGACTGCTGGTCGAGACTGATTGTCCTTACTTGGCGCCGCAGAAATATCGGGGCGAGAGAAATGAGCCAGCCCACGTGATCGAAATTGCAAAAAAAATTGCCGAAATAAAAAACCTGAGCTACCAGACCGTTGCCACCGAGACGACCAAGAACACCGAAAAATTATTTAATATATAAATTCTTTTTTTCAGCGGAAAAACGAGTAGAATAGAGTTAAGGAGTAATTTATGAAAAAAATATTACTAGTTTTCTTGCTAAGCTTTATCCTTAGCCCTGTTTTTGCCGTTGCAGACGGCGCGATTTCTCCCCCAATCGGGCGCATCATGACTGAGACCGATCAAAAGGTAGCGATCTTTTATGAAAACGGGCGAGAAGACTTAATCCTTTCAGTCAATTTTAGTGGGAATGCTGATAAGTTTAGTTGGCTAGTCCCGACCCCCGGTGAACCAACGGTCACAAAAGGAAATGAAAAAACTTTTGTTGAACTTGAAAAATATACCCAACCCAAAGAGACTTTACTCAATCGATTTATTAACTGGGTTATGTCCCGAAATGATAACTATGGATACAACGACATTATTATGCCAACTTCATCAACTGGACCGATTTCATCTCAAGCTGAAGATCAAAGAGTTCAAGTCATTGACGAAAAACAAGTTGGTATTTTCGATACCGTAACTTTGAAGGCGAAAAGTAGCGAAGACCTTAATAAATGGCTTCAGGACAATGGCTTTCAAATCGGAACGATGAAAACCAATAAAATCCTTCAAGAATACATTGATAAAGGGTGGTATTTTGTGGCCATGAAAATCAATAATGATTACCAAACCGAGAAGATTTCGAATGATTTAAATACGGCCACGATCGCGCCAATTGTCTTGAATTTTGCGACCGATAAAATGATTTATCCTCTTAAAATATCGTCCTCGAGTTTCTCATCAACCGCAAGCCCGAGCGGAAGTTGGAATCTGACTTGTCGCAATAACAAAGTTGAGAGCAACGCCCTCGTTGCTGAGTGCCAAAAAATAAATGGCGACTGGGCCCAGACGACCCTTGATTTAGAAGAGTGCCAGACAACGATTCAAAATATTGATGGAAAATTAACCTGTGATTCATATTACCTCAACGATTATCAAAATATCTATCTCTATGTTTTTAACGACAAAAAATATAACACGGAGAATTATCAGGGCTATCAAAGTTATGCCGAGAAACTTTCAGCAGCAAAGACCGCCTCGTTTTTTGATAAAACTTTTGGTAACTCTAAAAGTTATTTTCTGACGAAGATTGATTTACTGACTTTGAAAAAAGCGAGCATGAGCAAGGATGTGTTATTTGTTGAAGCCGGGGACAATAAAGAAATTAATTCTGGGAAAATGACGATCAATGAAACCATTCAACTCGTTCTTCTGGCGGTAATGGCTTTATTATTTTTCCCCATTATTCTCCTTCTTTCTCAGGGGCTCGCCGCCCTGGTGTTGATGTTGGTAATATACCTGATCGCTTATATCTTGACGATTGTTCGGTCGATTAAGAATCCGGAGCAGCATAAACTTTTGCGAACAATCTTGCAAACCTATTTAATCGCCCCGATTATCTTTTTCATAACCCTAATCATCGCCTTTGTAACTTTATCGGGTTTAATAACTTCTTCATCGAGCAGCTTCTATCTTAGTGGTTATACCTCTAGCAACTTTGCGATTTGGACTGTAATTGCAGTCGCCGTGATTAGTTTAGTCATCTCTTATGCAATCTCGAGACTTTTAACTCGCTATGCTCGCAAGAAAAATAAGGTTAATCGGATCTTAGCTAAGTATGGAGACAAAATAGACAATGGATAAAAAACACCAAGAAACAATTGAAGATTTGATGAAAGAGGAAGGGGAGACTGAATCTAATCTGAAAGTCGAGATTAGAGAAGCCCGTGGGAAAAGCAAAGCTATTTGGTGGGTCCTTGGGTCGGTGATCGTGACCTTAATTCTTGTTGGCGGCGGCTACGCGGTTTGGAAGACCTTCCAAGCGGACAGTGTTCTCAAAGAGGACGATAAAAAGGAAGTCATAGTTCCTGACACAAAAAAAGCAGAGACAATCACCCAAAAAATAGTTTATGTCAATGCGGAAGGTGGACTCAACCTCCGCGATACCCCAGCAGCGACAGGGAAATTACTCGTGACTATTCCTAATGGGACCAAGCTTATCGTCCTAGAAGAGAAGGATGGCTGGTACAAAGTCGACTATAACGGGCAAACTGGTTGGGTGTCGAAGGAATACACCACTGACAAAAGTGCCCTTGAGTACGCAAACACCGAATATGGTTTTAAACTGACCTTTCCCAATTCATGGACTGGCTACAAGTTTTATAAGAAGGTTAGCGATGATGGCAGTATTACTTTGTATGCGGAGCTGCCAACCAAAGACGCGGCCTTTCCCTCAAGTAGTACGAGCGATCCAGGCTATGCCACCATGTTTGCGCTCTCAGTTATGACCCAAACTCAGTGGGATGCCGTTAAAAACTCAGAAGGCATAAAGCCAAATTACCTCGGTCAAAACAACAAGTATGTCTTTGCTTGGTCAAGTGCTCAAGCTGCCCCAACCGATTTGGTCAGCCAATTTAAGGAGATTAAGACTGTCATTGATACCTTTGCCGTAATAAAATAATTGACAAAAGAAACCTTTAAAGTTACCCTACTTGTAGGGTAACTTATTATTTAGGAGAAAAATGAAAGAAAAATTTATTTCGACTAATGAATTGGCCAACGATGCCTCCAAGATTTTGAAGAACTTAACCGCTGGAGAGGGACTGGTCATCCTTAGGTACTCCGATCCGGTTGGAGTTTTAATCTGCTACGATGATTATAAAAAAATCCAGAATATGGAGCTCAATCAAGTCCATGAATGCAAAGCCTGTCTAGGGGCAATCAAAAGGAATAAAGCATGATTTATTTAGATAACGCTGCGACCACGCCAGTTGACTCAAACGTCTTCAAGGAGATGGAGCCATATTTTTCAAATAAATATGGTAATCCCTCTAGTATCTATCGCCTCGGCCGAGAGGCGAAGGAAAGCTTATGTCAAGCGAGGCACCTGGTCGCCAAGCTAGTTGGGGCGG
>CAIMLA010000019.1 GCA_903842085.1 uncultured bacterium | reverse complement strand
CTTATTATCGACTGGATTTCTACCAAGTTCCCTAGAGATTGTTGATGGACTCTTGGCTAATTCTAACGCAATATCTTTTTGTTTTATCCCAGCCCGAAGAAGTGTGGCTAGTTTTAATCGATCAAGATGTGTAAGATGTGATTACGACATCATTCCTCCCATGGTAATTAGTTTAGTGTTGTTACTAAAGACTATATTACCTGGAACGAATGATGTCTTTATTTATTTAATTGCACTTTGGAATTGATTCTAAGAATGACACTAGACAAATTAATGCTTGTTGATTTTTTGGTCGTAAATAAGCTTTTTTATTTGGTATTTTTGTATTATAATACGACAGATTTATTCAAATTGAGCAATGATGAAGATCGCCTAGTTCGAGTTCATAATAGCTTTGGACCACTCAGTAAAGCAATCTACAAAAATCATCGTTTTATCAGAACAAATCGTACCTGAGGAGGAAAAATGAAGATAGGGGAACAGAATCAAGCAAGCTTTCTCTGTGAAATATTTCGAGGGATCACAGAGGACTGGGCAAGGTCAATTGCCGAGACGGGTACGGCATCTCCTGAGACTCTCAAGGAACTCGACAACGAGATGCTCTATAACCACTTCAAGAAGTGCGCACTCTGTAACAGCATGCTGATCGAGCAAATCGACTGGCTCTACCACAACCTCGATCATGACTCGGCGATCCGATTGTTCCAAACCAGAACGATCGGCAGTGTTTACGGCGTTTGCTTTCCCTACATCGACAAGCTTGAAGCAGAAGCGACCCAGAAAGAATATGGTTGTAGCTGCCTCATGGCTAGGAAAAAATAAGGCTTACTCCTCGCAACTCAAGCCCGTGCTATCCGATCTGGATTCACGGGCTTTACTATTTTCTTTAGATTGTTACAAGGCTATCTGCTATTGCCAAAGACGTCTTTTAGTGTTATTGTTATTAAGTTATTCAGACATTTAGCCTCAGGCTATAAGATATGAGTAAGGTACGTTAATTTGACTGTGTCGAGCTGAGATACAATATTATATATCTCGACTGGGTCGTGTTTTTTCTTTAATTCGAACGAGGGGGCCATACATATGGATCATCAAGACAATCAAGAAGAAGAACAAGAAGAAACGAAGGATAATAAGACAGATTTACCTGATTCTCAGGAAACCGGCTTCGGCTGGTGGTGGCACAAGGCTCCGAAAAACAAGCTTCATAAATCACACGTCTAAATTAACTAGATGTCTTTGAGGGCGGACTTTAAATGCTCTCTTTTCTTTTGCCATTTCTTTTTCAGCTAATATTCAGGATCATCATATTTTAAGTTGTTGCAATCCAAGAATATAATTTGTTATTATTACTAAAGGAAAGGAGGTGATATATATGCCTGACAAAATTAAAACAGCTCGCACTTGTATCCTGGTAATGACCTGGATAAATGTCGCTGTAGCGATCATGGTCCTTCTACTATTTTTCTTAGGTGGAGCGATGCTCGGTGCTTCTGGAGAAGAAGGTGGCGCTGCTGGAGGAGTAGTTTTTGGAATCTTCGGTTTGATTATCGCTTTGATCTTAGGCGTTATGGCTTTAGTCGGCTTTATGACTGCCAAAGGTATCCGAGAAAAAAAGAACTGGGCCAGAATCGTTGGTATTATCATTGCAATCCTAAATATTACAAATGTCCCAATTGGTACAATTCTTGGTGTCTTGATTCTGATCGGTTTGTTTGATTCTGAAGCCGTCACTTGGTTCGAGAAAAAATAACAGCCACAATAAAAAAACAAAAATCTACCTTAAAAATAGGTTTTTGTTTTTTTTATGGGTAAAATTTGTTAGAATTAGATTAAGAATAATAAGGACTGATTGGTTATGGCGAAAGCGAAAAAAAACAAATTAGATTTTAAGCATTGGTTTATACCTCATAAACATAATGATTATCGTCCGCAAGCGTTTCGACATCGGCTGCTGACTTTATATTCATTCATTTTGCTGTCCGTCCAAGTCATCTTTGGCATTGCCTATGTTTCTGGTCCTAGCCTAGCAGCAGGTGATACGACAACGGTTCAACAAGCTGTAATAGAGCTTACTAACACTGAACGGCAGAAAAATGGCCTAGGAGACTTATCAGAAAATGCTTTTCTTGATCAAGCCGCAGAGGCAAAATTAAATGATATGTTTCAAGAAAATTATTGGGAACATATCAGCCCAGAGGGCAAACAAGCCTGGGATTTCATCAATGCGACTGATTACCAATATTCATATGCTGGAGAAAATCTCGCTCGAGGCTTTGTCGATGCCAAAACCGCCATGAACGCTTGGATGAACAGCCCCTCCCACAAGAAAAATATTTTAAATAGCGAGTATCAAGATATCGGGGTCGCGGTCGGCTATGGTAAGATCAACGACAAATCAACAGTCTTGATCGTTCAGATGTTCGGCGTTCAGGCCAAGGCCGTCGCTGGAACTGAAGCTAATAATACGACTCCTAGCAACCAGACCATCGGGCAGGCTAAAACTTCTCCTTCTATTAGTACCAGCAATTTGACCATCTTCCAACGCATGCCATATCTAGTCTTCTGGGCGATCCTCTTTGCTTTAATAATATTTGATGGGATCTCTGTTCGAAGGCTTGGCCTCCATAGATCAAAGAAAAGTATGTTTGAGTTTCGGGTTGCGTTACTAATAAACATCTTCGTTTTGTTGTTACTCAGCATCAACTATGTCTCAATTGCTTAATATAAATGATAAATAAGAAAGGTAATCGATGTATGATTTAGCTATTATCGGTGGTGGCCCCGCCGGTTTATCCGCCGCTGTCTATGCCGCTCGATATAAAATGAGTTGTGTTTTAATCGCTCCTGTCTTAGGGGGATTTGTGAATGATGCCCACCTAGTTGAAAACTGGCTAGGCGATAAAAGTATCCCCGGACAAGATCTGGCGACGCGCTTTGTCGATCATGTCAAAAGTTTAGAAGTGCCGATCGTTAATAAAGACGTAAAGGTGATCGAGAAAAAAGGCGATAACTTTAAGATTACAACTTCAGCAGAAATGATCGAAGCTAAAAAAATTATCCTCGCTCTTGGGACCGAGAGAAATAAACTAGGAGTGAAAGGGGAGAGTGATTTCTTGGGTAAAGGAGTTTCATATTGTGCTACTTGCGATGGCTTTTTCTTTCGTGACAAAACCGTCGTTATCGCTGGAAGCGGCGATGCCGCCTGTACTGGTGCCACTTTTCTAGCCGACCTAGCAAAAAAAGTCTATTTGGTCTATCGAAGTAGCAGCCTAAAAGCTGAGCCTATTTGGATTGATAAGGTCAAAAAATCAACTAATGTCGAACTCGTGCCGGACTCTAGCATTTCCGAGATTAGTGGCGTAAACAAGGTTGAAAAAGTCATATTAGACAGTGGCAAGGAACTAAAAACAGATGGGGTCTTTATCGAAGTTGGCTCTACCCCGACAACCTTTTTGATCGAAAAATTAAAAGTCAAAACCGATGACAAGAAATATATAATTGTGGATAACAATCAAAAAACCAATATCGAGGGTGTTTTTGCGGCAGGGGATATAACCACCAACTCAAGTAAATTTAAGCAAATTATAATCGCGGCTAGTGAGGGCGCGGTCGCGGTTTATAACGCCTATATCGAACTAAAAAGCTAAGGTTATATGCTTTTGCTAAAGCTTATTATATTTTGTCAAGCACGAATCATTACATTTTGTGCTTGACAAAGATTTACCCAAGGTGCATTCTTATTGTAGTGGGCTAATGTTTTCCGCACACTAATCTTTTTAAGAGGGGAGGTGGAATAAATGGCAGAAGCATATTGCGTAAAATGTAAGGCTAAACGTGAGATGAAAGACGCTCAAGAAGTTACCATGAAAAATGGTAGAAAAGCTATGAAAGGCGTTTGTCCAACTTGCGGAACAGGCATGTACAAAATTCTAGGTAAATAATTCTTAGAGAATTTATAAATAATCCCTCGTTTAAACGGGGGATTATTTTTATTGATTTGTTTTTCAAAAATGTGTTAACCTTAAATAGTTAGAGTTTAAAAAATAAAGGAGGCAACATGTTTGATGATGATGTAACAACAAATCCTATTGATCCAGCTATGGACCAACCAGAAGTCGGCGAAGAGAAAGCCCCAGAAGTACCTGCATGGGATGAAGCCCCTGCTGCTGCACCGGTAGAACCAACTGAGGCTCCATCAGTCCCTGACTGGGATGCAGCTCCAGAGCAACCAGCGGTAAGCCCAGAGGCACCAGAAGAAACTCCGGCCGTTTAATCAGATTTTATTAAAAAGCAGTCTCAATCGAGGCTGTTTTTTTATTGCCCGTTTCGGTTTTTGTTGATATAATTTAACGCGTTCTATAAACCCTTTGGTCCCATCGTCTAGGGGTTAGGACGCCAGGTTCTCATCCTGGTAACAGGGGTTCGAGTCCCCTTGGGACTACCAAAAGGGATACCACCATCTTGAATGGACATAATACCGCGGTAGAAAGGCGAAATCTGGGTGTTCGAATAGCCAGAATAGCCCCATTCAAGTCTTTCGGGAAATATCGAACACATAAGAACTCTAACTTGAATTAAGTTGGAGTTTTTATATGTCTCTGCCAGGTTTTCGAACTTTTCTTTAATAAATGTCGTGATCGCCTCAAGATTATATTTAGTCATAACCTCGTCGCTTTTCACGAATATTACATCTTTAATCTTTTCTTCAACAAGCTTATTTTGCTCCTTGAATACATCATCAGAGTAAAGGCCAGAGATATTCTTCTCAATTAAGGTCTGACGGAATTTATAAAGTTCCCTTAGCTCAACATCGGCCTGTTCTTTTCTTTTTTGCCAAAATGAGATTCTGTTGTGGTATGAGGTACGAAGGAAAGAGTTGAAAACTTCAATAGTCTCAGGCTTTAGCGAAACGGACTCTAGAAGGCCCTCAGTAGCCCCTTCTAGCTCATTTCTAGAGACTGATTGGCATCCACAGCGATTTCGACAAAAATAGTAAGCATAGCGCTGTTTCTTGCCCTGGCTCCAAGCTCCGGTGAAAGTCCCACCACACTTGGAACATTTAACGAGCCGGCGCATTGGAAAATCTGGGTTATCATGTGACCTTTTTGAGACAGAGTTATTGTCACTAGGATTTCTTCCATCAAGAATTGCCTGAACTTTATAGAATATTTCATCCGTAACCATCGGTGGGTGCTGTCCGTTAATTTCTAGGCCATATTTCGTTGATGTCACTTTCCCAGTGTAGAACTTATTATGGAACACGCGACTCATTGTTTGGGGGCGCAAAAGGGGCGCAGAACCTTTCTTCCGACCCCCACGAACACCTTGCTCGTTTAATATATCTGCGATATCTTTTAACGATTTCGTGCCCGTTGCCATCAATTCCCAGGCTGCCTTGATTTTGTCGAAAGTGGCTGAATCCTTCATGGCATATCCATCTCGACTTAAGTAACCAAGCGGAACATAACCATTACTGAGCCCGGCAAGAAGTCTTGCTTTCATGCCGTTTCTACTTCTTTCGCTCCTTACATCATTATCCATTTGAGCAAATCCAGCGAGCATCGTTTCGATGAACGTTTCTGTTGGGCTGCTTCCGGTTGGTTCAGTTGCAGATATCAGCTCTATTTCGCATTCTGCTAGCTTCTTTCTGATAGCGAGATAATCAGCCGTTTGTCTTGAGATTCTATCTAGGCGATAAACAATGACAGCCGAGACGTCTCTTTTGCTTTTACGACAAAATTCTAGCAGCTCTATTAACCCTGGCCTACCTTTAATGTTTTTTGCTGATTTGCCTTCTTCTCGGAAGGTCTTAAGAATCGGTAAGCCCCTTCTTTCTGCTTCTTTCTTACAAATGTCATCCTGGGTATCTAACGAGTAATTATCAACTTGCTCCTCTGTTGATACCCTCAGATAGATTACCGCCTGACCAGTCATCTTTTCTGGTGCTTTCATTTAGCCCTCCTTTTTTAATTGATTTAATGTTTTACTAAACGCCTTTACCTCATACTCATCTAGCCATATGTCTACAAGGAACTGAAACTCTGTAATGTAGCTAATGATTTCTTCTTCGGTTAGGGTGCTAATTTCATCCCCCATAATTCGCCGAACTTTTTGTACTCTGGTTTCCTCCCTCTGAGTAGGGAAGATTCTCTCTAGTGCAGCCTCGATTGATTTTGCACTTTTCGTGGTCGAAAGGCTCTGTTTTTGAATTAGTTGTAATGTCTCCTGCATTGTTCCTCCTATGTCTATATATAGACTGTTTGTACTAATATTATATGTCCACATATAGACAGTGTCAAGACTTATTTCGAACACCTTTTGTACAGTAAAAGTCGATGACTTTACTGACGGTTTCTGCTATATTATTAGCACTTCCGAGAGGACACATAGGTGCGCCTTCAGAAGCGTACCTCAGACAGAAAGGACTGGACATGACGCCTAAGTTCAAATGGCTCACTGGTGACCCAGCGACTTCGACTGACGTTGCAGCCGAGCTGGCTGGATACGTCAAGCTCGAAACGCTTCTCAAGAACATCGGAGCTATGAGCGCTCGAAGTGAGGAGAACAGCGGCAAGAGGTTCGAACGCGACTATCCCTTAGGGGAAGACAACGGCGTACTGCTCGAGTATCAGGATAGTGGTGGTTTCGGCTACTGCGCTCCTGATGAGGGATCATGGGAAGACGAAGACGTCATGGGCGACGGTCCGCTCTACCCAGGATTCGTCTATGTCGGCTCCGTCCGTCGCGCGATTGGCGAGCCTGCATACGCCAAGATCGGGCAGGAACGCGGAGAGAAGTACGCGGCACACTACAGGCGGCGCATCCTTCTCGAGAACGCCTCCAATGTCATCGCGCTTGCATGGCAAGATCTCACGAAGACGATCATGGATCACTCGGGAGATCCCAAGGACGCTACCATCGAGTGGTCCAGGACCCCGATGCAGGCATGGCGAGAGGCTCAGCAGGCCTACGCTCGTATCGAGAACATGACTGATGAAGAGATCCTCACAGCTCCAGACCCTTCCTGAACACACCTGGGCGGGAGATCCACAACCAAAGCATAATGCGAAGGTGGATGGGTTATCCCGCCTTCGTCATATATAAATCTTATTGCAATCTCAAGGCAAGTTTGCTATCCTTCCCTTAAATTAAGGAGGGTAGGGAGAATGTCTTGGCTATACCTTCTTTCCAAAATCTTGTCTTAAACTCAACTACTGGTAGTGTTCTAGCAACCTATACACCGGGTCCTCACGATGGCAAGTTTGCCGTTGATCTCTTGTTTGCGCTTCAGAACCATTTGCCCTTAACTTGGTTCCAAAACTTCTTTCTCTTCACCGTTCTTTGTCCCGGGCCGCTTAGCTGGAAACTTTCATTTTTCAATTGGCTTTACACGCTCCCGCCAGCCAGTGCATATCTCCTCCCGTTGGGGCTGATCATAGTGGCTCTATCTTTGCTCTATTTCCTTCGCAAGTATCTACACCAGAGGCTATCTAAAAAGGAGCCACTAACTTATTTGGAGCTAACCTTCCCCTCGAATACCGAGAAAAGCGCTTATGCTACCGAGCAGTTATTCACTTTGCTAAATTCTCTTGCCAGACAGCATAAACTGGTTCATAAGGTTCTAAGATACAAGAAACGATATACTCTGGAGATTGCCGCTTCAAAGGAGGAAGGGATTCGGTATATCCTCGGGGCTTCAAGTTCAGAGTCCCTGATTATTGAAAGATCCCTGTTGTCATATCTACCTGGACTCAAGATCAAAAAGATAGATGATTATTTGGCAACTGAATTTGAAAATACCAAAGACGAGCGACCAGAGGGCCAAAAAACTGGCATCATCGAGCTAAAACTCCTCAGTGATTTTGCCCTCCCGCTTGCAGAACACAAAAACTTGAAGGAACACGACCCGATCTCTTTTTTAACGGGGCAGATGACCAAGCTAAGGCCAGATGAGTTTGTTGTCTTCCAGGCGGTGATTACTCCAGTTAAGAGTTCAACTCACAAATCACTCATGAGGCATATGAACAGATTAGGCGCTCATATTTATAGGAGCGAACCTCTTAATGACGAGCTCTTCGCCAGTCCGCTTGAAAGAAGTTTTGAGATACCACTGGGTATTCTAAAAACCCTGCTTAAAGTATTTAGCTTCATAATCAAAATCCCTCTCGAAATGGCTTCAGGTATCTTCAACGACGCGCCCTTACCAGCTAATTACACGGCGAACATGCCAAAGCAAGGAGCAGCGGTCCTAAACCCTTATGAGCAAGATCTTCAGAACAAAGTTAAGACTAAAATCTCAGAACCATTATTTGAAACCTCGATTAGACTGCTAGTCAAAACCGATACTAACCTCGAATATGACCTTAGAACCTCTGGGTTCCTGGCTTCCGTTGATTCTCTGGCCAGTTCCAACCAATCACTGGTAAAGAAACAAAGCTTGCCTGTAATCGGCTCAAGGCTGAGCCTCAAGCACTTCTTAAGCAGGGAGCTCTCAATAACCTCAAACCCGATTCTTTCCGCCTCAGAACTCTCCGATATCTATCATTTCCCACATACGGCTACCACTAAGACCGAAGATCTAGTTAAAACCAAGAGCCAGGAGCTGCCAGCTCCCTTATCATTCAAGAAGTCAAAGACTAAACTGGATAATATCTTTGCCGTAAACAGCTATGGAGGAACAGAAACCCCAATTGGCCAGACCCTGGAGGAACGAAGACGTCATACATATATCTTATATCTTAGGAGCGACAGGTTCAGGTAAAACAAACCTGCTCTCTGAAATGATCTATAACGATATTGTAAGTGGCAAGGGCGTAGCGGTCGTAGACCCCCATGGAGACTTAACTGAAAAACTTCTTAGGGTAATTCCCAAAGAAAGAATCAAAGACGTGGTTTGGTTTGCTCCAGATGATGATGGCTTTCCGATTGCGCTAAACCTGTTAGAGTTACCGCGTGATGAAACCTTAAGCCCGAGCCAACTCCAGAAACAGAAGTCATTAATTGCAAGTTCATTGATTTCTATTATCCAAAAGTTCTATGATGCCAAGTTCTTTGGTCCCAGGATGGAGTATGTTCTTCGTAATACTATTCTCACAGCTCTAGAAACAGAAAACCCAACCCTTCAAACCATCCTTGATCTCTTAACCAAGACCGCCTATAGGAAGCAAGTTGTCCAAGACCTCACGAATAACGTCCTCAAGGATTACTGGGTCTATGAATTTCAGAAACTAGGGACCTTGCAGCGTAATACAGTAATCTCTCCAATCACGAATAAGATTGGCGGGATACTATCATCTCCGATTAACTACAACATTCTTTCGCAAACCAAATCTAAGATTGATTTTGAGGATGTGATTAATAACGGAAAGATATTACTCTGTGATCTCTCTAAAGGAAAGATAGGAGAAGATGAATCGAGCTTCTTTGGGTCGCTGATACTTGCCAAAATCCAGTTAGCGGCGCTTCGCCGAGCTCACTTCAAAGAAAACGATCGTAAAGATTTTTACTTATATGTGGATGAGTTTCAAAACTTTGCGACAGCGACATTCGCTGAGCTCGTCTCTGAAGCTCGCAAATACCGGCTTTCGACAATCATCGCTCACCAATCAATCTCTCAGATCGATGATCGCGATATTGTCAAAGTAATCCTCGCCAACGTCGGAACGGTGATCTGCTTTAAAACCGCTAACCCCGAGGATGAACAGTTTATTCTCCCGATCTTCTCACCTGAAGTAGTCAAGCATGAGATCAGCAATCTGCCGTTATACAACTTCTACATGAAAGTTTCGGTGGGACAGGCCGAGGACACCTTTCTTGCTCAAGCTGATTACTTTGAGGCAGAGGGAAATGAGAAAACCGTCAGGGCGGTGATAGATCAATCGAGAAAAAGATATGGGACAGATGCAAACGAGCTTGAGAAAACGAAGGCTGAAACAAATGGAAAGACTTTGGGCGGAGTAGACAAGAAAGTGACTAAAAAGACGTCCTCAAAGAACCTTAAGAAGCCAGAAATTAGATCAAAGGCCAGAGCCAAATTAGTCGGCTAAATTGTATCATAGTGCTGATACAGTTTTTCGAGCATTTCAAGCACAGAAATTTACATTTCTTTCTTTCCTACCTTATATAAGTACGGAGTAAGGTCGGGAATGGCAAAAAGATATAATTGAGACAAAACATATGAGAACAAAAATACTTCCAAAAATAACAACCAAACAACAAGAGATAATACTCCTTCTATTTAAATTTAGATTCCTAAACAGAACTCAAATCCAAAAACTCCTGAGACATAAAAACCATCAGCTAATAAATAGCTGGCTAAAGGATCTAACCGAAAATAAATACATTGAACGAATATACAGTAGTTCTTTCCCAGATAACCTTAAGCCGGCTCTTTACTATCTCGCAAACAATGGGATTAGCTACCTAAAAAATCCTGGAGGGTTTGATTCCACAGTCCTCAAGAACCTTTACAGTGAGAAACTCCGAACCAAAACTTTCATAGATCGTTGTATGCTACTGGCTGATACATATCTCGATCTTAAAAGCAGGGAGACAAACAAGTTGAAATTCGATATGAGTCTAACCAGTGACTATAGTGAACTAGTCGAACGGGACCTCCTAAAAGACCTAAATCCAGCAACCTACCTTATCCAGAAAAAGTCAGGCCAAACAAAACACTACTTCCTTGAAGTTCTGGCTGATCTTCCAACTCAGTGGTTAAGACAGAGAATCAAGAGATACCTTAAGTTTTACGAAAGCAGTGAGTGGGAAGCAGAAACTAAGAGAAAATTTCCGACAATTCTTATTATTTGCCCTAATTACAGAGTTCTAGACTATGTCCAAAACTATACCAGAAGACTGCTGGCCGTCATGGATGAGCCAACCCTATCAGTTAACCTGGCAACTGTTGAAAAGGTGAAGGAGTTTGGAATTACTGGCGATATTTGGAAAACTGCATGAAAAAAGGCCCGAGAAGCTAGATACTTCCCGAGCCTCTTTTCTAGTACTCATCCGCTAGCATAACCGTCATAGCTCTTTTGCAGTCATGAAATAGTGGGTCAGCTCCATATTCCATGTTCTGGTCGTAGTAATCAATCTTCCAGAAGACTTTTTCATCTTCCCACTTCAAGCTTCCAAGATCATGTTCTCCGTAAGGATCGTTATCCTCGTTGAAGTCATTGTACATTCTGACTCTACCGAGTAAGCCCTCAAGGTTCCTTATAGCCCTAACCCCTTGAGTCAAGAGGACCCCAAAGCCTGACTCCCGAAACCGATCATTTACGACCGCTATGCTTGCAGCTTGAACATCTAACGCACTTACCATTTCTTTCTCCTTTCTTTTACAACAGGCAGTTCGACCTCCCGCCTTTGACGAGAAGGGAAGAACAGCACGCTAGGCAAGTCAAGATGGAGCTAAGAAAACTATCTTAGACTATCTTGAGCTTGGCTAGAACTGTTCTTATAATTTAGAGGAATGGCAGGAGGTCGTTGCACCCCGCCTCTAAGGTTTCATCCTTTATTTTTAGGCTCAAAAGGAGTATATTTAAGTTGGAAAAACGGTATGTTTTTGTTTTTATATCGAGATTTTAATGAGGTAGCAGATGCCAAAAGATTCATTCATAACAAATGCGAGCACAAAAAAACTTAAGGATCGGCTGAAGGAAATAATAGGCGCCAGTGAAGAGCTTAAATTTCTAGTCGGGTTTTTTTATTTTTCTGGCATATCTGAGCTTTACGAAACTTTAAGGACAAAAGACGATTTCAGTTTAAAGGTTCTCGTTGGGCTGAGCGTAGATAAGTTAAATGGTCAAGTTGTTGAATACGGCGACAATGAAACGGGATCTCACGATGCGGCGCGAGCAGATAAGTTTATTGAATCACTTGTGAAGCCCCTAACTTCTAAGAAACTTGACGAGAAAGAGTTTTATGAACAAGTTAAGTTCTTTATTGAGCTTATAAGGGACGATAAGCTGATTATTCGGAAAACCCGCAACCCCAACCACGCTAAGTTATATTATTTCAGATTGAACGAATCTCAAATAAAAGATTCCGTCTTTATCACGGGCAGTAGCAACCTAACTAGCGCTGGGCTGGGCGGCCAAGAAGAGTTTAACGTTGAGATTACTGACTACGGCAATCAGGAGGCTGAAACATATTTTGATAATCTTTGGGCAGACGGCGTTAAGATTACCGAGTTTCAGGAATTTAAAGATAGGCTTATCAAACTGATTGAAACAAAGACAATGGTTGCAGAAGTAACACCGTTTGAAGCATTCGCTTTAATTTTGAAAGTATACTTGGACCAAATAGGTCAAAAAAATATCTCAAAAGAGACAATAGAAGTTTCCGAGAAAGCCGGATACAAGACCTATAGCTACCAGATCGATGCAGTTAAGCAAGCCCTGAAGATAATTGAAGAAAATAATGGAGTAATCATTTCTGATGTTGTTGGTCTGGGAAAATCAGTAGTTGCGAGTATGGTCGCTCGTGAGCTCGGGGGTAGAGGCGTAATCATAACTCCACCAGGGCTGAAGGGTGATGAAAACGGTAAGTCAGGTTGGGAGATGTATAAGAGGCACTTCGGCTTGGATGGTTGGGAAATTAGGTCATTAGGGAAGCTCGAGAAAGTATTAGAATTTGTTCAAGAAAATCCTTCGTATGAAACAATAATAATTGATGAAGCGCATAGGTTTCGAAACGAAGATACTGAGGCTTTTGAATACCTGAGTAATATTTGCCGCGGTCGCAAGGTTATTCTCTTAACTGCCACCCCATTTAACAATTCGCCGAAGGATATACTGTCTCTTCTTAGCCTGTTTATTCCAACTGGGAAATCTATCATTACGCTCGATGATAACCTAGATATTAGATTTAGAGTCTTTGAAAAAGAATTCGACAAACTTGCATTCATAAAAAAGCATAAAAATTCCTCTGATAAAGATAAAAGAGATAAGGCGATTGCCTATTATGAGAGCCTTTTTGAATCCCAAAAGATTGAAGACAAAAAAATATCACAACGATCTAGATATCTTTCTGGACAAATTAGATCTGTAATAGAGCCAGTTACCATCAGACGTAACAGGTTAGACCTCAAGAAAGATAAAGTCTATTCTACGGAAATTTCTCAGCTTTCCGAAATAAAAGATCCCAAAGAGGGCTTTTATGAACTTACTCCCGAGCAATCAGAATTTTATGACGAAGTAATTAATAAATATTTTGGTGAGGACGGACTCTTTAAGGGTGCCATATATCGACCGTATTTTTATGAGACAGACGGTGAAGTAGATGCTGCCGATGTAGAAAACGGGAAGAAAGATAATCACGAAAAACTAATGCAGAAAAACCTTTTTGAATTTATGCGGAGGCTTCTGGTAAAGAGATTCGAAAGTTCATTTGGGTCATTTAGAGACAGCCTTATTAGATTCGGTAAGGTAACAGAAAAAGCGCTACAATTTATTGAAAGCTCAAACGGATTATTTATCTTAGACCGGAAATTGATGGAAGACATTTACCAAGACGACGAGGAAAGCATAACTGAGAGACTTGGTGAATATGAGGAGATGCTAACCTCCGGTAACTACCCAAAGTCAAATAAGGTATATAAGATTGACGGCTTTAAGTTAAAAAGTCAGTTTGTTGATGACATCAAATCAGATAGAGAGTTACTGGCTAAAATATTGGACGAAATGGAAGGCCTGGGTCTTGTAAAGAATGATCCAAAGACAGAGATATTGGTCGAAACCCTGAAATCTGAGATTAAGTCTGGTTCACCTAAAGAGCCAAAACGTAAAGTGGTTATCTTCTCGGAGTATTCTGATACGGTATCCTATCTCGAACCTGTGCTTGAGGCAGCCTTTCCGGGCCGGGTGCTAGTTATAAAGGGTAGCCTTGGGAATTCAAAAGTTCAATCAATTGTGGAAAATTTCGATGCTAGCTATAAAAAAGAAGATCAATCAGACGACTATGACATTATTCTTTCGACCGACAAGATATCTGAAGGGTTCAACCTTAACAGGGCGGGCACCATCATAAACTATGACATTCCTTGGAATCCAACTCGTGTAATTCAGAGAGTTGGTCGTATAAACCGTATCGCAAAAAAAGTTTTTGATAATCTCTATATTTACAATTTTTTCCCAACAGTCAAGGGATCGGATATAGTGAAGAGTAGGGAGATTGCCCAGCATAAGATGTTCTTGATCCACAATACTCTTGGAGAGGATTCAAAAATCTTTGAAGTCGATGAGGAACCGACCCCTGCTAATTTATTTACCAGGATTAACGAAAACCCTGAGAATCTAGAGGAAGAAAGTTTCCAGACAAAAGTCAGGCAGAGATATTACGATATTTGTGAAAAGAACCCGGAGGTCTTAGAAAGAATAATTAGCTTACCTCCTAGGATTAAGACAGCAAAGAAGTCTAGCAATGACAATCAGATAATCTTCATAAAAAAGGGTTCCGGTTTATTCACGAAGTATATTGACTATGCCGAAAAGCTGCCAATTGAGATAACATTTGAGGAAGCTTATCAATATATAGACTGTGAGAAGAGTGAGGCACGTCTAGAGTTGGGTGATGATTTTTGGGAAAACTATATGTTCTTGAGGGACCATCGTGAGAAATATAGTAACGCAGTTAATGCTCAAAGTCTTGAACAGAAAGCCTTTAATAACCTAAAGGAGTTGCAACGTGCCGGGGTTAGTGACTTGGCTGAATACAATAAGTTTATACGTGATCTTATGGAAGATATAACTGAGTATAAAACTTTGAGAGACTATACGCTTAGAGGAATCTTAAATATCAATCCGGCACCAAAAACAGATGCCGATATACGGTCCATACGAACTGATCTTGATCTATTAATTAAGAAGGTTGGTTCCGACTTTTTGGACAAAGAAAGGGAACGAGTTAAGTCGCTCCAATCAGAAGTGATTATTGCTGTGGAGAATCGTGTAGATGGGAATTAGAGAAGATCTCCAAGATATATTTGATAATTTTGAAATACAGAAATTCCAGAAGTTATTTAGCGAATTAACAAATAAGTATATAAGGGATTATTCCCCGCTAGAAAATCCGAACAAAGACCGTTTTACATTGGTTGAGAAGCTGGGTGAAATTAAATTTGAAAATGATACTGTTTTCGTTTCCTCAGCAAAAGTTGCTGGTGATCTTAGTGAGAAGACTAGTAAACACCTCCAATATGAGTTGGCCCGATCCCAAATAAAGGATAATAACTACGACGCGGGTATTTTTGTTTTCTACGGAGACAATGGTTGTTTCAGATTAAGTCTTGTATACAAAATATTTCAGGGAAAGAAGCGAAAGTTCAGCACTTTTAGAAGGTTCACCTTTTTTGTTGACCCGACTTTACCGAACAAAACACTTGTCCAACAGTTGGGGAAATTTGATTTCAATTCGCTAGATGGCATTTTAAACGTCTTTTCTGTGAGCAACGTTACCAAAGACTTCTATAATAGTTTCGAACCCGTGTTTAGGGGTATTGTTTCTACTATAAGTGCCAGGGAAAAACATTACTCAGATGAATTATATGAGAATTTTGTTTTATCATTCATTATCAGGGTAATATTTCTTGGTTTTATTCAAAAGAGAAAGTGGCTAGACAATAAAGAAGGCTTTTTGCAAGATTTATTAAAAAACTATGAACAAAATTCTGATAAATACAATTCTTTCTATGGAGACTATCTCGAGCCCCTATTTTTCGATGCTCTGAATAAAAGCCCTAAAGATAAAGCTAAACTTTTCGATAATCTCCCAAAGAACATCGCTGATGCCTACAGAAACGCTCCATATCTGAATGGTGGACTTTTCAGGGTTGATGAAGAGAAGGGCGACACAAAGTTGCGTCTTAGTGATGAAGAATGTAATAAATTCTTTGAATTTATTTTTTCATATAACTTTACTGTTGAGGAAAATACTCTCTATGATCAATCTCTAGAGTTAAACCCAGAGTTCCTAGGAATCATTTTTGAGCGCTTGGTAAACAAAGAGAACGGGGCAATATATACACCAAGAACAGAAGTAGATTTTATGTGCCGCATAAGCTTGGTGAAGTGGTTGAAGAAAGTGAATAGCACAAACATTCAAGTAAAGGACCTCTATGAACTCTTCTTTGAAGAGTCTGGCATTAATACTGATAAAGCTCTAGCTGAGGACCAGAAAACTGGTAGTTTTTCTGAACGACAACGTGAAGATTTGATAGCACTATTAGCTGACGTTAAAATTTGCGATCCCGCTGTTGGTTCAGGAGCTTTCCCAGTTGGAATGTTACAGGTGATAAACGAAGTCGAAGAAATTGTTTTCAGGCAATCGGGAAAAACAGATGAAGAAATCGAGGCAACGAGGTATGAAAGAGCGAAAAGGATTGTTAGAGATTCGCTTTATGGATTTGAGGTAAAAGAATGGGCAGTTTGGATATGTCAGCTCAGGCTATGGGTTACTATCTTTCTCGATGCACCTGATGCCCTTATAAGCTCTGAAACACCCATCCTGCCTAGTTTGGGATATAAGGTTAGACAAGGTGACTCCCTTGTTCAGAGGATCGGAGATAAGCTTTTCCCAATAAGAACCTCTTCTTTAACTGACACCGGGATAGAAGAAATAATTGAGCTTAAGAAGTCCTATTATGAGAACAAGGTTGATATTGCGACCGTAAACTCACGGATTAGGGGATATTTTTTGAAATTAACAGAAAAGTCGCTCGCCGATGTTAAAAAAAGAATCTCTCAGCTTTCTGATAATGATGCTCCAGACCAACTAAGTTTAATCGGTAGTTTCCCTGCACCAGTAAAGACTCAACTGAGGAATATGAAATTTAAATTTGATCTAGACAGACTCGAGAACCAAAAAGAATTATTCGAGCGAGAATACCAGGAGATATCCAAGGGGGTATTGCCGGCAGTTTGGACAATAGAATTCTGTGAAATATTTACCAACCCTTTTAAGAGAGGCTTTGACATTGTAATTGGAAATCCGCCCTACGTTAGGCAGGAATATATCGTAGATCCTCTAGGAAAGATTAAAGATAAATTTGAATATAAGAAGAACCTTGAGGCTATGGTTAGGGGTGACTTCCCGAATTACTTCAGAGAAAAAGTGACGATTGATCCAAAATCCGATCTGTATACTTATTTTTATATTAGATCACTCAGATTGTTGAATAGTAGGGGTATCACTACATTTATTTGTTCAAATAGCTGGCTTGATGTTGGCTATGGGGCTTGGCTTCAGGAATTTTTTCTCCATAGGGCTAGTATTAAATTTATAATCGACAGTCAAGCAAAGCGTAGTTTCGAAGAAGCTGATATTAATACTATTATAAGTGTAATAGATGCCCCTGTTGAAAATAAATCAGAAGTTCCTGGTGACCATAAGATTAAGTTTATTGCGCTTAAGAAAAGTTTCGAAGAAGCCGTTTTTACCGAAAATCTTTTGGAAATCGAGGGTGCTGATAATATCGAAAGTAACGAGAGTTTCAGGGTTTATCCCGTGAGAACCGATGAACTTCTCAAGGCTGGTTCTGAAGATACAGGAGAAGGCCTTGAATTAGATACACCAGGTAAATACATAGGTGACAAGTGGGGTGGTAAATACCTAAAAGCACCGGATTTATTTTTCGCGATCTTATTAAAGGGTCAAGGTAAATTCGCCAAGCTAGGCAAGAAAGCAAACGTTTGTTTTGGGACCAAGACTGGCGCTAACGAATTTTTTATACTTAGTGCAGATTCGATTAGGGAAAACGGTATCGAACCTACATTTGTTGAGCCTCTTATAAAGGGGCCTCGAGATTGCGATAGACTAGCACTAGATGAAAGCAATATAAGTAACTATTTATTCCTATGTGATAAAGATAAAACAGCATTACGTGGCACCAACGCTTTACAGTATATAAATAAGGGTGAGAAACAAGGATTTGATCAGAAGCCATCCGTAAGAGGTAGGAATAAGTGGTGGGCCATAAACCCAAGCCCTATAAGTAATTTCTTATGGACCATGACCTACAGGGAAAGATTTTTTGTTGTTGAAAACAATAAATATATTGCCGATGCAAGAATGTATGACATGTATTCGGAGAAGCATATCGGGGCACAATGTAATTCAATTCTTACGCTCTTTCAGTTGGAGCTGATGGCAAGGTCATATGGCGGTGGCGGCGGACCTGTGGACGTAAAAGTTTACGAGGTAAACAACTTATTGATTATTGATGATGATAAAGTTAATGACGCTCTTATCCGGGCTTTTGATAATTTTAAAGACAGAAAGATAGGAACGATTTTCGAAGAATATGGTATAGACCCTAGGTCTACTACACCGATTGAGCAGCAGGAGCCAACTCCATTACACGATCGTGCCGAATTGGATAAAATTGTATTTGATGCCCTTGAACTTACAAATGATGAACGTAAGGATGTTTATCGTGCCGTTTGCCGTCTAGTTTGGAACCGTATAAGTAAGGCCAGTAGCGTTTAGGAGTAAACATGAAAAACGTAGACTATTTTACATTTGAGGGAGATAAGGGGTCGGCTGAGATCGATAAACAGCCAGATCTCTGTCCTTTCTGCAAAAAACATATGACGCCGGACTTCATTAAGGCATATAAACCTACCAAGGACTATAGTGGGCAAGAAACCCTTGAAATTGTATTTAAGTGCACTAATGAAAATTGTAGAGGCCTCTTCCTCGCATACTATGATAATGGTATATCCGGTATGCGGGCGCATAGTGATTGGTTTCGTTTTAATGGTTCTGGCGGCGCTAGGTATCGAGAAATTGTAGAATTCTCTGAAATTATCGATAAAATTTCGCCTAATTTCTCCATAATATACAACCAAGCCAGAGCTGCTGAGGGACTTAAATTTCTGGAAATCTGCGGACCTGGATACCGACGTGCATTAGAATTCTTGGTAAAAGACTATCTTATCGCAAAATTTCCAAAAGATTCAGCAGCCATCAAAGGTGAGTTTCTAGGCCAATCGATTCAGAGAATTTCACACCAAGATATTAAGGATTGTGCTGAAAGAGCTGCTTGGCTTGGCAATGATGAGACGCATTATGTAAAAAAACATACCGCCCAAGATTTGTCAGATTTGAAGGAATTAATATCCATGATAATTGACTGGGTTAACCTAACAGAGAAAACAGCACATTATAAAAAGACTTTAAGCAGCAAGAAATAATATAGGAGTAATTATGGACATAACACCATCAACAGGCACGATTGCAAAATTGTTTTATGGAAATAACGAGCAGTTTGTAATCCCTGCTTACCAGAGAAGATACTCATGGCAGAAAAAACAAATAAGTCA
Source organism: uncultured bacterium (assembly GCA_903842085.1). Lineage (GTDB taxonomy): Bacteria > Patescibacteriota > CPR2 > UBA1875 > CAIMLA01 > CAIMLA01. The sequence goes on along the minus strand of CAIMLA010000019.1, from coordinate 24,445 downwards.
GCTTTTTAATGATATGAATAATTTGTCTCCAGAAGAGTCACATTTTATGGGAACAGTCGTTTGTCTTGCAGACAATCATACTGCTGGTATAAACAAGTTAGAGCTTGTAGATGGACAGCAAAGAATGACAACCCTTGTTCTTATTTTGGATACCATAAAAGATAAATATGAAGAGCTAGGTTTAAAAAGAGAGGCTGAAAGACTTGAAGACCTTATCTTTTGCCGAGATTACAACGGACAGAACGATAAACTTGTATTGGGGGATCTTGATAAAGATGACTTTAAAAAGATAATCGACTTAAAAGATACGGATAAGATTAAGAATAAAAACTTGTATGAGGCATATCAAACTATAAAGAGCAATATCGACAAGTTTGATGAGAACATGCTTCAGGATTTCAAAGAGAAGCTTCTTAATAAGACTACAATAGTAAGACTTGATGTCAGTAGAGCTAAAGATGCCTTTAAGCTATTTGAGACAATCAACAATCGTGGTTTGTCCTTAAGCCCTACTGATATTATTAAAAACTTTCTTCTCGGACACGCCTCAATGATTGACGACGAAACACTCGACAAGGTTCGAAAGTCTTGGACAGAAATAATCGTCAATATGGACGGGCAAAACCTAGACGACTTTTTCAGACAGTATCTAATGAATATAACTGGTAAGAAAACTACCTTTACTATGCTTACGGACAACTTTAAAAAGCATTATGTTTCTAGCGTACTCCAGTCGAATTTATTGAATGGATTTGATGAAATTGAAGAAGAAATTGATGGCGTTACTGGCCGAAAAGTAAGCCCTATCACTTATCTTTCCAAGCTAAGGGAATCCTCGTTGGTTTATAGCAAGATACTAAATATCAACTTTGAAGACTCTGATGTTAACAAGGCAATAAGAAAGTTGGAAATGATAAGGTCTTTCGCCAGCTACACCTTTGTACTGAATCTAATGCAGAGGGATTTGGATACGAAAACCAAGGTCAAATTATTGGAAATGCTCCAAGTATTTATGCTCAGAAGAAACATTTGTTCTTACCAGACCGGTGAGCTTGATGAATTGTTTGCAAAGATGTGTCTGTTAGGGGATGAGAATCTAGTGACTGAGGTCAAGGAATTTATGCTCCAAGACGACAGGATGCCGAGCGATAAGTTATTCGAGCAAAGCATTGTTACAAGTGATTTTTATGGTCAGCAGATTAACCGAGCCAAATGTATGCTTGAGGCAATCGAAATCAGCATGATGGTTTCAGCTAATGAAAAAGACGTGAATTGGGACAAGGTTCATCTTGAACACATTATTCCCCAGACGATTACAACAAAGCGAAGCCGTGACGAAGAAGGCGGTGATTGGGTAACCTATCTTGGAACCAACTCAGTCGAAGAACACCCCAAATTTGTTAGCAAGATTGGTAATATGACTCTGCTTGCAGGCGACAAGAATATCGCTGCCTCAAACAACCCATTTGCTGCGAAAAAAGAAATATATAAGAACAAAACCGAGTTCAAAATTACTACCGATCTAGCTAAAAATGACGGCTTCAATTTTGATTCAGTTACCGAAAGATCAAAGAAGGTTGCCAAGTTGTCAGTCAAGATTTGGAGATTTTAGTGACTAAATCTCTCTGCGCTAAATGTACCGGCCAGGAATCAGAAAACAAGTGGCTTCCACGTCCTATTGGTGAATGGCGTGAAGTGATTTTGTCTCGAGTCTGTGATTATAAATGCGAAGACTCAGACCCGAAATACTCGATTTTTTCAAACATTGCTTATAACCTCCAGTATCTAGAGTATATAAACCGTTGCTTCGAAGAACAGTATCTGACATCCGTCCTCCGGGCTCAAAATGTTAAAACATTTACATTAACCACCTCCCAGATTATCGAATGCCTGCTGTATATGAAGCTTTTGGACATGAAGGCGGACAAGAATGATATCTGGGAATTCTCCAGGGCACTCAGGCTGGCTGAACAGAAGAATGCTTACGGTTTGGGTCAGATGTTTTACCGCAATGAGCTGCGACGACTCAAAGAACTTAGAAATAAAGTCCACCTGCAATCGTCTGAGGGGATCGCTGATGCTGACTATGCTATTTTTGAGAATATCGAGGTGCTAAACGAGGTCAAGAAAATCCTTTTCAGCTTCATGCAAAAATGCCTTTCGTTGCCGACCGATAAAATGAACGAAATCTTTAACTTCCTACTGCCAACCAAGGAATATCTCCACTCTGTAGAAAGATAATAGTTGACAATATGGTTAACTTTTGCTAAAATGATTTGGATAGCATTACTGCTATCTTTGCTCTTTTACAACCCTATATAAGTAATGGGCTCTCGACAGTCGTTCGCGACTTTTTTGAAGAGGTTTTTTACCTCACTCCTTCTGGAGTTGTACTTCTGGGCATATCCGTTTTGCCAGTGGTATCGTTACATGGTTTGCTTGGTTGTTCATAGGCAAAACATGTTTTCTTCATGGATCTGCTTCGCAAGAATCAGGTTGAGAATAAAGAGCTGAGAGTCCTTCAACCCCCTCTTGCTTTGTGGAACCATGATTACCAAACATTAAATCAGTCAGGAGTAATATGGATAAATCTAGAAAGTCACCAACCGCAAAGATACCAAAGGATAAGAATACTTATAGGGCCCTCGGCCTGCTCGCAGAATCGATGCGAATCAGTATTTTGCTGGTCAAGCTGTTACACAGTAACAGTATCAGTAAAGATTTCTTCGGTTCAGTCTCAGAATTTCTATCTTTGATTATAAAGATAATTCTAGGGCTATAGCGAGCAGTTCCATAATAAATAACTGCCGAAAGGCATCTCATATGACAAATGGTGAAATAATCAAAATCGCTAGAACTAACAGCGGCCACAGCCAAGACGATTTGGCTGAAAAGCTTGGTGTAACAAAAAATTATATATCCCAGCTTGAGAATAATAAGAAGGTCGCTAGCGTTGAGTTCTTAAAAAAGATTGCCGAATTGTACTCAATTCCGACAATCGTTTTGCTGTGGGATAAAATGCTCCCTCAGGCACAAACCCCTGAAGAGCAGACCATAATAAATGATCTTGAAGTTCTAATTGAAAAAACCAAGCACCAGTATGTCGGTAAGTATTTGGAGAAGAAAAGCAAAAAGCTCCGACTTCGATCAAAGAAACACCTGTTTATGCAGCTTGGACTGTCTGAGGAATTTGTAAATCGTATTATCGATAATTTTGACAATGAGTACTCAACTTTTTCTAAACCAGATAAGAAGGGCAAACCCCGTGACTTTACTGATCCGCACGAGGATCTTCGCGTAATCCAGAAAAGAATTAACAAGCTGCTAGATCGCATTGATTTTCCCAGCTCAATCCAGGGCGGGATGAAAGGTAAATCGATTGTTTCGAACGCGTCACTTCATGCAAATAAAAGATATGTAGCAAACTACGATATCAGCGGTTTCTTCCCCAGTATTAAATCCGGGCTAGTTTATGATGCTTTTATTGCCCAAGAGTGCACTGCTGATATTGCGCGATTGCTAACCAGGTTAACAACGGCAAACGGTTGTGTCCCACAAGGCTTTCTTACCAGCCCCAAAATATCAGGCTTGGTGTTACTGAATATCAACAACCGTCTCGAAAAGCTGCTTGCGCCCTATGGACTCCAATTTTCTTTTTGGATTGATGACCTCACTATTTCAGGAAATTATGATACCAAAAAGCTGGAAAAGAAAATCGCTGAAATATTCCAGTATTCTCCATTCGATCTTAACGAGACAAAAACTAAGCATACTGATTCCAGGTCGAAACAAGAAAGCGTTGGATTGGTGATTAATACCTCCCCGAATAAAGATGCTGAATATAAAAAGAAACTTCGAAGTGAGCTTATAGCTCTCAAAAAGTATGGGGTTGATAGCTATATCGCGGAAAATTATCCAGACCTAGACAAAGCCGCATACCTCCAGAGTCTCAAGGGTCGAGTCGGCTTCATGGTCCAAATAAACGAGGCGAATCAGAAGTTTAGAGTCTTACTGCAGGATGTGCTGGATAAGGAGAATGCTTAACATGGGTAAACCAATCCAATTATCAAAATCAGACTATATGTTGTATCTTCGGCATCCTGCTTGGCTTTGGATCAAAAAGAACAATCCAAAACTCTTACCTCAAGTCGATGACGCAACCCAAGCACTCTTTGATGCTGGTTATCTATTCGAATCATATGCTGAGAAGCTGTTTCCCGACGGCATCAAGCTAAACTGGGAGGGCTATCGAGAGTATCTGGATCTTCCGCAAAGGACCCGTGAAGCAATTATGTCTGGGGCAACAACCATCTTCCAAGGGCGCTTCGAGACTGGTGAGATAACCTGTATTTTCGATGTGATTCAATTTGTAGGTAAAGATGAGGTAGATCTAATTGAGATTAAGTCATCTACCGGCCCTAGAACAAACCATGAACACGATTTAGCCTTCCAAGCTATTGTTCTAGAAGACTCAGGTTACAAAGTAAACAAGATTAATATCATACATGTGAACCGGGAATATGTAAGGAATGGCGAGGTTAAACCCGCAGAAATCGCGACTATGGTGGATGTAACTGAAAAAGTTAAAAAACGGATTGATGCTACAAGAGAAAATATCAAGAAAGCGTTAGAAACGGCAAAGTCACCCAACATGCCAGATCCCACACCATCGCTTTGTGGCCTCAATTGCACAACTGAGTGGATTAAGATTTACAAACTCCTTAAAGGTATCAAGCCGGGTGATGGCAGCATTTATGATTTGTATAACCCTAGTGCCACACTAATCAAAAAGCTGGAAGAAGCTTCGATTACTAAACTTACGGATATCCCTGTTGATTTTGAAGGACTCTCCGATAAACAGAGATGGCAAGTTAAGTCAGTTCAAGAGGATAAGGTACTAATCGATAAACAGAAACTAGCTCAATTTCTCGCCGAGATAAAATACCCAATATATTTTCTAGATTACGAGACTCTTGGAAGTGTTATCCCATATTTCGACGGCTATAGTCCAAACAAACAAATTCCATTCCAATACTCACTTCACGTTCTGGAAAAGCCTGGGGCTGAACTAAAACATGTTGAGTATCTACATTCTGAAAAAAGTGATCCCATCAAACCCTTAACCGAATCCCTAATAAAAAACATCGGTCCTAAAGGTACCATAATTGCTTGGAACATGAAGTTTGAACAGGGCTGTAACACTGACATGGGCAAAATTCACCCAGAATTTGCAGATTATTACGAAAAGCTTAACAAAAGGTTCATTGATTTAATGATGCCGTTCTTTGAATATTGTTATGTTGATGCAAAGTTTGGCGGTAGTGCTTCGATCAAAGATGTATTGCCAGTTATTGCCCCCGAGTTAAGCTATAAGGATCTAGATATATCAGACGGTCTTCTTGCTCAAAGATTATGGATGCAGGCTGTTTTAGACGATAAAAGACCGCTTGAAAAAGAGAAAATTTTGAAAGATCTCTGGGATTATTGCGGCCTAGATACTATGGCTATGGTAAGAATATGGGAATTTTTGGAAAAATTAAATAAAGGCAAATAATGAAGATCTACATTAAGCCCTTGACACCGAACGAGTTGTTCGGTATTATTTAGTTGTGATTACGAACAAACAAATGAAAATGCTCGGCTTTATCAGGGAGACAATCTCACATACCGGTAAAGCTCCTACATATTCAGAGATGAAAAAGTACATGAAGGTAACATCCAACCAGACCGTGTCGGACTTACTGTCAGCACTGGAGAGAAAGAGTTATATTAAGATACATAAAGGAGAAAGACAGGGCATAGAAATATCACAAAAAGCACTGATCAAACGTGAGCTTGAGAAAATTAATAATATAAACACAAACAACACTTCTACCATCTTTTTTAATAATAACCACCTAGATGGAAGTAGATAGGAGAAATTATGTCACTAACGTTAAGTATCACAACGCCTGAGGGTATTATCCTTGCTGCTGATTCGCGACAAACTTACAGGAATATGGTTGGAGCAAGTAGAGTTGGTAGCGACTCTGCAACTAAGATTTTCAAAGTAAGCGAAAGGATAGGATTGACAGTCGCAGGTCCAGCTTTTCTTTTAGACTCCAAAAAGCCCGAAGAAGGAGCAAGAGGTATTGGAACATATATCAATGACTTTTTAGAGCAACTGAATATGACGGAAACCGTTCAAACTGTTGCTAAAAAGCTTCACAAGCACTTGGAATCGATATACGAACCATCAAAAAAACTATCAGAAATAGAAGAACAGATAAAACAGAACATTAAGGCCATGGGCGGTGAGGTAAAAAGTACTCAACAAAGTCCCAACAAAGATGCCGTTATTATCGAGTTCACGGACAATAAGGGTCAAATTCAAACGGTTGGAGGCAACATAATGCCCATTGCTTTAATACTAGCTGGGTATGACGAAGAAAGAGTCGGGAAGCCCGAACTGTCGGTCTATAATGCTTACGTACCCGGATCAGTGAAGCTAGTTAGAGAGCATAACTCGCAGAATTCATATGGGGCGAACTGGACAGGACAGACAGACGTAATCACAAGGGTAGTTTTAGGTAGAGACCCCAGGTTAGATCAACTTGAGTCCCTTCAGGCTGCTAAGGCCGCATTAGGCGACCAGAAAGTCCTCAACGATCTTATGGGCCTAGAATATATCATTAACTGGGGCACAATGACTTTATTGGATGCGGTAGACTTTGCTAAGTTAATGATAGAGACGACGTCTGCAATCCAGAGATTCTCTGATGGCATCCAAATGATGCCTGGAGACATGCCAGGAGTGGGCGGTCCAATTGACGTTGGTGTTATTTTCCCTGTTGAAGGCTTTAAATGGTCCGAAAGGAAAAAACTAACGTTAGAAAATACTGAGACATTAAAATAAAACTAACTGATGAAAGGAGCGAGAAATGGCGAAACGACGCATACTGAAAATCCACTTAGAAGGTGGTGAAAAGCACGAGCATATAGCTAAGATGATCTGGGCTGATCCAGACTTGATAAGCGATAAGTACGAATCAACTAGGGCACAAATAGTAACCTTTGTGGTCAATAACCCAGGAAAAGCATACGTATACGATGCACCGACGGAAACTAGGGTTATGGTTGAGGTGGTTAAAGCCAACCCACCTTACGTTCGGACTCATAGGGATGGGGAATGGCAAGATAACCTACTAAATCTGCCCCGATATTAGAGTCACTAAATGAAATGTCCTAAACGTAATAATGAAATGATAAGAGTTTCCGGGAAACTGGTATTTTTTTGTGAGGATTGTGGTCAGTACTTTGATAATATTGAAGTCATTAGTGCGTAAGAGAAAGCTAAAAAGCTAGCTCAGAATGCAACGAGAATAAGTTAGATTTATTCTTTGTCCGACTTGTTGCTGGGCAATTTACCGGTTTTCACAAACTCTGCAAAATCATCGGAGTAGATCCGCCAATCAATATTAGCCCGGATGTCAATTGGGATAGCGGCAACAAACTTGTCTGAATAATAACTAAACATTTTAAGAAACCGGTCCTTTTCCGTACCTTCAGTTAGCTCTTTAAGCGTAATCCCATAGGTATCTTTTTCATATTTTTCGACAGCGCCCACTGCAGTATTAGTGAATTTGTCGTGAAATTCTAAAAGTCTCTCGTCAGAAATGCCATCAGCTTTTTTACCAAGAGTCTTTCTAATCTGTTCAATATCTACCATTTTGCTCCTCTCGTTAACAAGATAATTATACCAAGTCTGGCGGTAATTGGAAAATATTGCTATAATATCGCCATGATCAATGAGAAAGTTCGCAAAGATTTTGGCAGTAAGATAAAGCAGGCCAGAGAAAAAGTCGGTATGACCCAAGCTGATGTAGCTGAGAAATCAGGTATCAATATTAGCTATTACGCCAAGATCGAACGAGGAGAGGTCAACACTTCAATTGAGAAGCTTCATAGTATTATGAAGGTTGTGAAGCTTAAATCCTTGGACATCTAAGTACAATCAATCGGTCCCATATGCCTCCATCAGCTTAGTAATCCACTCCATAAGGTGTTCGAAAGAAAGTGCATTGGGACTACCAAAATGATAGTTATGACTTTATCCATAATTATCATTTTTAGTTTAGTAGACGGATGACAGCCTGATAAATGAGAAGATTACATAATATAATAAGCCCTAGCGGCTTATGATAAGCACAAACGCTCGTGCTTTTGTTTTTTTATAAACAAAATTTTTGACTTATAGTATAATATTATTAAGAAGGAAGAATGGAATATATCGAGTGGTCAAAAGACTATAGCGTAAATGTTAAGCTAATTGATGATCAGCATAAACATTTTGTGGGTATTATGAATCTTCTTTACAAAAAGATCCAATCAAATAAGACTGATCGAATCCCAGAAATAATAGACGAGCCTGTTTCTTATGCTGAGACTCATTTTGAAACAGAAGAAAAATATTTCAAAGAATTCAATTACGACGGTACCGACGAACACAAAATGGAACATAATAAACTTAAGGAAAGAGTCAGCGAGTTCCTCAGTCGTAAAAATACAGATTCTCTTAATTTTGCTTTTGAATTGTTGGATTTTCTTGAAAATTGGCTGGTAGATCATCTCGCCAATATGGACAAAAAATACACTCAATGCTTCAACGATCACGGTCTGTATTAAAAAGAGTTCTCGACTGTACTCAAACGATAAGAAATTAATGGTTTTATTTGTTTAATTTATGATTATAATTAAAACGTAACAAAAGAAAATCTATGCCTAATGAATTACACTCTGAAATCAATAAACCGATGGAACCGACAGCAGAGATTAACCGTGAAGCCTTTCATGAGCCAAATAGGCCAGCATCAGAGCTTTCTAGAATTCCTATTGCCCAAATCCCTACGAACAATAACCAAGGGCAGTCAACAAGCCCCACTGCGTCTCAGAAAGCAGATAACAACACCCTTGACAACTGGGTGACGACATCTGATTCTCAATCATATTTTAATGCTCAAAAAAAAAGAGAAGCCAAAACACAGAATTATAAAAAACATTTTATCAGCTTGGTTTATTATTAATTTTCTATGGTTCTTACTGAATATTATTTCTTTTTTGATAATATTAATTGTTTTCGGATCTTTAAGCGGAGATGTTTCATTTGTTTATCAAATATCTCCTTGGATGTTTTTAGCCTTAATACCAATTGGCAGTATTATTGCATTTCTTTTTTATATGATTTTTAAAATCAGAAAAATGACAAGAGCTTCTTGGTGGTTAGGCAACATAAGTAACGGTTTATTGTTAGTCTGTAGCTACCTAATAGCTTATTCATTAAGTTTATTTATTTTAAAGCTAAATGCCTTAGGTGGCATGACCGAACAGGCCATCCCTAATTACAATGTAAACATAACAGTTATTATTTCAGCGGTTTTCCTTATTTTGGTCACTCTTTTTCTTGTCGTTAACTACAAAAAGTTTAATGAAATCGATAATAAAGCTTTAGGCAAGAAAACTAGAATTTTCGTAACCGTTGTTAGTTTATTATTAATTATTCCCATAATGTGCTTCGTCTTGAGTGCCTATGTTGGAACTTATGAAACCCCTTTTATTGGCAATTCGAAAGCTGAAAAAATATTGGGCAAAAAACCAATATACTTTGATTATATACCAAAGGGGATAAAGCATACTGGAACCATATCTATAGAAGAAAATCAAGTTGGGCTCTCGCACTTTGGCGATACTAATGACTTAGCTACATTTATGCCCATTTTTGAAACGACTAAAACGCCTGATCTAACGGGATACCAAAAAGAGATCATTGACGGTGTGCCGTATTATTACGCTGATAGTTATGGAGAAAACGGCTTACATAGAAAGATATTAACTTTTGAAAAAAATGGGGTATACGTTTCAGTCATATCCACAGACGACGCTAGGCTTAGCAAGAACGAACTTATCAAAGTGGCCAAATCAGCATATTAGCAAGATTTGCCTATTAGCCTTGCTTTTAAGTTCTTTTTAAGATTAAATAGAACTCGAGGTCAAATGGCCCTAATCGTAAATCAAAGCGATTCGATCAGTATAAATTATGAAAAAGATCAAAAAAAACAAAAAAGTATTTATTGTTCTGTTAATCTTAGTTTTGATAGTTGGACTTTTTTTTATTTTTCTTGAATACAAAAAAACTGACCCTAATAATATTGTTAGTAAGTCTTTAGCAAGCCATAAAATAGTAGCGCCTGTCAACACCGGCTATCAGCCGAAAAATGATTGGCTTAAAGATAACCCGGCCAACATTACCCTAACCGCTGAATCTGCCATTATAATAGATCAAAACACTTCCCAACTGATTATGGCAAAAGACGAGCATAAAAAACTGCCACCGGCTAGCATAACGAAGATGTTAACCCTCATAACCGTTCTTGAAAATATTAAAACAGATAAACTCTGTACTGTTTCTGAGCAAGCGGCGAGTACTCAGCCTAATAAAATTACGATGACTCCTGGTGAAAAAATCAAAGTTGAGGATTTACTCTACGGTTTGATGATGATTTCAGCCAATGATGCCGCTGAAGTCTTGGCTGAATGCTATGACGGCGGACGCACCAAATTTATTGAAAAAATGAATGAGAGAGTCCGTTATCTAGGCTTGAAGGATAGTCTCTTCAAAGACCCCAATGGGCTAAATGATCTGGATCAGTTTTCTAGTGCTTATGATATGGGCGTTATTACAAGATACGCCATCATGACAAAACCAGAAACATTAAATTATATCGGCCGGAAAGATGATTATAGCGTCTTTGCAACAGATCACAACGAATCCCATTATTGGTATCAGATAAGTCAACTTCTGTCCAGTTACCCAGGTATGGAAGGCGCAAAAACTGGCTATACTCATATCGCCAAAAATACCTATATTGGTGTTGCCAGTCGAGATGGTAGACGCATAATTATCGTCTATCTAGCCGCTCAAACCTCGACGAGTGATGCCACCACAATGCTTGAATACGGTCTTTCGACTAAGCCAAATTAGTAAACTTTATTTATTATTTGTTGTACAATTTTATTGGAGGGTTTTATGCTTCTGTGGGTTTTCCTGATTATAGCTGTAGTCGTCATCATGGTCGGTGTTGTTTTTTTTTATCGATTGAAAAAAAAGAAAGTAAAATCCAATGATGATAAAACCTTACAAGAGATTAGCCAAGGAAACAGCTCTCACAAAAGCCAAGAAAAGATTTTATTAGACGCAATTGCTGACGGGGTTTATATTGTTGATTTTGAAAGAAACTTAACTTTATTAAATCCGGCCGCTGAGAGAATAACCGGCTGGAAATCATCAGAGGTGACTGGCTTAAAATGTTGGTCGATCTTGAATTTAAAAAATGATAAAGACGTCAGTGTCTGTCAAAATGACTGTCCCGTCGTTAAATGTTGGCAAACTGGCGCTTATGTCACCAGAGAAGATACTTGTTTGCTCCATCATCAGAATAAGAACACGGTCGAAATATCTAGTTCGTACACCCCCTTAAAAGATGAGGCGGGGCATAATATTGGAGCGGTCTGCATATTTAGAGACGAAACTGAGCGAAAAGAGATCCAGCGGCAGCGAGATGAGTTTGTTTCGACCGCCTCACATGAACTAAGAACCCCCATCACCGCACTAGAGGGCTATATCTCTATTATAGAAAATGACAAAATATGCAAAACCGATGATCGAGCCAAAGAGTATCTAGAGAAAGCTCACAACACCGCCCTTGGAATGTCCACTTTAGTGAAAAACCTTTTAACTGTCACCAGAGTTCAAAATTCTAAAATGGCTTTAAACAAAACTGTCTTTAGCCTTCATGATTTGGTTTCAGAAACAGTCGAATCCTTACAAGATTTAGCCAATAACAAAAAATTGTATTTAAAAATTAACGAAATAGAAAACCCCGCCTTCACCGGAGAGAGAGCAATCGGTCGCTCCTTAAATGTTAATGCCGATCGAGACAAAATTCAGGAGGTCCTATACAATCTGATCGAAAATTCTGTGAAATACACCAGAGAGGGCGGAGTCGTTATGTCTATTAGTTATGATCGTGATTTTGCAACTGTTTGTGTCTCAGATACTGGTCTGGGCATACCAGGAGATGCGCAAGAACATATTTTCGAGAAATTTTATCGGGTTGATAGCACCGAAACAAGAGAGAATGGCGGGACGGGGCTAGGATTATTTATTACAAGAGCTATAATAGAAATGTCGGGTGGAAAGATCTGGCTTGAGAGCCAAGTCGGCAAAGGCACAAAGTTTTACTTTACAATACCACTAAGTATGAATTAAAATACAATAAAGGATAGGGGAAAATGTCAAAAATTTTATTAGTTGAAGATGATGCCGCGCTAAGGGATATTTACTCCACCCGCTTTTTGGCCGAAGGCTATGAGGTTGTAACGGCTTCAGACGGGGAACAGGCCCTGACGACAGCAGTCAGAGAGAAACCAAATCTTATATTACTTGATGTCATGATGCCAAAGATTAGTGGTTTTGATGTTTTAGATATCCTCAGAACAACACCAGAAACAAAAGACAGTAAGATTATCATTATGACCGCGTTATCGCAACCATCAGATATGGAAAAGGGCAAAAATTTAGGGGCTGATGATTACTTGGTAAAATCCCAGGTGACATTAACGGATGTTGTTGAAAAAGTAAAGGTGATGCTGGCTGAATAAAGTGATTCAAACTAAAAGCCCGCTTATTAACGAGCGGGTTTTTTGTTTACCTAAATCTAGTTTATCGTTATAATTGGTATCGTTAGGAGAAAGTATGGATAAAATATTTACAAATGAAATAAAAGATTATATTGGAAAAGAGATTGTCCTGCTCGGCTGGGTTCACAAACTCCGGAAATTAGGTGGGATTAGCTTTTTGGTCTTACGTGATCGTCATGGCATCGCTCAAGCAATTATCGAAAAGGACTCAGAGAATACCAAGCTGAAAGACCTCACCACGGAAACGGTTATCAAAATATCAGGAAAGGTCGCCAAAGAAGAACGGGCCCCTCATGGCGCAGAAATAAAAGTGAACACTATCGAAATAATCTCGCCGGTTAAAGAAGATATTCCCATTGCCATTAACAAAAAAGAAATGAATGTTAATCTTGACACCCTCTTAGACAATCGCCCCATAACCCTTAGGAACTTAAAACAACGGGCCATCTTCAAAATTCAATCAGAAATAATTTCTGAGTTTCGAGACTATTTAAAGAGTCAAGATTTCACAGAAGTGTTTAGCCCCAAGATTGTTTCTTCAGGAGTAGAGACTGGTGGAGCCGAGATGTTTAAAGTTGATTATTTTGGCAAAAAAGCCTTTTTATCGCAAAGCCCTCAGATGTATAAACAAATAATGGTGGGAGTCTACGAAAGAGTTTTTGAGACAACCTATATTTATCGTGCTGAAAAACATAATACCTCCCGTCATCTCAATGAATATATGAGCCTTGATCTTGAAATGGGCTTTATCGATAGCTACGAAGATATCATGGATCTGGAGGAAGACTTTCTTCAAAGTCTGATCGCTCGGTTAAGAGAAAAGCGTGGAGCAGAAATCGAACTTTTGGATATTCAACTACCAGAGATGACCAAGAAGATCCCCCGACTAAGACTTCGAGAAATACAGGCAATATTAGAAAAAGAATTTCACGAAAAATGTTTGGGCGCTCCTGATTTGGAACCAAAGCACGAAAAATTAATCTGTGAATATGCCAAAGAGCACCTGGGAAGTGAATTTGTTTTTGTGACCCATTACCCAAGCAAAAAACGCCCTTTCTACGTTTATGATGACCCGGAGAATAAAGAGGAGACGTTGAGCTTCGACTTATTATTAAGAGGCCTTGAAGTTACAACTGGAGGCCAAAGACTCCATTTATATGATGATTATCTTAAGAAGATGAAAGCAAGAGGAATGGACCCTTCAGAATTTTCAGATTATCTTAGCATTTTTAAATATGGAATGCCGCCGCACGGAGGTCTAGCAATCGGCCTAGAAAGACTAACGGCGAGACTGTTAAACCTGGACAATGTTCGAGAGGCCAGTTTTTTCCCAAGAGATATTAATCGACTAAAGCCATAATGTACTCTATCGAAAATGAAATTTATAACGGTCCTCTCGATTTGCTCCTGAAACTAATCGAAGATAACAAACTGGACATAACCCAGATTTCACTTTCTAAAATAACAGACTCTTATCTTGAAGATATCAGGAAGATAGAGGGCACTCCAGAAGATTTAGCTGAATTTGTTTTTATTGCGACGAGGTTATTGTATTTAAAATCCAAAGAGTTATTGCCTGACACTTTCAACGAAGAAGATGAACTAGAAATTAAGAATCTTGAAAAAGATTTGATTGAGTATCAAAAGTATAAAAATGCCGCGGAAGCGTTGTCTCATATTTTAGAAAAAAATGAACGAGCTTTCTCCAGAAAAAAGAGACTGGGAAAAATCCACTCCTTTACCCCACCAAAAGATATTAACAAGGAAAGATTGTGGACTATTTTTAATGAAGTCATAAGCAAAGTAGAAGCGGAACAAATTGAAAAGAAAGCCTATGAGAGAGTAAGGATCTCCTTGAGTGAAACCAAAGAAAATATTAAACAAATAATCAAAACGACAAAGGAGGTGACCTTCAAACAGATCATCTCAAAAAGCAACAGAATCGAGATTATTGTCAGCTTCTTAGCCGTTCTCGAACTGATAAAACAAAAAGAGATTTATTTTAAACAAAATAATAATTTTTCCGATTTTATCATTTTTCGTGTAAAATAAGCTTATGGAATCAAAAATACCTAAAGCTCTCGAAAGCATCCTGTTCGTCGCCGATAAACCGATCAGCGTCAAGGAACTTGCCCATATTACTGGTTTTATGGTTTCCGATATCCAAATTACTCTAAACAATCTGACAACTGAATATGCTAAAAAAGGGATTTGCCTCTCAAGAAAAGGGGAGTATGTTTCTTTCGTAACGGCTCCTGACTGTGCCAGTTTTGTCTGTAAATATTTAAACGAGGAGCTCCGTCACGACATTTCTCCCGCCGCTCTTGAAACTCTCGCGATCATAACCTATAAGCAGCCAATCACAAGAGTCGAAGTAGAAGAAATCAGGGGAGTAAATTCCGATCAAACCTTGCGGAATTTAATGATTAGAGGGTTAGTCGCTGAAGTTGGCCGGAAAGAAACAATTGGTCGGCCCATTCTCTATGGTACCACGATGGAATTCGTCCAATATTTTGGTCTGTTAGACGAGAAAAAAATACCAAAATTAGAAGAGCTCCAACTTTTTACAGACAAGGCGAATGAGACTAAATAAATTTTTAGCTTCTTGTGGCTTAGGCTCCCGACGCGCCTGTGAAGAGTTAATTAAGTCAGGACAAATCAAAGTAAATTCAAGGGTGATTGTCAACGTCGCGACCGAGATTGATCCAGAAAAAGATACCGCTTTTTTTAATGAGAAAAGACTTGCACCAGCAACAATGGTCTATTATTTATTAAATAAGCCAATCGGTTACACCAGCTCTTTAAAAGATGTTCATGCAAAAAACTTAATTTCTGAGTTAGTCCCAGCCAATCCACCAGTTTGGCCAGTGGGCAGACTGGACAAGAACACGAGTGGCTTGATCCTTTTAACGAACGATGGTGACTTAACCTACCAACTCACACATCCAAAATATCAAAAAGAAAAAGAATATTTAATAAAAACAGATAGTTCTTTAAAACAAGACGAAATAAGTCAGCTTTTAGCTGGAATTAATCTTGATGATGGTTTTGTCAAAGCTGACTTTTTTGAAAAAATCGATGAACATAGATCCCGAATTATTATTCATGAAGGCAGAAAAAGGCTAGTCAGAAGAATGATTTCGTTTTTTAACAAAAAGGTAATTAGCTTAGAAAGAATCAGAATCAGTACAATTTGCTTAGGCAAGATTCGACCAGGTCAATATCGAACCCTAACCAATGAGGAGATAGTAAGCTTAAAAAATGATTAACATATTTATATTTATGTCTTTTATACTAGGAACAATCTTTCCTGAAGGACAATTGATCGACTTTTTTTCAAATAGTTCTAATTTTATCTCTCCTCCGGATAAAGGAAAAAAGGATCAATCTGTCTCAGCTGTCGGTTGGGGAACAACGATTAATTATCAACCAACTCAAATACAGAAAAATCATTACCCGACCGCTTCAGGATCGACACTTGCTCTCGATTTAAATACAGGCCTTGTCTTAGATTCATTAGATAAAAATGAAAAATTACCGGTCGCTAGCCTAACCAAATTGATGACGGCTTACCTTGCCCTCAAGTCTCTTCCTTTAGATAAAGTTATAACGATCCCGCCATTTGAAGTTAGAGAAGGCGATAGCCAAGCTGGCTTGTCAACTGGCGAGCAGTTAACCACAGAGTCGGCTCTATATGGTTTATTATTAAATTCAGGCAGTGACGCGGCCCAAACGATCGCTGTAAACGTGAGTGGCTCTCAAGACTCTTTTGTTGAAGCAATGAATCAGGCTGCGATCTCCCTCAACTTAAAGGAGACCCATTTTAGCAATCCAGTCGGCTGGGACGATCAATCAAATTACTCAAGTGCAAATGATATTGCAATCCTTGCTCGTATTCTATTATCAAACGAAACGTTTCGGAAGATTGTTTCCACAAAATCATTTACTATCTACACGACCGCAGGAAGAGCGGTTCCTCTGACTAACACTAATTTGTTGCTAGGTGATCGTTTTGTGGGAGTCAAAACTGGCTTTACCAATGGAGCTGGCCAGTGTCTCGTTTCGTCATATCAGGAAGATAATCATAATATCTTGACCGTTCTAATCGGTTCATCTGATCGCTTTGGGGAAACCAAAGGATATTTAGACTGGATTAAAAGCCAGTTTGTGTGGTAGAATTGATCCTCTTTATTAAGGAAAGCTATGTTACCAAAAGTCGCCATTATCGGCAGAGCCAATGTCGGTAAATCAACGCTCTTCAATCGATTGATTGGAAAAAGAGAAGCCATCACCGCCGATTTGTCGGGAACGACCCGCGATCGTTTGTATGGTGAGTCTTCTTGGAATGGCAAAAAATTCCTAATTGTTGATACCGCTGGGCTTGAGACAAGTCCCAAAGATGACATAGACATTAGCATTCGAGAGCAAGTTAGTGTCGCTATGGAAGAAGCCGATTTATTGGTCTTTCTTGTAGACGCAAAAACTGGTGTGACAGAGAAAGATCTGGCCGCCAGAAAAATAATTTTTTCAAGTAATAAACCTTATATAATTTCTTGTAATAAGTGTGATAACGCTGATGATTTATCGCTCTCAAACGAATTTTATCAACTCGGAGGAGACGAAATCATCCCCGTCTCGGCTATCAGCGGTCGAGGAACGGGGGACTTATTAGACGCCATCGCCAAAAACATACCAAAGACCAAAACAAAAGCCAGTGACTCCAAAGCCTCTGATGAAATAATTGTGGCAATTGCAGGAAGACCGAACGTCGGCAAATCATCGCTTTTGAACTATTTGGTAGGAGAATCAAGAGCTTTGGTTTCTGCTAAATCTGGAACGACCCGGGATTCGGCTTCTTTTTCCATAACTCTAAACGGTAATAAAATGACTTTTTTGGATACGGCCGGAATAAGGAAGAGAGGCAAGGTTGGCAAGAGCCAAGAGGGGAGTAAGTCTGGGCAAATTGAAAAATATTCTGTCTTAAGATCGCTCCAAGCAATTGACCGCTCGACAGTAGTCTTGATCCTTATCGATGGACCTGAGAAAGTGACAGCCCAAGATCTCCACATCGCTGGATATGCCGCCGATAATGGCAAGAGTGTTATTCTAATAGTAAACAAGTGGGATCTCGTCGAAGAAAAAAATATGCAAGACTATACTTTATATTTAAAGAAGAAGATAAATTTTTTACCCTATGCCCCAGTAATTTTCGTTTCAGCCAAAGACGGTAAGAACATTAATAAAATACCTCGCTTAATCGAAAACGTCCACAAAATGCGCTTTTTGAGGATCAATACATCAGAATTAAATGCAAAACTACATGAGGACTTGGCCAAGAAAACTCCACCAAAGCAAAAAAATATTTTTCCGACGATAAAATATGTTACTCAAATCTCAGTTAACCCACCCTCGTTTATATTTTTCTCGAACCATCCGGAGCTAATCCATTTTTCGTACAAACGCTATCTCGAAAATCGTCTTAGAGAACATTGGCTCTTTGATGGGACTCCAGTTTCTATTTCTTTTAGAAAGAAAAACGTCTAAGATATATTTATGAAAATGGTTGTTGGTCTAGGTAATCCTGGCAAAAAATATAGTCAAACCAGACATAACTTTGGTTTTATGATCATGGATAGATTCGCCGACTTGGAAGGTCTCCGGTTTGTAAAATCTAAACTTGAGGCAGATCTGTGCTTTTTTGACTCAAATAGCTCAAAAGTAGTCTTAGTCAAACCGATGACTTTTATGAATCTGTCTGGAGAGGCCGTCTTAAAGGTCTCAAATTACTACAAAATTAGCCCTGACAAGATCTTGCTCGTTTATGACGATCTTGACCTTAATTTTGGAGAGATCAAAACGACGGGGACTAGTTCCGCTGGTCATAAAGGGGTTGAGTCAATATTTCAATCTCTTGGGACTAATCAGATAAGTCGAATTAGATTAGGATTGAAGAACAACACTAAACTACCCGCTGAGGAGTTTGTCCTACAAAAATTCACTTCAGTTGAGAATGGCCTTATCGACCAAATAGTGGAAGACTCCATTAAAAAAATCCATCTTTGGTTAGATTAGTCAAAGAGAAACTAGCGACGTCTACTATTATTAATTAATTTTTTATGCTAAAAAAGATAATGAGATCACTTTCGTGACCTCATAATCTAAGTTTCAAAACTCCAGTAACACCGTCTTTCGACTTGACCTAACCCTAATGGCTGGCGGTTATCTGGAGAACTCTATCAACAAGTAGCTCTTAAAGGAGGGTTTTTAAGTTCACTTGCTGATAGAATACACCAGGTAAAGTCTCCTTTTTTTGAAGACACCAAATTCTAACACGTAAGATTGCTTTTGTCAAGTATATTAATTTAGATTGTGGAAAAGATGTTAAATAAATCAAGTTATTGGCTTTCTATAAATAATAATCAACGAATTGTGGCTTTTGGATTTAAGCAAGTTTTAACATTATCTTTGCCGGTTAAATTGTTTTATGTTTGACCGCAAAAAGGTTAGAGGATGAAGAAGAAAAACTTATCGGCTAAACGATTGACAGTACAAGCACGAACAAGTAATATATATCATTAATTATGAATAAATTAGTTATAGTAGAATCACCAGCAAAAGCCAAAACCATAGAGAAATATTTGGGACCAGGTTATCAAGTCCTCGCCACTTATGGACACGTTCGGGACTTACCAGAGGGGTCCACCAGTATTGACGTTGACAATAATTTTGAGCCGACGTATGTTGTCCCGACTCGAAGCAAAAAAACTATAACCGTGTTGAAGAAAGCCGCCCAAAACGCCAGCCAGATCATCCTAGCAACAGATCCTGACCGAGAAGGTGAGGCCATCTCTTGGCATGTCGCCGAGGCCTTGAAGTTAAAAAAAGATAGATATCAAAGAATTGAATTTCATGAAATTACAAAAGAAGCCATCCAAGCGGCTATAAAAAAGCCAAGAGATCTCGATCTTGGACTCGTCGATGCTCAACAAGCCAGAAGGGTTCTAGATCGATTGGTTGGCTATTCACTCAGCCCATTATTGTGGAAAAAAGTTTTAAAGGGATTATCTGCAGGCAGAGTCCAATCCGTCGCCGTCCGCTTAGTTGTCGATCGAGAGAGAGCAATTGAAGCATTTGTACCGATTGAATACTGGGAAATGAGAGCGGACCTAGAAAAATCTGATTCTAAAGAGCCCTTTCAAACTAAAGTGAATAAGCATCTAAACAAACCCCTCACTATTAATACTAAAGAAGAGGCTGATAGGGTCATAAAGGCCATAAAGATCGGGACCTATCCCGTGACCAAGGTTGAGAAAAAAGAGATCAAACGATCCCCAGCCCCTCCATTTATTACTTCCACCCTGCAACAAGAAGCGGCCAGAAAGCTTTATTTTAGTGCCAAAAAAACCATGGTCATCGCCCAGCAATTGTATGAAGGGATTAACGTCGGCCAAGAGGGTTCAATCGGTCTAATAACTTATATGAGAACTGACTCAACCAATATCTCTAAACAGGCCATTGCTGAGGCGAGGGCCTATATTGGCAAAGAGATGGGGCCAGCCTTTGTCCCAGCAACTGAAAGAACCTATAAAAAGGCCCGGGCTGCACAGGAAGCACATGAAGCAATCAGACCAACCTCTTTTTGGCGCACACCGGAAGCGTTGGCTGGCTTTTTAAATAAAGATCAATTAAAAGTCTATGAATTAATCTGGAAACGAGCCCTGGCCAGTCAGATGGCTGATTGTATCTACGACCAGGTTGGAATTGATATTAAAGTAGGTGATTATAATCTTCATACTGGTGGACGAACAATCAAATTTTCTGGATTTTTGAATGTCTATCTAGAAGGGGATGAAGATAAAAAAGAAGATGACGATAAAAATGTTTTACCCGCGCTATCGGTCGGTGATAAATGTAATTTATTAAAGATTTTCGGTGATCAAAAATTTACAGAACCCCCGCCTAGATATACCGAGGCCTCTCTAATCAAAGACCTTGAATCAAACGGCATTGGACGGCCCTCGACTTATGCCCCAACCTTGTCGACGATTCAGGATCGAGGCTATATCAACATAGAAAACAGAAGGCTCTTTCCAACCGATATCGCCTTTATTGTGACCGATTTACTAAAGGCTAACTTCCCATTTGTAGTTAGCGTTGATTTTACCGCTCATATTGAGCAAGAATTGGATGATATTGCCTTAAACAAAGAAAAGTGGCAAAAAGTCGTTGGTGAATTCTGGTATCCTTTTAAATCAGATCTAGATAAGGCGACAGATACAATCGAAAAGGTTAAAATCGAGAAACCGACAGACGAAATTTGCGAAAAGTGTGGAAAGCCAATGGTCATAAAACATGGTCGATTTGGTGAATTTCTAGCTTGCAGCGGCTTTCCGGAATGCAAAAACTCTCGACCTCTTCCGCCAAAAGAAACTGGCCTTGAATGTCCTGAATGTGATAATGGGTCTATCGTAGAACGCAAAACAAGAAAAGGTAAACTTTTTTGGGGATGTTCGAAATACCCAGACTGCAAATATGCGACTTGGACAAAACCGAAAAAAACCGATTAACAGTCTTCTATGAAAAATTTATTTGAACAACAAAATCGACGAGGAATGCCATTAGCCGAGAAAATTAGACCTTCAGGATTTGAATTTTTTTTTGGCCAAGAACACTTACTTGGTAAAGACAAACCTCTCCATAAGATGATCGATAATGACTCATTATCGTCCATCATATTATGGGGTCCAGCAGGAACGGGCAAAACGACGATTGCCCGTATAATCGCCGCTCATACTAATTCCTATTTTGAAGAATTCAGTGCCGTCACAAGTGGGGTTAATGATCTAAGGAGAGTAGTTAGGGAAGCCAAGGATCGAAAAGATTTTCATAATCAGACTACGATCTTGTTTGTCGATGAAATTCATCGATTTAATAAATCTCAGCAAGATGGCTTTCTGCCTCACGTTGAGAAGGGGACACTTGTCATAATCGGAGCCACTACCGAAAATCCTGGCTTTGAAATAAATTCAGCCTTACTTTCTAGATCGACAGTTTTTGAGTTAAAAAAATTATCAGAGACAGACCTGGCACAAATAATTCACCAGGCCCTTAAGGATGATAAAAATGGTCTAGGCGAAAAAAAGCTAACCATCGACAATAAGGCTCTCGATTTTTTAATAAAAGTTTCAGACGGTGATGCCAGGAAAGCTTTAAATACTTTAGAAATGGTTGCCAACCAAACTCCGGCAAAAAGCAAGATTAGTTATAAGAAAATAAATGAGGCCGTGAGCAAAAAGATTCCTAGCTTATATAAAAATGGTGATGAGCACTATAATTTAATATCGGCCTTTATTAAATCGATGAGAGGGAGCGACCCTGACGCGGCGATATATTGGCTCGCCAGAATGATTGAATCGGGCGAAGATCCAAAATTTATTGCTCGAAGAATGATCGTCTTTGCCTCAGAAGATATTGGGAATGCGGCTCCAATGGCTTTAGTCTTGGCGTTAGCTTGTTTCGAAGCAGTAGAGAGAATTGGACTCCCAGAAGCAAGAATCAATCTAGCTCAAGGTGTGGCTTATTTAGCTTGCGCCCCCAAATCTAATGCGTCTTATCTGGCCATAAGCGAGGCTCTCGTCGACGTCCAAAAAGAACCACTTGAGGAAATACCGAATCATCTTAAAAACGCCACAACTAAATTTGCAAAAGAGAGTGGCCTTAGCAAAGATTACAAATATCCCCACGATTTTCCCAATAGTTATGTAGATCAAGATTATCTGACCCCTCGCTTAAAGGAAAAGAAATATTATAGGCCGAGTAAAAACGGCGCCGAGCTTGAAATTTCACAAAGACTTAAAAGTCTAAATAGCCGAAAGTATAATTAAAATGAATTATAATTTTATTTTAGAATCTATTATTTCAACGATTAGAATTGCTTTGGTTGTCATACCATTGCTTTTTATCTTTGATTACATCAATCATCGTTATGGTAATAAGATTGAACAAAAATTAAAAAAAGGAAGAAAACTGATGCCCCTTTTGGGGGCTGTCTTTGGCCTAATCCCAGGCTGTAATGTCGCCGTCATAACTGCCGTTTTTTATGCTCAAGGAACAGCGACTTTGGGCACATTTGTGGCCACTCTGATTGCCACTTCAGACGAAGCGCTCTACGTCTTTATCCCTTTAGGCTTTAATTTTCTACCACTGTTGCTAGCAAAATTTATTCTAGCTATTATCGCAGGTTATGGAATCGACTCCATAACCAAAAGGGCCAAGATTGGTAATCCTATTCATAACATGGGCCACATCGATTTTTGTTGTGCAGAACACCCTCACAATAAAACTATCAAAAAAATGTTTCAGCATGCCCTGATTCATGGTGGCCGGATTATCCTAATTGTATTCGCGGTTTTGCTTTTCTTGAATTTCATACAAGACAATATTACTTTTGAAAGCCTGATTCCGTTCTTTAATTCTTTTCATTTCGTTCAACCGATAACGGTGGCTTTAATTGGCCTAATTCCGGGTTGTGCCACTTCAGTTGGGATCGCCACTTTGTATGCAAAGGGGGTGATAACTTTTGGAGCTGCTGTCGCTGGGCTATCCGCTGCTAGCGGAGAAGCATTGCTAGTTTTACTCGGCCAAGGTGTTAGTAAAAAACTGGTCATAAAAATTGCCTTATTACTTTTTATCATAAGTTCGATTTATGGGATTCTGCTTCAGGTTACTAATATTACTTTTCATTGATTTTTTTATTTTGCCTTTTCCCTTAATTGTAGTCAGAACATAACTGAAATCGGTAAGGCCTTAATATCAAATAATAATATTGCAATTTGTAGATTTGGTATACAATATAACTATTAGCTTTGACACCTTTGTGAATCAGCTACTTAAATCTAATTTCTAAAATATTTTATAATAAAAAGTAAATAAGATGAGAAAGAAATTGTTATGAGGGAAGGCAGTTTTTTTTCAGGAAAAGGGATCAGTCGTGAGGCCAATAAGGCTTCTTATCGTAAGAATCTAGCGATATTTATCGGCTTTGTTTTTTTGGTCTTACTATCTTTTTTTATTTTAAGGACAGGTTTATTCTTCAAGGCGCCCCTAAAAGTTGTTTTGGACTATAAGGCCGAAACGAGTGGCAGCATCGATGGTCAGTCGCCCCAGATAGTCAGAGTCGGTGCAAGCGGAGCCTCAGTAAAAGCAATATCAAAGGCTGGGTACCGATTTGTCAGATGGAGTGATAATGTCTCTTCTAACCCTAGAACAGATTCACACGTTACCAATAATGTTGCAGTGACGGCAAAATTTGCGAGTGAAAAATTCAAGCTAGATTATTACTCAAACCAAAATGGTTCTATTTCTGGTCTGACTTCTCAAGTTGTAGATTTTGATAAAAATGGACAGATTGTTAAGGCCATCCCCGATACAAGCTATCGCTTTCTTAACTGGAGTGATGGTTCTTTAGTTAACCCAAGAGTCGATAGCAACGTTAAAAAAAATATTTCCGTAAGTGCTAATTTTGTTAGTGAAGTCGTAGTTACGCCCAGTACAACTACGACAAAGACAATAAAGCAACTTACCGTCACTCCTCCAACCCTAACTCTCTCTAAACAATACGATGGCACAACTTCAGTCTCTACCTGTACTCCAGGCACTCTTTCTGAGATTGTCCCTCCTGATGCAGTAACGGTTACTTGTGTTGCTACAT